>CAJTSK010000009.1 GCA_910578835.1 uncultured Muribaculum sp.
CTCTCGCACGTTCCTCCTTTTCGGCGATTTCGCTGTCAAGTTCCTCGCTGCGCCGTTGCTTCTCCTCGTTCCCGATTTGTAGCTTTTCATGTTCGGATTTGGCATTGTCCGTTTCACGGATCGCGGCATCCCTGTCAGCTTCGGCTGCTTCCTTTTCCGCCTTTACCTGTTCGGCTTCCTGCTTCTGCTTGGCGATGATGAAGTCGGCGCGTTCAAGATGCTCCTTTCCCGTCTGCTCCTTTGAGCTGCCCCTCTCCATGTTAAGACACTCAGCCAAGAGCGTCTGCATGTCGCTCATGGCTTTCTCGTCCAGCTTGCAGGATTTTCCCGTGTCGTGGTTCATCCAGTCCCATACGATATGGGCGTGAAGGTTGGGCTTCCATGTGGCGGTCTCTCCGGGAATTCCATAATGTCCCTCGTCACGGTGAATGAAGATTTGCAAAGCCGTGATTCCCCACCGCTCCTTACACACCTCGCAGAAATGCTGCAACTGCTCCAGCGTGGTATCATCCTTGATTACCACGACACCCTCTTTGAGCGGAGTGCTGCCGCGCACGACGGTCACCTTTCCCGTCTTCTTATTCACACGCTCCCGGTCTTTGGTCTGCATCGCCCGACCTGTCTTCTCCTTTACCATCGCGGCTATCTGATTGTAGCGTTCCGACAGCGATGTGCCGCCGAAATCAGGTGCCACCCATGTCTCGTTTGCCGCCATGAGGTCGGTGCGGACATAGAACTTTTCCTTGCCGATATGTGCGAGGTATTCCGCTGTCCGCCTGTTGTGCGCCTCGCTGCTTCCGATGTTGCAGGGCTTGATGTTGATTGATGTCTTCTGTGCCATAGGCATGAGTAAAGACATACGTTTCGGCTTCCGGATATGGCCAACATTCAGGGGACAGCTCCGTCACTATTTGGCCATAGGTTCGCTTACCCATTATCACAGTATCCACCGAGGCAAAAAAAAGGAGTATATGTGTCCAACATTTCTGCCGAATCATCCTGTCCTTTTATCCAGTGTACTGACTTTTGGGAGTCTGCTATATAACCGTCAAGACTTACAGCGATATACAATATTACTTTTCTCATACTCAAAAATATGTTCTTGCTGGAATGCAAAAGTAGTGAAATTTCTACATCAAGCGACAATCAGCTTTCTAAGGCTTGTTTTCTGTCTTTTTGTTACGCATTTATACCTTTATTGTTCCCGGCAATTTATAATCAGCTCATTTTTAGAAACAATAATTACCTGACTGCTAAATTAAGAAAAACATATTGTCCGCTCTATACCCACATCATGGATGAATTGTTCGTCATGACTGACTACAAGCAATGTGCCTTTGTAGTTTTTCAATACCGCCGCCAGTATATCCATACTTGTAATATCGATATTATTAGTCGGCTCGTCTGCTATAATCATATCGGGCGCATTTTCACTTACAATCAGGTGACATAAGGCAAGTCGCATTTTCTCTCCGCCACTAAGACTTCCACACTTCTTATCCCACGTGGAAGATGTAAACAAGAAACGGTTCAACAGCATCTTCAGCTCATGTTCCGGTCGCTTGGAGTCACAAGCCTCCAACTGACCGTAAACCGTCAAATCATCATCAATGCTCGAATATTCTTGGTCAAGATACAATATGTTGAGGGCTTCATTGCGAAACATTTTTCCGCCTGTCGGCTGCAATGAGCCGGTTATCAGTTTGAGCAGCGTGCTTTTGCCACATCCGTTGTCTCCTTGAATCCGGATACGTTCACCGCTGAATATGGATATATCTAATGGATGTTGGCTCCACATTACATCACGTCCGACATACCTGAAGGTGACATTTTTTGCTTCCACAAGTAGCTTCCTGCCGACCAAGGCAGAATTACCCATGTCGATTTTTATGCCCGTATATTCATTGATTGATGAGCGTATTTCGTTTATCTCCCGTTTCATCGCGTCCATCTTTTCCTGTTGCACCTTATTCAATCGCGATGTTGTTGCTTCCGATTTGTCGCGCAACAGCCCCATGGAAATGCGTGCGACACATTTTTTCGCACTCTGTTTTTCACCTCTCGAAGCGTGTTTCTGTTGGCGCTCGATTGTTTTACGCGCAGACTTCTCGGCTTTAGCCAATTCTTTCTGTCGATTTTCCAGCTGCGTCACCTTAGCACATGTTTCCGCATCGACTGTTTCTCGATACGCGTCATAATTCATTGGATAAAACTGCATTCCGGTCGGAGACATTTCATAAATCTCAGAAAGCATGTTTAATAAAGTCCTGTCATGGCTTACAATGACAGTAGTACTGTTAGTGTGTGCGATGTATTCATACAGCAAAGCCCTGCCTGTCGCGTCAAGATGATTGGTCGGTTCATCCATCAATACAACGGATGGATTGAAAATATCCTGTCCGGCAAGAAACACTCTTGTTTTCTCGCCGCCGCTAAGGTTTCCCATAAGCATGTCAGGAGCAATATGTCCGATTTGCCATCTGGCAAAGGCTTCCGCCAACCGTTCCGGAATGTCCCATTCATCGTTTAGCTGTTCATATTCTTTCTCTGTGCCCCTCCCGTCCAAGATGATTGACAATGCTCTTAACTTGTCAGCCAGTCCTAACGCTTCCGCAACACTCATGCCATCGAATTGCCCGAAATGCTGTGGTATCATGTACAGTGTACCATCAAACACGATGTTTCCCGTGGCAAGTGGAATTTTTCCTGCCAATATTTTAAGAAGTGTAGACTTTCCTACACCATTATTCCCAATAATGGCGCATTTTTTCCCCGTAGATATGGAGAACGTGATGTCTTGAAAAAGTAAATCCTTATTGGGGTGTATATACGATAAACCTTGAACGAGCAAGCTCATAATTATTTGCAATTATTAAAATATAAAACAAAAAAACAGGGGATACAGCATAAGTTATACACCGGGGCTTGACATAAATCCTGCCCACGCTCAAATTCATATTTCGTGTATAACCTTTCTTTTTACATGATTGCAAATAATCATTTTATGCAAAGATATTACTTTATAGCAACTTCTCAAAATGAAACATCGCTCTTTTTTCATAAAAAGCGCAGCCGTAGAAACGCGATGAAATCCCGGCAGTAACTTTCGCCTACAGGGACCGCTCTTCTACTATGACAAATCTCATATACAAATCAAGAATACTGAAGATTACATATTGCGCTGTCTGATTTAATAATCGGGAGTGGGAGTGCTCACACAGATTATGTATCTTGTGGAAAAAAACGCAATTCAGATGGCTTCTATTAAAGTAAAATTCCGCCCGTCGACTATCGAAGGTCGCGAAGGCACAATCTACTATCAGATTATCCACGAACGGAAAGTGCGCCAATTGCTATCACCTTACAAGATATTGCCGGAAGAATGGAATGAAAATCGCGCGACTCCAACCGGCGGCAAAGACCAGGAGCGCAGAAACAAAATCGCCGCCATACGTGAACAGATTCACCTCGACCTCGAACGATTTCACAAAATCAACCGGCGCATAGAGGCAAGGGGCATATCATTTTCGGTAGATGACCTTATTGATGAATTTAACATCTACGTTCATGAGTATTCGCTATTCAATTTCATGGAGAATATCATCGCCAGGCTAAAGCTAAACGGCAAGGTGCGCACAGCGGAGACTTACAAGGCGGCACTTAACAGTTTCAGGAAATTTCTGGTCAGCGGCTCGATGGATGCGCGATGCCGGCTCGATGCCGATATCATGCTCGACAACATCACTCCCGACGTGATGGAGCGCTACGAAGCATGGCAAAATCTGCGCGGCGTATTGCCCAATACGATTTCTTTCTACACCAGGATACTCCGCGCTGTCTATAACCGCGCTGTCGAGTATGAGATAATCGAAAACCGCAATCCGTTTCGCCACGTTTACACAGGGGTGGACAAGACTATCAAACGCGCCCTGCCACTAAAGCAGATAAAGCGTATCAAGGGGCTCGACCTTACCGGCAAGCCTCATCTCGATTACGCCCGCGACATGTTTCTCATGAGCTTTTTCCTGCGTGGCATGAGCTTTATCGACATGGCATTTCTCCGCAAGACCGACCTCAAAAACGGCTATATCACCTACCGGCGACGCAAAACCGGTCAACAGCTCACGATAAAATGGACCAAGGAGATGCAGACGGTGCTTGACAAATATCCTCGCAACGCAAGCGACTATCTGCTCCCGATAATAAAGACACCGGGCAACAACGAGCGATATGTGTATCGCAACGCAAGCTACACAATCAACCACAATCTGAAAACAATTGCCGACATGACCGACATAAACATACCGCTCACACTATATGTGGCTCGCCATAGCTGGGCATCAGCAGCCAAAGCTAAAGGCATCCCGGTAGGAGTGATTAGCGAAGGCATGGGTCACGACTCGGAGACAACAACACTGATATATCTTGCATCGCTCGACACCTCGGTGGTAGACCGCGCAAACTCACTGATACTCGCGTCACTATAACATTTTCCCCTTGATAGTCACGTCAAGGGGAAAATATCATGTCCATATGGATTAAATCGGTCGACTTTGCCGAATTATTCCTATATTTGCAGAAAACCATCATTTATCATGAGATACATATTGAGCATACTTATCCTTGTAGTAAGTGGAATCGTTGCAGCCCACAGCGAGGAGATTCCTTTTAACGGTCTTATTGTCGACGGTCATGGAAATCCTGTCAACAAAGCCAAAATATGGATAACCGATGAAGGCAGCTACGCATCGACCGACAAGCACGGACGATTCGGACTCAGCGAGGTCAGCCCTACCGATACGCTCAATATAAAAATCAAGAAAGAAGTCTACCGCGTTGCGGTCAACGGGCGAAAATCAATAAAAATCACAGTTATAGACACCGGCATAAAATCAGTCAACGAAGAGCCGGAGATAATGGACATGGGATATGGATATGTGAAACGCCGCGAACGCGTCAATGCAAGCTCCGGGATATCAGGCGCAAGGCTTCGCGCCACAGGTCAAAGCGACATATTAAAAGCACTTAGCGGACTTGTGCCCGGGCTCAATGTCAGAGGGAGCGCCAGAGGAGGCGACCAAAGCGTAACCATACGCGGAATCCACAGCATAAATTCATCCAACGAGCCGCTCTATATCGTCGACGAGCTCCCGGTAAGCACACTTGATGGCATAAACATTTATGATGTAGAGCGGGTGGAGGTACTCAAAGACGCCCCGATTTACGGGTCGCGCGGTGCCAATGGCGCTATCATAGTGACCACCAAACGAGGAAAACCATAAGACCAAATATTTATCACACAATGAAAAATCTTAGATGTACAATTTTGTTGAGCACAGTTCTTGCCACAGCCTCTTGCTGTGCAGAAAACCTGTTTCACACAATGCTTGGCAAAACCGAGGAAGAGACAAAGGAAAAAATCGAAAACACCTGGAATCATTTCTTTACGCCGGGCGACTTGTCAAAGTATGAAGCCGACGGTCAGCGCAGCTTCTACTATCTTGACGGCGACGATAAAGGATTTGTCATGGACACCGGCAACAACGATGTGCGCACTGAAGGGATGTCATATGGCATGATTATAAGCGTCCAGCTTGATAAGCGCGACGAGTTTGACCGCCTTTGGAAATGGAGCAAAGAGCATATGGCGTATGAAGCCGGCTCTCCATGGGACGGATATTTCTGCTGGCAATGTGACCCCAAGGGCAAGAAACTCGGAGGCAGCAACGCCTCTGACGGGGAGATATATTACGTCACAGCACTATTCCTTGCCGGGAAACGCTGGAACGAGCCTGAATACACACGCGAGGCAAACGAAATATTACACAAAGTAATGTCGAAAACAGGAAATGTCACAGGTGTCTACGACCTCTTTGACCGCGACAAGAAGATGGTGACTTTCGTACCCGACAAACTCGGCTACGGCTTCAGCGACCCGTCCTACCACCTCCCGGCATTTCTTGATTACTGGGCGGAAAATGCCGACTCCGACTGCGATTTCTGGAGCGAGGCGGCAGAGGCGGCGCGTGACCATCTGATAGCAAGTGCCCATCCGGTGACAGGTCTTCACCCCGATTACAGCAACTACGACGGCACACCCTACCGCTGGCCTCACGCCGGATATGATACATCGGTCTACATGTATGACGCCATACGCTGTGCCATGAACATAGGCATGGACTATTACCTCACGGGCAAAGACACCCGCAGACAAAGCGAGGTCATCGACCGCCTGCTCCGCTTTTTTCAAAACGACGGATGTATCCACGGACATTTCTCACTTGACGGCAAAAACGCCTTCGGCTCATATTCGCGCGGCATGACCGGCTCTAATGCAGTCGGGGCGATAGCACTCGCCAAATCAGAAGACCCTGACCGACGCGCCATCGCCACCGAATTTATTCAGCGATTTTGGGATGCCGAACCCCCGACAGGAAAATTCCGCTACTATGAAGGGATGGTCTATTTCCTGTCATTGCTACATGTATCGGGCTATTTCACCCTTGACTTCTGACCGCCGCGGCATGTCAGGCATCAACGGGGTCAAATCCGATTTCTCGTATCTTTTCGATAACCGCGTCACGGTCATGCTCACCCTCGACCACGGCAACCCCGGAAGGAAGGTCGACGGTCACTGAAGTCACGCCCTCTATACGGGCAAGATTTTTCTCTACGGTAGCCTTGCAATGTGCGCAGCTCATCCCTTTGATATGATACTCTGCTGTCATGTCGGTAAAATTTTTATGTCTGTTTTTATATCGGTTATAAATCTGAAACAAAAATGCCACCACGAGCAGCCCCACCAGTATTGCCGAGCATACAGTGTCAAACAACGACAATGAGCTGACATCGCCGTGACACGCGCCATGTGCGGCAGCAAGCGGAGCGGTAAACCACTCACGCGGAAGCAGATAGTCAATTGCCAGTCCAAAAGCGATTGAGCCTGCGATGATTGAGCCAAGGTAGACCGCTGCGCTCCGCTTGCCCATTGTGCGCGAAATCACCGTGACCGAGGCAAAATTGGCAGCCGGGCCCGCCATCAGCAGCACTAACGCCGTGCCGGGAGACAACCCTTTAAGCATGAGCGACAATGCGATAGGAATAGAGCCTGTCGCACATACATACATCGGCACCGCGACCACTACCACGGCAAGCATCGCGAGAAGCGGACGGTCGGCAAGCGACACAAAAAATCCTGACGGCACACATACGGTAATCAACGCAGCAATGACAAGCCCTATGACAAGCCATTTGCCTATGCTCTGCACCATCTGGAAAAATCCGTAATAGAGCGCTTTCCTGATTTTTCCCGGCAATGACAAGGCTGTGGACTCATCGCCACCGGCATCAACGCTACACACCCCGCCCTCTACGTAATTCTTCTCAGAAGCGCCTACAAGACAGCCACCGGCAAATGCCGTGACAAGCGCGGCAACCGGACGCACTACAGCAAAAGCAGGACCAAGCAGGGAATATGTGGCGGTAATGCTGTCGACTCCTGTCTGAGGCGTAGCAATCAGAAATGAAGAAGACGCGGCACTTGACGCACCATTGCGCTTCATAGCCACAGCCGTAGGCAACACCCCACATGAGCAAAGCGGCAGCGGTATGCCGACCAGTGCTGCCTTAACCACCGAGCGCCAGCCCGACCCTGAAAGATGACGGCTCATTACCCTTGGCGGGACAAACGCGTGGAGCAGTCCCGCAATAAGAAATCCAAGCAAGATGTAAGGCGACATCTCGTTGAGCATATAAAGTAAAGTATGTAAAATTTCCATAGTGCAAAGTTACTGCACCCCGGAAGACAGAACGTTACACTATTTTACAAAAATATTGCATATTGAAGAGGTATCACCCTTTGCTCACACCTTGTCAAGAGGTGTGCGGCGTGGTGTGCTGTCACGGTATTCGGTAGGAGTCATGCCGGTCTCGGCGTGAAATTGGCGTGAGAGATGCGCGGCACTGCTGTAGCCGGCAGCATCGGCAATCTCCGATACTGTCTTTTCGCCGTAAGCGAGCAATTCCTTTACATACTCGATTTTCTGGGCGATATAATAGCGTTCAATCGTGCGACCCTCATTGTCGGCAAACACGCGCCCGAGTGTGCGGTAATCCACCCCGAGCCGCCCGGAGAGATAAGCCGAAAGCTTCATCCTGACATTCACACCGCCATCACGGACAAACAGGATGACCTCACCCTTTACACGCTCCACGAGTGAAGAATCGCGGTCGCGCAGAAGCTCAAACCCCTCCTCCACAAGCATCTCGCCAAGGCGCACCAGTTCATCGTCGGAAAGCGGCGTGTAGAGAGACACCCTCCCCATCGTCACGGAAGCATGAGGATAGCCCAACCGCGCCATGACCTCGCCCACGACCTTTATACACCGGTCACACACCATATTTTTTACAGCTATCTCCATTGTGTGCAAAACTAACAAATTTTCTTAATCTGAACAAACCGGTCTATAACCATTGTTAATTAATAAAACCCACTTCAAGGTGTCATAATGATGGAACCCAACTCACTCTGCGGACAACGCAATATCTCGATGCTCATGGATTTATATGAGCTTACGATGACCAACGGTTTTTACCTTCTCGGAAAGGGAGCGGAAAAGACCGTATATGACATGTTCTACCGCCGTAACCCCGACAACGGCGGCTTCACAATCTTTGCGGGACTGGAGCAGATAATCGAGTTTATCGAGTGTTTTCACTTCACCGACGACAACATCGACTATCTAAGAAGTCTCGGACTGTTTGCCGAAGAATTTCTCTCATTCCTGCGCAACTTCCGTTTCACAGGCGACATATACGCCTTTCCCGAGGGCACTGTGTCATACCCCGACGAACCGCTCGTGACCGTCATCGGACCGCTTATCGAGGCTCAGATTATCGAGACCGCCATGCTGTCGCAGCTCAACCATCAGTCGCTCATAGCCACGAAAGCCAACCGCATAGTGCGCGCGGCACAAGGCAGGGAGGTCGCCGACATGGGTGCCAGGCGCGCCCATAATGCCGACGCCGCAATCTATGGCGCCAGGGCGGCCTACATCGGAGGAGTCAACGCCACAGCCACAGTCATTTCCGGCGAAATGTTCGGCATTCCCGTGACCGGCACGATGGCTCACAGCTGGATAATGGCATTTGAATCAGAATATGAGGCATTTAAGTCTTATGCCGAGATATATGGTAGCCGTTCGGTATTTCTCGTCGACACTTACAACACCCTTGAATCGGGCGTACCCAATGCTATCAGGGTGTACCACGACATATTGCAGCCACGCGGTGAACATCTCCACGGCATACGTATCGACTCGGGCGACATAGCATCGCTGTCAAAGAAAGCACGCAAAATGCTCGACGACGCCGGCATGACCGACTGTCTAATCGTAGCCTCCAACAGTCTTGACGAAGGCACCATAGGCTCCATCATCTCTCAAGGGGGCTGCATCGACATCTTCGGGGTAGGCGAGCGTCTTATCACAGCAAAAAGCGACTCGACATTTGGCGGAGTCTACAAGCTCACCGCCGTGGACCGTGACGGAGCCTGGGAACCGAAAATCAAGATTTCCGACAATGTGACAAAAATCACCAATCCGGGACTCAAAAGTATCTACCGCGTCTATGACAGCGAGGGACTGAGCGTGGGCGAGCTCATCACCCATCACAGCGACACGATGCCCGACCTGTCTAAGCTCGAATGTGTATCACCCGACAAGCCTTGGCAGCATATCAGCCTTGAGGGGTGTCACCTGCGCCCCTTGCAGGTCAAGGTAATCGAAAAGGGTAAACGCATATTGCCCAAGACTCCACTTTCCGACATTCGCGATTACGTGAAGCGGCAGCTAACAACCGAGGTACGCCCCGAGGAACAGCGTTTTTACAACCCCGACACCCATCCGGTGCTCATGTCGCGCGACTACTACGACATGAAAGTGGCCCTGCTACGCAAAATCGAAGGCGAGACCCGCCGCCACTCGCAATCATAACCGTGGAGAGCTATGATTTGACACATTGTCACCGTATTTAGCACATATTGAACGGTGATTATTAGCGATTGTCGGTAATTCTGCGTATCTTTGCTGTAATGAAGGTAAAGATCTGGATTGCGACATTAGTGTTTGCGGCAGGCATCATCGCCGCATGCCTGCTTTTTGTCAACAACCGCCGGGCTATAAAGTCGGTCAATGTTGACGAAGAGATGTTTCCCGTGCGCGGTCTTGACCTATCAGCCCACAATGGCGAGATTGACTTTGAGCGTATAGCGGGCGACTCAATCGATTTTGTGATGCTGAAAGCCACAGAAGGCACAAGTTTCAAAGACCCCCGTTTCCACTCCAATTACCTTAAAGCCCGCAAAGCATGTATAAAGGCAATTGGAGCATATCATTTTTTCCGCTTCGATACCGACGGCGAGATGCAGGCTATCAATTTCCTGAACTCCCTCCGGGGCAAGACACTCGACCTCCCGGCAGTAATCGACCTTGAGGAATGGAGCAATCCCGGCGGCATACCCACCGAAGACATCGTGAAACGCCTCCGCTCAATGATTGAATGTCTTGAGCGCAACGGTCATAACGTAATGTTTTACACCAACAAAGATGGCTATGAGCGATTTCTCAAAGGGCGTTTTGACTCTTTCCCGCTCTGGATATGCTCATTTACCGACCCACCCCTTGACGATGATGACAACACACGGTGGTCACTATGGCAATACAGTCATCAGGGATGGACCGAGGCATGTGACTCAGAAGTCGACCTCAACACCTTCAACGGCAGCCATGAAGAGTGGCTCAACTGGCTGAAAACATCAACATTCTGATTAATAATACAAGCAAAATATACTCTGCACCATGGACTATCAGATATTTCCCCCCGAAGAGATAGTGGACGCCCGGATTAACCTGCCGCTTTCAAAAAGCATCAGTAACCGGGCATTGATGATAAATGCACTCACCGGCAACAACGGGTCGATAAAGGAAGTGGCAAAATGTGACGACACCGATGTCATGCAAGCCGCACTTAACTCTGACAGCGACAGTATTAACATAGGCGCGGCAGGCACAGCGATGCGTTTCCTCACCGCGTATTTCGCCATGCAGGAAGGCCGCACGGTAACAATCGACGGCAGCGAACGCATGCGCCAGCGTCCCATAGGGCTACTCGTCAACGCGCTCCGTGAGTGTGGCGCCGACATCTCCTACACGCAGCAAGAAGGCTACCCCCCGCTTGCCATCACAGGCAAGAAGCTTACGGGCGGAAATATCACGATTGACGGTTCTATGAGTTCGCAATACATCTCGGCTCTACTCATGGCGGCTCCACTCATGGAGAAGGGGCTCACCCTCACCCTCGCGGGAGAGATTGTGTCGCGCCCCTACATACTCATGACCCTCGGACTGATGAAGCAATGGGGCGTGGAAAGCGACTTTTACGGCAACACCATCACTATAGCCCCCCAACAGTACAAGGCTATCGACTTTACGGTAGAAGCCGACTGGTCGGCTGCGTCTTATTGGTTTGAAACAGCGGCATTCTCATTTGGCGACATAAAGTTGCTCGGACTTGACCAAAATTCATTACAAGGCGACAGCCGGGTAAAACAATATTTTTCCAATTTCGGAATTGAAGCGCAGTGGGACAGCGAAGGAGCCCTTGAGCTAAACGCATCGCCCGACATCACCCCGCGTCTTACCGCCGACCTGTCGGACTGCCCCGACCTGGCACAGACAATCATCGTCACCTGCTGCGTGCTCAATCTGCCGTTCCACATCACCGGACTATCGACACTGAAGATTAAGGAGACCGACCGACTGGCTGCGCTATGCGCCGAGCTGCGCAAGCTATCGTTTGTCATCGGACAACCCGACGACAGCACCCTCGAATGGGAGGGAGCTCGTGCACCGGTCGACAGCGAGGTCCCGCTTGCCATTGACACCTACGACGACCATCGCATGGCAATGGCTTTTGCCCCGGTAGCCCTGTTCCTGCCCGGTATAGTAATACGCAATGTGGAGGTGGTCAACAAATCGTATCCGGAGTTCTGGAACGATATGCGCCTGACAGGCTTCACCCTTCAGGAAATCAAACCGGCAGAAGTGGAGGAATAACAATGGAAGTCAGTCTTATCATACTCGGGGCACTTGTAGCCGTAGGGCTCATACTCTATCTCCACGACCGCCATTCGCGACGCAAAGCCAAGGCAGAGGGCATAGACCTGCCGGCATTTAACGAGCCGGAAGAGGAATGCTGCGGCATGCACATCACCTGTGAGCGCGATTCCCTTCTCGCCTCGGTAAGCGACAAAATAGAGTATTACGATGATGAAGAGCTTGACGCTTACATAGGAAGGAAAGCCGATGACTATACCGACGAGGAAACCGAGCAATTTCGCGACGTATTGCTGACTTTGCTTCCCGATGATATAGCAGGCTGGGGAAGAAGCATACAGTTACGCGGCATCGAATTGCCCGCCCCTGTCAAGGAGGAACTGCTCATGATTGTAGCCGAGGCACGGCGTGAGGCAAACATCATCCAATAGACACCATAAATTCAACCTGTCAGAGATGGAATATCTCCAATATACATTTTTCCGCAACGCGCTTGCCGGCATCATTATCATAAGCATCGCCGCGGCAGTCATAGGCACCTACATCATCACACGCCGCATGGTCTCGATTACGGGAGGTGTCACCCACGCCTGCTTCGGAGGACTCGGACTTGGCTATTATCTCGGCATAAGCCCTGTTGCCACCGCCGCCGCATTTGCTGTCATCTCGTCGCTCGGCGTGGAGTGGATCGCCGGACGCTACAAGGTAAGGGAAGACTCCGCGATAGCCGTCATCTGGTCGCTCGGCATGGCGATAGGTATACTGTTTGTATTTCTCACACCGGGCTATGTCCCGGAGCTTAACACATTTCTCTTCGGCAATATCCTCACAATCACCGTCGGCGACCTGTGGCTCTTTGCCGGATTCACAGCGCTGCTGCTCATCTTTTTCCTGATATTCAGGCACACAATCATCGCCTGCTCCTTTGACCGAGACTTTGCCAAGGTGGCGGGACTTCCGGTCAAATTCATCAACTACGCCATGACCGTGTTTGTAGCAGTCAGTGTGGTGCTTACCATACGCCTTATAGGCATTATGCTGCTGCTTGCCATGCTCACAGTGCCTATCCTCATTGCCGAGGTGTGGTGCAAGCGGTTCATGTCGATAATGTTTATGGCAATGGCAATCTCACTTGGCAGCTCTGTAGGCGGGTTGTTTCTCGCCACGGTAATCGATGTGCCATGTTCCGCCATAATCGTGTTGCTCCAGATTGCCGTCTACGCCGTGGCGCGACTCAGCGCCGACATCATTACCAGGCGTCTGGTGCAATAATCATCGTAGACGGGCGTTATCTAATAACAAACAAGCTCTAAACGTGAAAAAGTTAACACTGATAATACTGCTTGCATTTTCGGTGGCTGTCGTGTCGTGCGGTCCGCGGAAAAACACCGCCATGTCGCGTAATTATCAGGCTTTTATCACTCGATACAACATCTACTACAACGGCGACGAGCATTATAAGGAGACGATGAAGACGCTCGAACACGGCTACGAGGACGACTATTCGCGACTGCTCTTCATTCACCCCACCGATGGCCGCAAAGACCCCGACGCCCCCCAACCTGCGGGCGATTTCACCCGCTCAATCGAAAAAGCCCAGAAGGCTATACAACTAAGGTCGATAAAGAAAAAGCCGGCAAAAAAGCCCGGAAAGTCATCAGACCCTAAATACAAGGCGTGGATGAAACGCGATGAATACAACCCGTTTATCCATAATTCGTGGATGCAGATGGGGCGCTCGCAATACAACAACGGCGATTATCTCGGGTCTGCATCGACCTTCTACTATATCGTGAAGCATTTCACGTGGCTCCCCAACACCATCACCGAGGCAAAGCTGTGGCAGGCGCGTTCATATCTTGCCATGGGATGGGATTATGAAGCGGAAAACATCGTGACCAAAATACCGGAAAAAGCGCTCGTCAACGGTGACCTCCAAGGGCTCTACAATATGGTGTATGCCACGATGCTCCTCCAGTCTCATGACCCGCTGAAGGCAATACCCTATGTCGAGAAGACGATAAAACACTCATCGGGCATACAGAAATCGCGCCTGTATTTCCTTTTAGGGCAACTCTATGCCCGTGCAGGAAACAAAGATGCCGCCTACAAAGCCTACAAGAAGTCGGCAAGCTCGCAGGTATCGTACCGAGCCCAGCTCAACGCCCGCATAAAGCAGAGTGAAGTCTACTCCGGCAGCAATGTGGAACCGGAAGTGAAAGCCTTGCGACGCATGACGCGCTACGACCGCAACCAGCCCTATCTTGACCAGATTTATTATGCCATAGGCAACCTCTACCTGTCGCGTGGCGACACCGTGAAAGCCATCGAAAATTACAAGCTCGCGGCAGAGAAGTCGACGCGCAACGGCATTGACAAGGCTATCAGCCAGCTACAGCTCGGCGCGCTCTACTTTGAAAGCCACCGCTATGACCTTGCACAACCCTGCTACGCCGAGGCGGTGCCGCTGCTGCCTGAAAGCTATCCGGGCATCGACTCGCTCCGCACCCGCAGCGACGTGCTCGACCAGCTCGCCCTATATTCTCAGAATGTCACTCTTAACGACTCGTTGCTGCGCCTCTCGGAAATGCCGGAAGAGCAGCAGCTCGCCGTGGTCAACAAGATAATCGACGAGTTAAAGAAAAAAGAAGCCGAAGAAGCCGAAAGACTCAAGCGCGAAGAGTATCTCGCGCAGCAACAGGGTGCCAATAATGTGCAGAACAACGGTAATGCAGCGTCGGCACCCACTACATTTACCATGAACACAGACGACTCATGGTATTTCTACAACACCGCAACACGCAATGCCGGAAAGACCGACTTCCAGAAACGCTGGGGCTCGCGAAAGCTTGAAGATGACTGGCGACGCCGCAACAAGGCATCATTCAGTTTCAATGACTTTGACAGCAACAGCGATGAGGAAGACACCGACACCGAGGATACCGGCGAAGGAGAAGACGGGAAGGAAAAAGAGGAGGACACCGAGAAGCAAAACGACCCTCACTATCCCGAATATTATCTGCGACAGATACCGTCCACCCCTGAGGAAAAGCTCACCGCCAACGATGTCATCCAGGAGGGCATGTACAATATAGGCCTCATACTTAAAGACCAGCTTGACGCCTACACCGACGCGTCAGATGAATGGCTCGACCTGCTTGACCGCTATCCCGACAACATCTACCGCATGGACATATATTACAATATGTATCTCATGTACATGCGCGCCGGCAACAAGACACTTGCCGAACGTTACCGCGCCTTGATGTTAAGCGAATTTCCGGAGTCGAAATACGGCATGGCGATGCGTGACCCCGACTATCTCGAAAAGCTTCGCGACATGGAGAGCGACCAGGAGCGCATGTATGAACGCGCCTATGAGGCATATCTCGACAACCGCAACAGCGAGGTTCACGCCGCCTACCGCGAAATGATGAAGAAATATCCGCTGAGCAAAATCATGCCGAAATTCATGTTTATCGATGCACTCAGCTACGTGTCGGAAAACAATCAGGAAAGTTTCAAGGCTGTATTGAAAGAGATGCTTGAGCGATATCCGGAGACCGACATCACCCCCATCGCATCATCTTACCTGCGCGGACTCGCACAGGGACGCAAACTGCATAGCGGCGCGACCAACATGCGCGGAATGATCTGGGATCTCCGTCTCGGCAATGACTCCACGGCAATGTCTGCCGACTCCATCGCCTTTGACCTCAACCCTGCAGAACCGCAACTGCTTGTACTCGTATATCCTACCGACGAAGTTTCGGGCAATCAGTTGCTCTTTGACGTGGCGCGCCACAACTTCGGGGCATTCGTAGTAAAAGATTTTGACCTTGAGCCGATGAATTTCGGGCGTCTCGGTTTGCTTCTTGTAAAAGGATTTGCTAACTTTGAAGAACTTATGCATTACCGCAAGGTCATGGAGAGCGACGCCGACCTCGTGCTACCGCCTCAAGTGCGCCCGGTAATGATCAGTGAGAAGAACTTTGACACCCTCCTGCAGCACGGAAGCACATTTGAGGATTATTTCCGCTATGTCGACGAGCAGGCAGCCGAAGCCCCGGTAGTGACCGCGCCAGGCAATGTGGAGACCGATGACCTGTATTTTGACGCGATAGTCAGCGACCGCCCGGAAGAATCAGCCGAAGAGGAAGAGACCGAGCCGGAAGACCCCGACATGGAAAGTGACTCCATCCCTGAAACACCGTCGCGGGAAGTACCTGAGCCGGTGACACCTGAAGTCGAGACCGAGCCGGAGACGACACCGCAACAGCCAACGCCTGCAATGCCGGAGTTGACACCGGCTCCACAGACGGTGACACAACCTGCAGCCACGCCACAACCCGAACCGGAGCCTGCGCCTGCACCGCAACCGTCAACACCTGCCGCGGCAACCCCGCAGCCTGTCGCAAAGCCGGTATATCCTGAATATCCCGCCGGGTCGGAGGGTGACGATGATTTATTGGATTAAATTGACCCAGATATGAACCGGTACAATATATTATGGGCTGATGACGAGATTGACTTGCTGAAGCCCCACATACTGTTTTTAAAAAACAAAGGATATGACGTAACCACGGCTAACAGCGGCAGAGATGCCCTTGACCTCGTGGAGACCGACCGGTTTGACCTTATCATACTTGACGAAAACATGCCTGGACTTACCGGGCTGGAAACACTGTCACAAATCAAGCAGATTGTACCCCTCACTCCCATCATCATGATTACCAAGAGCGAGGAGGAAAATATCATGAACCAGGCAATAGGCAACAAGATAGCCGATTACCTCATCAAGCCGGTCAATCCGAGCCAGATACTCCTTTCCATCAAGAAAAACCTCCACTCCGAACGCCTTGTGAGCGAGCAGGCGGCTACCGACTACCGTCAGGAGTTCAACAACATATCCACCCTGATAAATGGCTGCCGCACGATTGAAGACTGGTATGACCTATATGGCAAACTGGTATTCTGGGAGCTCGAACTTGCCTCAGCCGACACAAGCATGGAGGAACTGCTGCAGATGCAGAAAAGCGAGGCAAACTCTGCATTCAACAAATTTGTGCGCAAGAATTATGAAAACTGGGTCACGGGCAACGACCATCCGCTCATGAGTCCCGACATATTCAAGAAGCGCATATTCCCCTTGCTCGACAAAGGCGAAAAGGTGTTTTTCATAGTCATCGACAATTTTCGCCTTGACCAGTGGCGGTCGGTGAAACCGTTGTTGTCCGACATATTCACCTTTGAAGAGGAGCTATACACCTCTATCCTACCGACTGCAACCCAATATGCCCGCAACGCCATCTTCTCCGGACTTATGCCGCTCGATATATCCAAGATGTTTCCCGACCTGTGGGTCGACGAAGATGAAGATGAAGGCAAGAATCTTAACGAGTCGCCGCTGATAGCCACGCAGTTTGAGCGTTTTCGCCGCAAGGTGAAATTTTCCTATAACAAGATTAACGACTCGGCAACGGGCGAAAAACTCATACGCGAGTTTTCCAACCTCGAAAACAACGAGCTCAATGTGTTGGTAATCAACTTTGTCGACATGCTATCCCACGCCCGCACCGAATCAAAGATGATACGCGAGCTCGCCGCCAACAATGCAGCCTACCGTTCGATTACGGAATCATGGTTCCGCCACTCGTCGGCACTCGAACTCTTCCGTAAGATTGCAGAAAAAGGTTACAAGATAGTATTGACCACCGACCACGGCACCATCCAGGTCAACAACCCCATAAAGGTAATAGGTGACCGCAACACCAATACCAACCTCCGCTACAAGGTAGGCAAAAACCTGAGCTACAATCAGAAGCAGGTATATGAAATCAAAAATCCGGAACGTTACGGACTACCCTCTCCCAATATCTCCTCGACCTACATTTTCGCCTCGGGACATGACTTCTTCGCCTACCCCAACAACTACAACCATTATGTGCAGTATTACACCGGCACATTCCAGCATGGAGGCATCTCCCTCGAAGAAATGATTATACCACTTATTACATTAACCGCAAAATAACCGACTTATAAATATGGCAACTACAAAAATCCTTATTCCGTCAACAACCGACCTTGACAAAGCCGCCAAGGAATTTATCGACATAATGGGCGACTACACAGTGTTTGCATTTTACGGCGACATGGGTGTGGGCAAAACCACTTTCATCTCCGCTTTGTCCAAGGCTCTCGGCGTAGAAGAAGACCCGACAAGCAGCCCGTCGTTCGCCATAATAAACGAATATCGTTCCGACACAACCGCCGAGCTGATATATCACTTTGACCTTTATCGCCTTGAATCGCTTGAAGAAGCATTTGACATAGGCGTGGAAGATTACTTCGACTCAGGCGCACTCTGCCTCATCGAATGGCCGGAGCGAATAGCCGACATACTACCCGACGACACTGTACGCGTCGACATCAAGGAGCTTCCCGACGGCTCACGCGAACTGACCGTCACCGAACCTGAAGAATAATGAATCCTGCGATCGGAGCCTATATCCTCGCCGTCATTTTCATCGGATGCGGGATATTTTCAATCGTTGCGGCAATTGCCGGCTGGGAGTGGTTTTTCAACAACATGAATGTAAGGGTACTTACCTGCCGTATGAAACGCAGCTATGCCCGATGCCTTTATTTTGCGCTTGGCGTTGCCATCATCGCCATGGGCTGCTACATGTTTATAACTGTGTAATGTCATGACCGGTCACAATATAATAAGACTTGAAGAGTGTGGCTCCACCAACAGCCACCTCGCTGCCATTGCGCGCGAAGTGCCCCACGGAACAGTGGTGGTCACCCGCTCACAGACTGCCGGACGTGGACAACGCGGCAATACATGGGAGTCGGAACCGGGCAAAAACCTCACATTCTCCCTGCTGCTCAAGCCGCGTGACATAACTGCCCACGACCAGTTTTACATTTCGGAAGCCGTAGCACTCGGAATAACCGACACACTGCGCCGACACCTTGAAAATCACCATGTGAAAATCAAGTGGCCCAACGACATCTACGCCGGCGACAAAAAGATATGTGGCATATTGATTGAAAACAGCCTTTCAGGCAACCTGATAGGTCACTCGATTGCAGGCATAGGCATCAACGTCAACCAGCGCAGGTTCAATAGTGACGCACCCAACCCCGTATCGGCGGTAATGCTTACCGGCAACGAGCTGAAGCTCGATACACTGCTCTCCGATGTGCTCACAGCCATCGACAACAGACTGCGACAGCCCGTCGACATGCGACATCACGACTACTTGTCATCACTCTGGCGCCGCGACGGCGGCAACTACCGCGACACAGCCTCCGGTGAAGAGTTCAGCGCGATAATAACAGGCGTAGCCCCTACCGGTCATCTGTCGCTTCTTGACTCATTTGGCAACACCCGCGTCTACGCCTTCAAGGAGGTCCAGGCAATCATATAAGGCAACTATTGATAATGTTACTGAAATTTAGTAATTTTGCACCAATAAATCATCCGGACCCTTGACTACAATTGACATAATATTACTGATAATTATCGGAGCCTCCTTAGTGCTCGGACTCTACAAAGGTATAATCGCCCAGATTGCATCAATCGGCGGTGTAGTGCTCGGTATCATAGCATGCCGTTTTTTTGCCACCGACATCGGCAGCATGTACATGTCATGGGCACCCGACACATTCTCCAATGAGACTTTGGCTAACATAGCCGGCGGCATAACCGTATATCTTGTAGTATATTTCGGCATAGGATTGTTTGCATCGCTTCTACGGCGCATAACCGACACGCTGATGGCAGGCTGGCTCGACCATATGCTTGGCGGCATATTCGGCATATTCAAATGGCTTATACTCACCAGCGTATTCCTCAACCTGTTCTACATGATTGCTCCCCATTGCGTCATATTCCACTCCTCAGCCATCGCATCGGGCAAACTGTTTGTGTTTGTGATGCAGCTCGCGCCGAAACTATTTGGCGTCATGGCAGGTCCGGTCGGTGAGATGATTAACAATATTACCTGACCCTGTCAACATTCAACAGCAGTGATTGTTATCACTTTACATATATCCCCTATCTATCAAGCGAGAAATAATGAATGAAGATAACCAGAATATAAACCAGCAGGACGACGACGATATCATAAAAAATGTGACCGGTGACGAATACAAGTATGGATTTGTCACCGATATTGATACTGACGTCATACCTCAAGGGCTTAACGAGGACGTAATAAGACTTATCTCCAAGAAGAAAAACGAGCCTGAATGGCTACTTGAATTCCGATTGAAAGCCTACCGCCACTGGCTGACACTGAAGATGCCTCAATGGGCACATCTTGATATCCCGCCTATCGACTATCAGGCTATCAGCTATTATGCGGCGCCAAAGAAAAAAGAGGGTCCGAAAAGCCTTGACGAAGTTGACCCCGAGCTGATTGACACCTTCAACAAGCTCGGCATTCCCCTTCAGGAGCAGAAAGCGTTGTCGGGAATGGCTGTCGATGCAGTCATGGACTCGGTATCGGTAAAGACCACACATAAAGAAAAACTTGCCGAACTGGGAGTGATATTCTGTTCATTTTCCGAGGCGGTAAAGGATTATCCCGACCTGGTGAAACGCTATCTCGGAAGCGTGGTGAGCTACCGCGACAACTTCTTTGCTGCGCTTAACTCGGCTGTATTTTCCGACGGCTCTTTTGTCTACATCCCCAAGGGAGTAAGATGCCCGATGGAGCTTTCAACCTATTTCCGCATCAATGCCGCCGGCACAGGGCAGTTTGAACGCACCCTCATCGTAGCCGACGATGACTCATATGTAAGCTATCTCGAAGGATGCACCGCGCCCATGCGCGATGAAAACCAGCTTCACGCCGCCATCGTGGAGATAGTGGTGGAAGACCGTGCCGAGGTGAAATACTCAACTGTACAGAACTGGTATGCCGGTGACAAGGACGGCAACGGAGGCGTATATAACTTCGTGACCAAGCGCGGACTCTGCCGTGGCGACTACTCCAAGCTGTCATGGACACAAGTGGAAACAGGCTCGGCGATTACATGGAAATACCCGAGTTGTGTATTGCAGGGCGAAGGCTCGACAGGAGAATTTTACTCGGTTGCCGTGACCCGCAACTATCAGCAAGCCGACACAGGCACAAAAATGATACATGCCGGGCGCAACACCCGTTCGACCATCGTCAGCAAAGGCATATCGGCGGGACATAGCCAGAACTCCTATCGCGGACTGGTAAAGGTGCTTCCCAAGGCTGACGGCTGCCGCAACTACACTCAGTGTGACAGCCTCCTGCTCAGCTCCACATGTGGCGCCCACACATTCCCCTATATCGACGTGCTCAACGACACGGCTGTAGTGGAACATGAAGCCACCACATCAAAAATCAGCGAGGACCAGGTGTTTTACTGTAATCAGCGCGGCATCCCGACGGAAGAAGCTATCGGACTTATTGTCAACGGTTACGCCAAGGAGGTGATGAACAAGCTTCCGATGGAATTTGCCGTGGAAGCACAGCGACTGCTCCAGGTGACACTCGAAGGCTCGGTAGGCTGACAACACTCAGGGTCAACTTGCCGCCATTGATTCAACAACAGAAAAAAACATAACCGAAATGGATAAAAACATATTACTTGACATTCACGACCTCCATGCATCGGTCGACGGTAAAGAGATATTGAAAGGCATCAATCTTCAGGTGCGCGAAGGCGAAGTACATGCCATCATGGGACCAAACGGTTCCGGTAAGTCCACCCTTTCAATGGTGCTTGCCGGTGCTCCCGGATACACTGTCACCGGGGGAAACGTGGATTTCCACGGCAAAAAGCTGCTTGAGCTTTCGCCCGAAGACCGCAGCCACGAAGGACTATTCCTGTCGTTTCAGTATCCCGTGGAGATACCGGGAGTGTCAATGGTCAACTTCATGAGAGCCGCTGTCAACGAGAAGCGCAAATATTTCAACGAGTCACCGCTGTCGGCAAGCGACTTCCTGAAACTGATGCGCCAGAAGCGCGCAATCGTAGAGCTTGACAACAAACTCGCGTCGCGCTCGGTCAACGAAGGCTTTTCAGGTGGAGAGAAAAAGCGCAACGAGATATTCCAGATGGCTGTGCTTGAGCCAAAGCTATCCATTCTTGACGAGACCGACTCCGGTCTTGACATCGATGCTCTACGCATAGTAGCCGGCGGTGTCAATAAATTGAAGACCGACCGCAACGCAACTATAGTCATCACCCACTATCAGCGACTGCTTGACTACATCAAGCCCGACTTCGTGCATGTGCTCTACAAGGGACGGATAGTAAAGACGGCCGGTCCGGAGCTTGCGCTCGAACTTGAAGAGAAGGGTTACGACTGGTTGAAACAGAACGAAAATCAAGATTGACCATGAGCAGTCTCTCACAATATACCGACATATACCGCGACCACCGGGCGACCCTCGACAGTCACTCGGCTCCGGTGATTAACGCCCTGCGACCGGCGGCATTTGACGCCTTGAAGGGGAAGACACTACCCGACCGAAATACAGAGGGTTATGAAAAAACCTCTATCGAGGAGATGATGGCACCCGACTTCGGGCTCAACATCAACCGCGTCAATATCCCGGTGGATGCTGCGGCATCGTTTCACTGCGGTGTGCCCAATCTCAGCACCCTGCTCGGAATAGTGGTCAACGATGAATTTCACCCCGTGGGCACGCTTGAATCACGCCTCCCCGAAGGAGTGTTTTTCGGCAGCCTCGCCAAAGCGGCAGCAACTCATCCCGAACTCGTAGGACGCTACTACGGAAAGGTAGCGTCGCTTGATTCGGTGACTACTGCGCTCAACACCATGCTTGTGGAAGATGGCGTGTTTATCTATGTGCCCAAAGGAGTCGCCCTTGAAAAGCCGCTCCAGCTTGTCAACATCTTCAGCTCACCCACTCCGCTCATGGCTGTGCGCCGCGTGCTGATAGTGCTCGAAGAAGGAGCCTCGGCACAGCTGCTCGTGTGTGACCACACCCAGGACTCCACGCAGCAATATCTGTCGTCGCAGGTAGTGGAAATAGCTCTCAGCGCCAACGCGCGTCTCGACTATTACGACCTGGAGGAATCGCGTGAGGGCACCTCTCGCTGCTCGTCAATCTACGCGCGACAGGAAGACAACTCTTCGCTGCTTGTCAACGGCATGACTCTCAGCTGCGGAAACACCCGCAACGACTACTATATCGAAATCGCAGGCAACGGATGTGACACTCTCCTTGCAGGAATGGCTATCGCCTCGGGACATCAGCATATCGACAACAACTCGTCGGTCAATCATCTCGGCTCGCATTGTCACAGCCGCCAGCTATTCAAGTATGTACTTGACGACGATGCTTCAGGTGCATTTGAAGGCGGCATCGTGGTAAATGAAGGCGCGGTGAAGACCGAGGCTTATCAAAGCGACCGCAACCTGCTCGCATCGACAGGCGCGAAAATGCACACAAAGCCCCAGCTGCTCATATATTGCGACGACGTGAAATGCAGCCACGGAGCCACTACAGGTCAGCTCGACCAGGAAGCGCTGTTCTACATGCGTTCACGCGGTATAGGCGAAAAGATGGCTCGCACAATGCTGATGCAGGCTTTTATGTCGGAAGTTATCGACACTGTAAGGATGGAAGGATTGCGCGAACGCCTCCACCTCCTTGTAGAAAAGCGTTTTCACGGGCAGGAGTCATTCTGCGGTGACTGCATGACAAGCTGCGCGGCAGCTAAAAAACAGTAAATCATGGATAATTACGATGTAGACCGGTTACGTTCCGATTTTCCCGCCCTCGACAGGAAAATCTATAACCGGCAGCTCATATATTTAGATAATACCGCTACCTCGCAGACTCCGCGGCAAGTAGTGGAAAATATCGAAAGTATATACTATAACACGAAAGCCAATGTACACCGCGGCGTACACACTCTCTCCCAGGAGATGACATCGCTGCAGGAGGCGGCACGCGAAAGGATAAGGGGATGGATCAACGCTCCCTCGACCGAAGAAATCATCTTCACCAGAGGCACTACTGAAGCCATCAATCTCGTGGCGTCATCGTACGGCTCATTTTTCCGCGACGGCGATGAAATCATAGTAAGCGTCATGGAACACCATGCCAACATTGTGCCGTGGCAGCTGCTTCAGAGCCGCGTCAACGTGAAGTTGCGCGTAATCCCGATGGATGACCGCGGAGTGCTTGACATGGATGCATTCCGCCATATGTTTAACGGTCACACGGCGATGGTGGCGATAGCCCATGTGAGCAATGTGCTCGGCACCGTCAATCCTGTTGCCGAGATAATAAAGGAAGCCCACAGCCACGGGGTGCCGGTACTTGTTGACGGCGCACAGGCGGTGGCTCACCAGCGTGTCGACGTGACTGCGCTCGACTGCGACTTCTACGCCTTCTCATCCCACAAGATGTATGGACCCTCAGGAGTAGGTGTGCTATATGGCAAGAGGGAGCTGCTTAAGCGTATGCCACCCTATCAGGGAGGGGGCGAGATGATAGGCAATGTAAGCTTTGAACACACCACTTTTGCCGAACTCCCGTTTAAATTTGAGGCAGGCACACCCGACTTTGTCGATATCGCCGCCTTTAAGAGCGCCATCGACTATCTTGAGCCAATCGGCATGGATGCGATAGCCGCCCATGAGCATAAGTTGCTTGAATACACCATGCCCCGCATGATGGAGATTCCGGGTATGCGCATATTCGGCACTGCGCCTGGCAAGGATGCCATAATATCATTTCTCATCGGCAACGCCCACCATTATGACACCGGAATGCTGCTTGACAAGCTCGGCATAGCCGTGCGCACAGGTCACCACTGTGCCGAACCGCTCATGCACCGTCTTGGCATTGAAGGCACCGTGCGCGCGTCATTCGGTCTTTACAACACTATCGAGGAGTGTGACGCATTTATTGCAGCCTTAAAGCGTGTTGCTGCAATCCTTGAGTGACGCGCCAAACAGAAAAACGACAAACATCGCCCCATAAAACGGCAATAAAAAAAGGTGTACCGGAAAAATTCGGTACACCTTTTTTATAGATAATAAATAATGTAGTCAATTACTTAACAAGTACTTTGCTTACCTTGTTGCCCTGACGTACAACATAGATGCCGTTGGCAGGATTAGCCACCTTAACACCCTGAAGGTTGTAATACTCAACAGGAGCATTCTCATCGATAGCAACATTGTCGATACCTACAGTAGGTTCTTTCTCAGGGACAAGATCAATCTTTGTAACTGTAATATTTTCACCTACAATCATAAGGCTCTGATTAGCTGCAGCATCAGTAAGTTCCTTTACATCATCTTCGCCAAGAGTGATAGTAAACACACCAGAAGCCTCAGACAGATTTACTGTACCATAATCCTCCTGGAAACCGTCGCAAAGAGCAAATCCGGGAAGTATTGCCTGCTTCCAGTCAGCAAGAAGCAACTGAACTTTAAGGTTACAATATTTTTTAGCTTCAGGATCGCCAGTATTCACATAAGAAATATCTAACTTGTCACCAGCCTTAACTTTGGCAGCAACAAATGTTGAAACGGGCAACTTAATTGCATTATCCCACCAGTCAAGTGCCTGATCGCCTGACCACAATTCTTTAACTGCATCAGGATCCACCACAGTAGCATTCTGAAGATAAGCAGCCTTGAGAGTAACAGTACCTGCCTTTGAAGACTGTACATAAATCTGCATTACAGAGTTTTTAATATCAGGATTAAGAGGAGCAACTATCTTAGTGACACCGGCTGTTCCCATAGTAGCCTCAGATATACCCTCTGTGCCACCTTCAGCCTTTTCATTATATTGGATTACAACCTGAATATCAAATTCAACCGGTTCAAATTCAACGACGACCTCATCGTAATCACTATAGTTGGCATCGCCAAGCCACCAACCACGACCTGCCCAATCGCTTTCATAAGTAATCGTTTTGGTCTCTGCATCATAAGATGAACCCCAGCCCGAGCCAAGCTCACTCAATGTAAGGTCAAGTGTTTCGGCATTAGCTGATGACACTGCAAGAGCTGCAACAGCAGCAAAAGAGAGTAAATTTTTAATCATAATGTTTGATTTAGGTTATTAAATTAGGTTAGTTTATCATATTTATGTTAAGTCAATGCAAATATATCACAAAAAAACGCTCTTATATGATACTATTTTATCCCATTATTATACTTTAACACGTCAAACTTCATTTTAACAATATCACTCCTGCGCTATTATCAAGAAGATTATCAACACTTATTTTTGAATTACCCATCGTTTTATCTAAATTGTGTACGCCAATACCTGCTACGATCCGATTTCTGTCCATTGTAAGAGGCATTTATAATTATACCCTCAATTAACGAATAATTGTACATAAAGCACGGTATCAATGACAGATAATTTGTGGCAGCATTGACCTTTTTATTCTGTCGGTGTAGAAATCACGAGATTTTTCCATAAATTTGCAATAGTAATCACGCAAGGCTGGGATTGAGGGATATGCAGCCGAGAAAACCAGCCCACTAAACACCAAGCAATAGATGAAAAAGATTGTTATATTGCCTGCGGCGCTCGCCATGGCGCTTAGCGGACACCCACAGGTCAACTCCCCCGATCCGGAAGGGTTTGTGACCCGAGGCGAGCTAATGTATCGCGACAACAACTATCCGGGAGCCATCGACCAGCTTACATCGCCGGCAGCAACACTTGCTTCGCCCGGCGACATCGAGGAGGCGGCTTATACCACAGCCCTGTCTTACCTGAAATCAGGCTCGCTTGATGAAGCGAGAAAAGCGTTTGTAGAGTTTGTCGACGAATACCCCGCTTCGCGTTTCCGACTGGAGGCTAAGATGGGTATCGCCGACTGCGACTTCTTTCACGGCAACTACAAAAAGGCGCTTGCAGGCTACCGCTCAATCGACAAGGGAGGACTAAACCTTACCTCCCGGGAAGATTACGACTACCGCACAGCCTATTGCTACATGATGCTTGGCGACTTTGACAAGGCTCTCCCCCGATTCAGAAGCCTGCAAGGGATAAGCCGCTATGCCGGAGCCGCACGATTCTATCAGGGATACATATACTATGCACAGGGCGCATATGCCGAGGCAAAGAAATATTTCACCCAGGCTGAAAGCCGCACCGCACCCGGCAACCGCGCGCCTTACTATCTCGCCCAGATAGCCTATATCGACCATGACTATGACAAGGCTCTATCTCTTGCCAAAGCTCACCTTAACGACATCCCCGAATACCGCTCCGAAATGCAGCGCATAGCCGGCGAGTCGCTTTACAATCTCGGCAACGAGGAGGACGCTCTCACCTACATCGCCGAATACACCGGCGATGTCTCCAACCCGCAGCCGTCGGCAATGTATATCTTAGGTGTGTGCCAGTATAAGGACAACGATTATGAAGCCGCCATCTACACATTGCAGCCGGTCACAAAATGTGACGACGCGATGGGACAGTCGGCATATCTCTACATAGGTCAGTCTTACTTGCAGATGGGCAATGTCAACGCCGCACTTCTTGCTCTTGAAAAGGCTTACCGCATGGACTACGACAAGGAGGTGCAGGAAACGGCATTCTACAATTATGCCGTGGCCAAGGCGGAAGGTGGAAGAACTCCGTTTGGCAGCTCGGTAAGCATGTTTGAAGATTTCCTGAAGCGCTACCCCGACTCTCGTTACGCGCCCGAAGTGGAGGAATATCTCGTAACGGGTTACATGACTGACAACAATTACGACCAGGCACTTGCCTCGATTCAGAAGATACGCCGCCCGTCGGCAAAGATACTTGCCGCAAAGCAGCGCGTGCTCTACACCCTTGGTACACGCGACGTGGCTTCAGGACGCATCGCGCAAGCAATAGCCCGGTTCACCGAAGCAAAATCGCTTGCCTCCCATAACAAGACGATAGCCACCGACTGCGACCTCTGGCTCGGTGACTGCTACTACCGGCAGGGGGAATATTCTCGCGCGACACGCTGCTATAACGACTACCTCAAGTCATCGCGTGCCAACGATGCCAACCGTCCTCTCGCCTATTATGACCTCGGCTATGCTCTCTTCGCCCAGAAACGATACAATGATGCAGCCACCGACTTCCAGCGAGTGGTCAACACTCCGGGCAACCTTGACAACAGCATTGTCGCCGACGCCTACAACCGTCTTGGCGACTGCCACTACTACCAGTCAGACTTCGCCACCGCGTCGACCCACTATGACCGGGCCTACAACCTTAACCCCGAGGCGGGCGACTATGCGCTTTTCCAGAAAGCAATGATGAAAGGTCTTGCCAAAAACCACCATGGTAAAATCGAGGCTCTTGACGACATGATCGGACGTTATCCTACATCGGGACTCCTTCCCGCTGCCATGCTTGAAAAAGCAGAGAGCTACGTGGCGCTCAACCGCCCCGGCGATGCAGTAGTCATCTACGAATCGCTTGTGAAGCGGTACCCTACCACCTCGCAGGGACGCAACGGCTACCTGCAGCTTGCCATCACGCAGCTTGCCCAGGGAAAGACCGAAAAAGCCATCGAGTCATACAAGACAGTGATACGCAACTACCCCACGAGCGAAGAGGCACGCGTTGCATCCGACGACCTCAAGCGGCTTATGGCTGACGAAGGACGCCTCAACGAGTTTACATCGTTCATAGCCGCGGTGCCCAATGCCCCGAAATTCGAGACCTCGGAGCTTGACGCCCTCACCTTCCAGGCTGCCGAGCGCGCCTATCTCAACGACAAGAGCAAGACCACGAGGCTGAAAGACTATATCGCCCAATATCCCGGAGGAAGATACGAGACACAGGCTCTCACCTATCTTTCTCAGGCGGCACTCGAATCGGGTAATCCCGCCGAGGCGCTCAAATATGCTACCACGCTCACAGAACGCTATCCCGACTCGGAAGCGGCCGAAGACGCTCTTGCCATCAAGGGTAATGTGGAGTATGAGCTTGGCAACGGCGAGGCGGCGATAGCCACTTTCCGACAGCTCGAATCAAGAGCATCGGCATCGCGCAATATCGTTACCGCCCGACTTGGCATCATGCGTGTGTCACGCGACATGAACCATCACGCCGATGTCATCGAGATGGCTGACAGGCTGCTTAAATCCACCGCCATAGGCACAGCACAGAAAAACGAAATCATCTACGCCAAGGCTTATGCACTCTCTCAGACCGGACAGGGCAACGAAGCAGTAAAGGAATGGGAAAAGCTCGCCAAAAATACCGACGACCTCTACGGAGCTAAGTCAGCATACTATCTGGCTCAACACTACTTCGACACCGGTGCCACCAAGAAGGCAAAAACCACCGTCGAAAAGCTCATCGACTCCAATACGCCCCACGATTACTGGCTTGCACGCGGCTACATATTGCTGAGCGACATATGCCGCAAGCAGGGCAGCGACTTCGAGGCGACAGAGTATCTCAAAAGCCTGAAAGAAAACTATCCCGGCAAAGAGAAAGACATATTCATGATGATTGACGAGCGACTAAAGTAACCATCACCACAACCAAGACATCGACAATGGCAAACAATATATACCACATCGCGGCTGCAATAATCTCACTCGGTTTACCGGCGACAGCAGCTGCCGACGATCTCACCAAGGAAATCACGGTAGAGAAAGATATCGTAGTGCAGGAACGCGAGGCGCAGAAGCTGTCGCAGCTTCCCGTGTTCAACATGCCCTCTATTGAAAATAAAAAGCTGAGCTGGACCGACCGTGCCATCGCGGCTCCTCTCACCCATGACATCACTCGTCTTGCTCCGGCTCCCTACGCTGCTTCAATTGAAAAGTCGCCCTACCGCGGATATATCGACGCCGGATATTTCCCCTCTTTCGAGCTGGGCGTATCGGCAGGCTACCGCATAATCGACAACGATGCCACGCGCCTGGGGGCATGGCTGCAATATGACGGCAGCAACTACAAGCGCAACAACCGCGAAGGCGACAAGCTGCATATCAACGACCACACCGCCACTATCGGTGCCAGTCTACGCCACAGCATAGAAGATGCCGGAGTGCTTGAAGCCCGGCTCGCCTACTCGCTGTCGGCATTCAATTTTCCAAATATCGGGAGCGACGGCATATCGCAGACCGCCAATTCCCTGCAAGCCGGAATCGGATGGTCGGGCGCGGCGGGCAGCTTCCTGTATAACGCAGCGGTCGATTATGGATTTTTCAACTTCACGGATGGGCACGACAGTGGAATGGGCACGACCCGCCTGAAACCGCTGACAGAAAACCACGCCAATATCGCGCTCGGGGGCTCATACGGATTTGACGACAACAACTTTGTAGGCGCTGATGTAGCGATGGCATTTGCCGGTGCTACCAACACTATGAAAGTCGTAAGCACGGAATCATTGTTCAGTCCCGAGATGCGCGGCAATTATAACCACGGTTATGTAGCGGTAACACCCTATTACCGTCACTCCGGCTCATCTTATTCAATCAAGCTGGGTCTACAGCTGTATGACACCTGGGGCGGCGACAACGGCTTCAGGATAGCGCCCGACATCCGCGCCGACTGGCATTCAGGTGACAAATTTGCGATTTACGCACGCTTCACCGGAGGCAATCCGTCGCTAAACGCCATGTCATCGCTCTTTGCCGTCAACCATTACATCAACCCGTCGCTTGCCTACGGTGACAGCTGGCAGAAGTGGAATGTCGACGCCGGCTTCATAATCGGACCGTTTTCCGGAGCGAGCATCGAGGCATGGGGTGGCACAGGAAAGGCAAAAAACCTGCTTATGCCCACGCTTTACAGCAACTTCGACTCACTCGACGGGCTTTATTGCGCAATCGACTACACAAACCTCCACTACGGCGTGGCACTCAACTATCAGTATCGCGACATAGCGACACTGCGTATAGCCTACGAGGGTGCGCCGCAGCAATATGACAAGGGCAATGCAATGTGGCTCGACCGCGCAAAAAATGTGTTTGACGCCAAACTCACCGTCACCCCTATTGAGGCGCTTGACCTCTCGCTCGGCTACGAGCTGAGAAGCGGCAGGGCTACCTACGAGGTATCGCCTGCAGGACTCGGACACGCCCAGTTCAGCGACAACCTTTATGTGCAGCGCGTGACACTCGGCAACGTCAGCAACCTCCACTTCGGGGCGGCTTACAAAATCACACCCGCCTTCTCGGTAGGCGCGCAGCTCGATAACCTGCTCAACAGCAAGTGGGACACCTTCTACGGCATTCCCGCCAAAGGCATAAGCGGACTTGTAGGCATAGGATACAAATTCTGATAACACTATACACAACCTAATCACTAACACGATGAAACTAACAAAACTTATCGCCACGGCACTGATAACTGCATGTGGCACAGCCTCGCTATTTGCAGCGCCTGTAATACCGCGCGACGAGGCAATGGAACAGCGTATCGAGCAGCTTCTTAAAAAGATGACACTCGATGAAAAAGTAGGTCAGATGGCTGAGCTGACACTCGGTGTGCTCGGCGGTCCGTTTGACCCGTCGACACGTTCCGACTTTACCATTCCCAAGGATTCCCTTGACAAAATCCTCGGCAAATACAAGGTAGGCTCAATACTCAATGTCGCCGACGTGGCACTGACTCCCGAACAATGGTACTCAATCGTATCACAGATTCAGGATTATTCGATGAAACACATCGGCATACCATGTATCTACGGTCTTGACATGAACCATGGTGCAAGCTACACGATGGGAGCCACAATTTTCCCGCAGAACATAAACATGGGCGCTACATTCAACCGCGAGCTCGCACGCCGCGGCGGCGAGATAACCGCCTACGAGACCCGTGCAAGCGACGTGCCCTGGACCTACAACCCCACTGTCGACCTCGGCAGAGACCCGCGCTGGCCCCGTATATGGGAAAACTATGGTGAGGATGCCTACCTCAGCGCACAGATGGGTAGCGCGACCGTACTCGGCATGCAGGGTCCCGACCCCAACCATATCGACCGTTTCCATATCGCGTCAAACCTCAAGCACTTCATGGGCTACGGTGTGCCTGTAAGCGGAAAGGACCGCACCCACTCATCAATCGGAGAACAGGAGATGCGCGAAAAGCATTTCGCCCCCTATCTTGAAGCTATACGCAACGGCAAGTCACTCTCTATCATGGTCAACTCCACCACCAACAACGGAGTGCCTTTCCACGCCAACGCGAAGTATCTCACCCAATGGCTCAAGGATGAGCTTGAATGGGATGGCATGATCGTGACAGACTGGGCTGACATCAACAATCTCTACACCCGCGAGTATGTGGCAACCGACAAGAAAGACGCCATACGCCTTGCCATCAACGCCGGCATCGACATGGCGATGGAGCCGTATGATGTCGATTTCTGCACCCTGCTAAAGGAGCTTGTGGAAGAAGGAGAAGTGCCCATGAGTCGCATCGATGACGCATGTGCCCGTATACTCCGTCTTAAAATGCGTCTCGGACTGTTTGAGCAGCCCGACACCAAGTGGACCGACTATCCCCTGTTCGGCTCAAAAGAGTTTGCCGACGCATCACGCCAGGCAGCCGAGGAGTCGATGGTATTGTTGAAAAATGACAATTCCATTCTGCCCATTTCCGGAGGAAAGCGTATACTTGTCACCGGTCCCAACGCCAACTCCATGAGATCGCTCAACGGCGGATGGACCTATACCTGGCAAGGTCAGTTTACCGACATGATTGCCGGTCACCACAACACAATCTACAAAAGTCTTGTCAACCGTTTCGGTGAAGAAAACATCGTGTTTGAGGAAGGTGTAAAATATCTCGACTACCAGTGGGGCGGCAATTTCGGTCCCGAAGATGCCTCCGGCATATCAAAGGCAGTAGAAGCAGCCAAGAATGTCGACATCATCGTAGCATGCATAGGCGAGACAAGCTATTGCGAGACTCCCGGCAATATCAACGACCTCAACCTCTCGGAAAACCAGATTGAACTTGTGACCGAACTGTCAAAGACCGGAAAACCTATCGTGCTTATACTCAATGAAGGCCGTCCGCGCCTTATCGGCAAAATCGAGCCCCTTGCATCGGCTATTGTCGACATCATGCTCCCGGGCAACTACGGTGGCGACGCGCTCGCCTCTCTTCTTGCAGGCGACTCCAACTTCAGCGGACGACTCCCGATAACATATCCCAAACACAGCGCGGCGCTCATCACTTACGACTACAAGAAAGGCGAAAGCTCCCAGACCATGTCGGGTGCCTACAACTATGATGCAGTGGTCGATGTGCAGTGGATGTTTGGCACAGGTCTAAGCTACACCACCTTTAAGTATTCCAACCTACGTGTCAACAAGCCGGAGTTCAAGGCAGGCGACACCCTTGTTTTTGACCTCGAAGTGACCAACACCGGCAAAGTTGCAGGCAAGGAAAGTGTATTGCTCTACTCAAGCGATCTCGTAGCCTCAACATCGCCCGATGTGCGCCGTCTGCGTCAGTTTGAAAAAATCGACCTTCAGCCCGGCGAGACCAAGACAGTAAGCCTTACACTTCCGGCAAACGACCTTGCCTTTGTAGGCTACGATGAAAAATGGGTGCTTGAAAAGGGTGATTTCCGCATCCAGGTAGGCGACCAGGTAATCAATATCCGCGCCACCGAAACCAAAAAGTGGGACACCCCCAACCGCGACTAACCACTACATGCTTCAATAAAAATACGGATGGTATGTCAATCATGATACACCATCCGTATTTTATTATGTTACCCCAATCAGAGGGGGTATTGGTCGAAGGCGTAGAGGAGCGTGGAGAGGTAGCGTTCGCCTGTGTCGGGGAGGATGGCGACAATTGTCTTGCCGGCATTTTCGGGACGTTTAGCCAATTGCACCGCCGCATATAACGACGCTCCTGAGGAGATGCCTACCATCAATCCCTCACTGCGTGCAAGATTGCGTGACGCCTTTATAGCCTCATCATCTTTCACGCGTATCACCTCGTCAATTAACGCGGCATTATAATTGCCGGGGATAAATCCCGCGCCGATACCTTGAATCTTGTGTGCGCCCGGTTTGTCGCCCGACAATACAGCCGAGCTATCAGGCTCTACAGCCACAGCCTTAATGGCAGGGTTAAGCTCCTTGAGACGTCGGGCTGTGCCACTCAGCGTGCCGCCTGTGCCGACTCCGGCAACAAATATGTCGACATCACCATCGGTGTCGCGCCATATCTCCTCGGCAGTAGTGAGATAATGCTTTTCAGGATTGGCAGGATTTTCAAATTGTTGCGGGATATATGAGCCCGGGGTGGATTCATGCAATTCGTTTGCCCGGGATATTGCCCCCTTCATGCCTTCCGCCCCGGGAGTGAGCACAAGTGTTGCACCGAGAGCCTTGAGAAGATTCTGACGCTCGACACTCATGGTATCGGGCATGGTCAGTATAAGTTTGTAGCCTTTCACGGCAGCCACCCAGGCAAGCCCGATGCCGGTGTTTCCGCTCGTTGGCTCTATTATAGTGGCACCCGGCGAAAGTATGCCCTTTTTCTCGGCATCTTCAATCATGGCAAAGGCGATGCGGTCTTTCACGCTGCCACCGGGGTTGAAACTCTCGATTTTCACAAGTATCCGAGCCTTAAGATTGTCGGCTTTCTCAATATTGGTAACTTCAAGCAACGGAGTGTTTCCGATAAGTTCGGCAAGTGATTTATAAACTTTAGCAGACATAATAGATAATATTTCTTTTCATTTATGCAAAAGTAGCAGGATAATGATTACCATGCAATAGCATTAACACAAGAAATATCACCGATTGTTCAAAAAAGCCGTCAAATTACGTCGATACGATAAGTATCATAAATCACCGACCTTCCACCAAATTCCTCCTTATGTGCCACCATCCCTTCATTAAGGTATCTGCCGCCATCTTCATTGGAGGTGCCGAAATCAAAATATCGGGCCTCGGCAAAACGGTTGAATATCACGTCATGATATATTACATCCGTGGCGTAGATATCTTTTCCTTCAGGCGTGGCGGCGGCATATTGCAGATGGAGCACACCGTTGCATATATAGATTACCGCACCAGCCACTATATCCCCCTCATGACGTGCTACAAAAAAGCGTATTCCGGAGGGGAACGCCTTATGAAGCAGAGCCAGCTCATCGCCGGTGTGGACAGGGACGGTATTATGTCTCACACGCCTGTCCTCGACTATTATATGCCAGAAGAGATTTATATCATCCACCTCCTCCACGGTGATACCGAAACGACGCTGACGTTTCAGCGCGCGCTTGCCAAGACGGCTCGATGCCACCGGATTGCGCAAGTCAATCACCGTCGCGAGATTGCGCACGGTAAGAGCCGCGTCATTACGGAAAAGCGCGTAAAGGTCGTCATCGGCAAGCTGACGATGGTAAATATGGGGCACGGGCTTATATACCAGCCCTGCAAATCCCTGCTCGCGGCAATAAGCCAACACTGCATCAAACCAAGCGAGCGGGTCGACTCCCGATGTGGCATCGGTCATCACAAAACCGCCATAGGTGAGTCCGGCATGGGAAGAGAGGAGATTGCCTCTCACAGTCGCCGGAAGAAGCGTGACGAGCTCTCCCGAGTCATCATAAAGCATCAGGGAATGGTCGGGAAAACGGTCGGCATGATAGTCCATGTAGTCACGTTTCAGAAGAAATGTGGCATTTTTCGACTTATCGACCAATCCGTCCCAAACCGCCTTGTCGGCAGGAGTATAACGCGATATCCGCATCAGAGCATCAGTTTATAAATCTGCTCGGTATCGGCGGGGGTGAGTTTCACATATCCGCCTATAGGATTACCCTTGTGCTCATGCAGTTTAGCGACGAGACGGTCAATATCAGGCTCGGCAATGCCAAGTTCGCCAAGGGTCACTGGCATGCCTATGCTTCTGTAAAAACTTTTCAGACGCGCTATACCCTCCACGGCAATTTCGCGCTCGCTCTTTTCGCCCGGCACGACACCCATCACCCTCACGGCAAATTGAGCCACCTTGGATGGATTGGTGCGCACGACATAGGTCATCCACGCGGGATTGACCACTGCAAGCCCGGCACCATGGGCAACATCGTAAATCGCACTAAGCTCATGCTCGATAAAGTGGGACGCCCAGTCCTCGACACGCCCGGTGCCACACAATCCGTTGTGAGCAAGCGTGGAGCTCCACATGATATTGGCGCGTGCCTCATAGTCAAGCGGACTGTCAATCACCTTACGCGCCTCGCCCATTATAGCAGTGAGCAATCCTTCGGCAACGCGGTCGGTAGTCTCGCAGCCGGGAGTGTTGCTGAAATAACGCTCAAAGATGTGAGCCATCATGTCAACGATACCACACGCGGTCTGATATGGGGGAAGTGTAAATGTAAGTTCGGGGTTCATCACGGCGAAACGCGGACGCAAGGCACTCTCTGTGCGCAGGCTCAACTTTATGAGTCCATCCTTTTTAGTAATCACCGAGTTACCGGAGCCTTCACTTCCGGCAGCGGGGATGGTAAGCACCACGCCCACCGGCATCGCTGTCGCGACAACCTTCTTTCCACAATAGAAGTCCCAGAAATCACCCTCGTAAGGCACACCGCAGGCAATGCCTTTCGCGGTGTCGATTACCGAACCGCCACCAACAGCAAGTAGAAAATCAATGCCGTGGGCGCGCACAAGACCGATACCCTCGTAGACACGGTCGTCGGTAGGATTGGGGCATATTCCGCCCATCTCCTCCCATGCCACACCGGCATCGTCAAGCGACTTCTTCACCCGGTCAAGCAGACCGCTACGCACTACCGAGCCGCCTCCATACACAATGAGCGCCTTTTTACCGCCAAACTGCTTTACCAGGTCGCCGGTAAGAGATTCCGTGTCACGTCCAAACACAAACTTTGTGGGACTCCAAAATGTGAAATTATTCATGATATGATATTCATTATGATTGTCGCCCTAAAGCACGAAGGGGCGAGCTTCCACTCGCCCCTTCAGCTTTATGCTGAATAAAGTTATCGTTTAGCGGCGATTGCCTTTCTGACGCTTCTGCTGCTCGCGCAATGCAGCCTGCTGCTGACGCTGTGCCTCTTCAAGGCGCGCCATGAAGCCTGATTTCTTACGCGGCTTCTTTGCAGCCTCAGCCATCTTTGCACGCATCTTCTCCTCGCTTACCACGTGACGGAACACATAGGTCTGGATAATGGTAATCAATAGAGAAAGGAAGTAGTAGTAGCTAAGACCGGCAGCGTAATTGTTGAAGAACACCAGGAACATCAACGGCATCAGATACATCATCCATTTCATACCCGGCATGGCGTTGCTCGACGCCTGGCTTGCCATAGTAATCTTGGTGTAGATGATATTGGTCGCGGTCATCAACAGACAGAAGAGTGAGATATGGTTGCCAAAATACTCGGAAATCAGAGGTATGTTGGTAGTCCACGAGATTATGGCATCGGGAGCCGACAGGTCTTTAGCCCAAAGGAATGACTCACCGCGCAATTCTATACAAGAGGGGAAGAAGGTGAACATCGCGATAAGCACCGGCATCTGGAGAAGCATCGGCAAGCAACCCGCCATAGGATTGGCTCCGGCTCGCGAATACAGCTCCATCGTCTTCTGCTGGCGCACCATCGCGTTTTCCTGTCCGGGATATTTCTCATTGATAGCCTGAATCTCCGGATTGAGCAGACGCATCTTTGCCTGCGACATGTAGCTCTTGTAAGTGAACGGGAAAATGATGAGCTTGATAAACAGGGTCAGGATGAGAATGATGACACCATAGTTGGTAAACCACTTGCCCAGTATCTCAAACACAGGAATCACAATCCATGTGTTAATCCAGCGGAAGAGAGTCCAGCCAAGCGGGATAAGGCGCGTAAGGTTCAGGTCATCGTCGGGCTGGAGGGAGTCTGACAAGTCAGAAAGAAGCGGATAGAGGTTGGGACCGATAAGGATGTCGAATGATGCCGGATTAGCATTTGAGGCGCTATAATCCACTGTTGCCACAGCATCCATCTCCTTCAGATACTCGGGATTGAGCGTGCTGAGCACCTCTGACTTCAGGTCGGCGCGGTTAAAGTGGGTTTTCGCGATAAACGCCATTGAGAAAAATTGGTTTTTAAAGCCAATCCACTTTATGCGTTCATTTATTTCATCGTTGTCATTCTTAGCCTCGCTGAGATTTTCAACATCACCGCCGGCATACTTATAATATATCGCGGAGTTGCGCTCCTCAAACATGCGTCCCTTCTCCTGACGGGTCATCTTCTGATGCCAGAGGAAGTCCATGGTCACCACGCTTGACGGAATCACCGACTCCATGCCCTTCTGCACCACATCAAGCTTCACGACATAGCTGCCGGGAAGAAGCGTATAGCGCAGACCGAAAGATGCACCGCCACCGAGTTCAAGGTTCATCAACACAGTAGAGTCATTTTCCTGAACCGGGGTGAAATAGAAGTCACGGGTGTCAAACTCGCGATCGGATGAGTTGAGTATAAATGAATAATTATCATTGTCGGGGTTGCACACGACCACCTTTCCGCCACGGAAAGAGTCATATTTCTTAAGTTCGGCACGCGAAATCATACCACCCTTGCTTGAGAGGTCGAGCGACACAAGGTCGTTTTCAAGCTTTACGCTTGTATCATCTCCGTGAAGATAGCGTGCGAAGCCGCGATATTGCGACAGGTCGCGCAACTTTGATTTCACCGCCGCCACGGCGCGGTCCATAACCAGCTGCGAAGGCAACGTAGTGGAACTGAGTTCCGGCCACACGAGATAGTTGATGTTGACATCAACACTGTCAACTTTCACATATCCCTGTATATTCCTGCCATCCGACGAAAGGTGCATGTCGGCAGTGGCAAAAGAGGAGCGGCCGGTCGAGTCGGCGACACCATATTGCTTTATGGCACCTGCAAGCATGTTGTACTCAGCCACGGTAAGGCTGTCAGAAGGCGAAGCAAGCTCATTGTCGGCAATAGCTTTTTCCTGCTGCGAGGTAAGCTGTTCCTGAGGCATCGGGCTGTTAGGGTCGACTTCGGGCTTGTTGAGCCACATGAAGCCAAGAATGACTGCTCCCATCAGGAGGAGTCCGAGCATCGTATTTTTATCCATTATTTCTGTTTATCGTGTTTATATGCGATTGCTGCTTTTATAAAATCAAGGAATATGGGATTAGGGCTGAGCACCGTCGACGAATATTCGGGATGATACTGTGTGCCGATAAACCATCTGTGACCGGGGATTTCAACCACCTCAACAAGATGTGTGTCGGGATTCTCGCCCACACACTTCATGCCGGCAGCCTCAAACTGCTCCCGGTAGTCATTGTTAAACTCGAAGCGATGGCGGTGACGCTCCTTCACTTCGGTGGCGCCGTAAGCCTCCGCTGCACGCGAGCCGGGGGCAAGCACACAGTCATAGGCTCCGAGACGCATCGTGCCACCCTTTGCCGTCACCGATTTCTGATCTTCCATAAGGTCAATCACGTTATGCGGTGTATTCGGTTCCATTTCGGTAGAGTTGGCATCGGCAAGACCCAATACGTCGCGAGCGAACTCAATCACCATGCACTGCATTCCGAGACATATGCCGAATGTGGGTATATCATGCTCGCGACACCATTTAAGCGCCACAAACTTGCCGTCAATGCCACGATGACCGAATCCCGGGGCTATAATCACGCCGTCCATGCCTGAAAGCTTCTCCTCGACGTTGCCCTCGTTGAGCTTTTCAGAGTGTACATACACCAGATTGAGCTTACGGTCATTATAAGTCGCCGCCTGAAAGAGAGCCTCGTTAATTGACTTGTAGGCATCCTGCAACTCGACATATTTCCCTACAAGCCCGATAGTCACAGTCTCCTCGGCGTGATCCATCCGGTCAAGGAAATGAAGCCACGGTGCCATGTCGGGCTCACCCTCCACGGGTAATCCGGTCTTGCGCAACACAATCTCATCGAGATGCTGGGCATGCATAGTCAACGGCACCTTATAAATCGAAGGCACATCGGGCGACTGAATCACCGCGTCGGGCGAAACATTGCAAAATTGTGCAATCTTCTTTCTCATATCGACAGGTATCTCATGCTCGGTGCGCAACACCAGTATGTCGGGCTGTATACCTACTTCCTGCAACTGCTTTACAGAGTGTTGCGTAGGCTTGGTCTTCAGCTCTTTCGCCGCACTGATATACGGCACATAGGTAAGATGAATGCAAAGGGCGTTCTGACCCAGCTCCCAGCGGAGCTGCCTTACAGCCTCCAGATAGGGAAGCGACTCGATGTCGCCCACGGTACCGCCGATTTCAGTAATCACATAATCAAAATTGCCTGTATTGCCGAGCAACTTCACGTTACGCTTGATTTCATCGGTCACATGAGGGATAATCTGCACTGTCTTGCCAAGGTAATCGCCGCGGCGCTCCTTGTCAATGACGCTCTGATATATGCGTCCTGTAGTGACATTGTTGGCGCGGGTTGTAGGCACATTGGTAAACCGTTCGTAATGACCGAGGTCAAGGTCGGCTTCATGCCCGTCGACGGTGACATAACACTCACCGTGTTCATAAGGGTTGAGTGTGCCCGGATCAATGTTGATATACGGGTCAAACTTCTGGATAGTAACACGCATGCCACGGGCTTTAAGCAAGCAGGCAAGCGATGAGGAGATGATTCCTTTACCTAAGGATGATACCACTCCTCCGGTCACAAAGATGTATTTTGTATCCACTCCGGTTGGTATTTTTCTATCAAGCCGCAAAGATACATATTTTAATCCACAATATCACAATATGAAATAAAAAAGGATGTGCCAAATTTTCACAATCTGACACATCCCGTTTGCAATGAAAAAAATTTTATTTATGTTTACTTAGCTTCGGGGGGAGTGATACCTTCGTCGGTAGCACGCTTTTCCATGCGCTGGATGCGCTTGTCAAGGTCGGGGTGAGAAGAGAAAAGCTGATTAATCTTGCTCTCCTTCTTTGCGCCTGCCTCTTCCTGTAATGCTTTCAGCTTCTTGAATGACAAAGCCATTGCCCAAGGATTCTTGCCGTGGCTCTTGAGGAATTCATATCCGTAATCATCAGCTTCCTTTTCCTGCTTCTGTGAGTAAGTGGCGCCGGCAAGTGCCTCACCAAGGTCGCCGAGCTGAGAGTCGGTAAGAGCGGCAGCTGTACCGTTAGTCGCACCAATACCATCTTTAAGAGCCGATGTAAGGAGCGACTGCTTGAATGCCTTCTTTGAATCGTGGTGAGCGACATGTCCGATTTCGTGACCTATGACGCCGAGAAGTTCCTCATCGCTCATGATATCCATCAGCGCGGCAAATACACGTACACTACCGTCGGCACATGCAAATGCGTTTACGTCAACCACCCAATACACCTTGAAATTCAAGGGTATGCCCTCTACCGAGGTAAGTCCTTTAGTAAGACTGTCAAGACGCTGGGTATAAGGATGGTCAGGCTCACACACCTTGTTATGAGTATCCATCCAGTCAATATACTCTTTTACATAAGCGGTCATCTGCGCATCAGTAAGAGTGACAGCCTGTGCAGCCTTAGTAGCCGCACCTACCGCTTTCTTCAAATTGAACTGTGCCATCGCGGGCATGGCGCAAGCCACGCAACATGCCACTGCAATAATTTTTACAAATCTGTTCATAATTTTTTTAAGGTTGTGAATTCTAAAAATCAATGCAAAGAAAACTAAAATTACGCTAACCACAAAATCAATATTCACTTCCGGCGCACTTAACAAATTGCCGTCCAAGAATGTTATTACCATAAACTACTAATATATATATACCGCTATGATGAAAATAAAACTTGGCACAGCGTCGCTCCATGTGACGTACACCGATGACGAATTAAAGACAAAAGTGCTTGGTTACATCGACGCTCACGACGATGGCGTGGGATTTCGCGACATCTGCGACAACATCCTTACATTTGCCGAAGATGAAGGCAAGCTGTCGCAACCGGGCGACGAACAATACCAGTGGATGGAGCTTGACCGTAGCGACATTATAAGAATCGACGCCATACTTAATGACGCGATATCAGACCGCCGGATAATGATTGATTTCAACACTACCCACTATCAGGCGACCGACACATACTTTATAAAGCGACAGTAACTCACCTTTTTATATTAACCGTAACATTATAGATTATTACATGAACAGAATCGTGATAATGGGTGGAACCTCAGGCATAGGTCTTCACCTTGCCGAGGCATACGCCTCTATGGGATGGATGGTCGGCGTCGCCGGTCGCAAGGAAGCTCCCATGAAAAATTTGAAAGAGATGTTTCCCGACCAGGTGGAATGGCAGAAAATCGACATCACCAAAAACGATGCCCCGCAGAAGTTGCTGGAGCTGATACGCAAGCTCGGAGGAATGGACATATATCTGCACACAGCAGGCATCGGATATGAAAATGACCAGCTTGACGTAGAGAAAGATATCGCTACAGCAGAGACCAACGTGGTAGGCTACACACGCATGGTGGACACAGCCTACCGATTTTTCCGGAAGATGAGCGAAAAAGGCATTGAAGGGCATATCGCCGTAATCTCCTCGGTAGCCGGGACTAAAGGCATAGGAAAACTGGCGAGCTACTCGGCATCGAAAAAATATCAGTCGACCTACCTTGAGGCACTCGAACAACTTGCCCACACCGAGGGAGTTGACATCGCGTTTACCGACATCCGCCCCGGATGGGTGCGCACACCGCTGCTTGAAAATGACCGTGTCTACCCCATGACAATGGAGGAAGAAAAGGTTGTGCCTCTGATTATAAAGGCGATAAAGCGTCGTTCAAGGATAGCCGTTGTCGACTGGCGCTGGGCGGTAGCCGTAGCGTTCTGGCGTCTTATCCCGGGATTCCTGTGGATAAGGATTCCGCTCACCATTTCACGAGAGGCGACACCGGAACAGACCGAAATTGACAGCGAGCTGGCAACCGACTGACAACACGGGTGATTACTCGCTCTGTTACCGCGCTGAAAATCACTCGACAGCAACCCGTCGGGCAGAAAAATCAACCGACTACAAAATTCTGAGACATAATAAACGGCGGCTTACATTCGTTATGATTAAATAATGGATGTAAGCCGCACATATAATCGATTTGTTGCAATGGTGATGCTGGTGCTGATGGCAGCGGCACTGCCCGCGGCTGCACAGCAACGCAACGACAAGCTCCTCAACCGCCCTTACTCCGACCTGCGTCCGTGGCACCTCGGATTTTCCATCGGCATACACACTCAGGACCTGCAGTTTACCCACAACGGTTTTGTCACCGAAAACGGCGAGACATGGTTTATGGAGCAGCCGGCATTTTCTCCCGGATTTTGCGTAAACGGACTCTTTGACCTCAGGCTCAACAGCTATTTCAGCATAAGGTTTACCCCCGGCATGTATTTCGGCAACCGCGTCGTGAAGATGCATGACACCACAGGAGGCGGCGTGCAACAGCAAAACTTGAAGACCAATCTGGTAGTGATACCTGTCGACATCAAATTTGCCTCGATGCGCTACCACAACTCACGCCCCTATCTCATTGCCGGCGCCATGATGACTTTTGACGTGTCAAAACGTCGTCCACGCGACCTCTTGCAGCTCAAGAGCACTGATTTTATGCTCACTGCCGGTTTTGGCTGCGACTTCTACCTGCCATTTTTCAAACTCTGCCCCGAACTTAAATTCTGCTTCGGGCTTACCGATGTGTTGCGCCATGAACGTCCCGACTTCGTTGACGACCCCGACGGCTACAAATACACGCAATCAATCAAAAAAGCCGTCACCCAGATGGTAGTACTCTCCTTTTACTTTGAATGACACGACCTATGACAAGGAAATCTTACTCACCGCTGCTACTTCTGCTTTTGTGCGTCCTGCTATTTCCTGATCGTACAACCGCACAGGTCGACGCGCAGTTTACACAATATTTTGAAGTACCATCTTATTATAATGCCGGAGCCATAGGCACATCCGACTTCATACGTATACGCGGCGGCTCACGCCTCCAGTGGGTGGGCATCCCGAAAGCGCCAAAGACATTCCTTGTCACAGGCGACATGCCTTTTAAGCTCATGAACAAGCGTTTCGGTGTCGGGCTCCTCATGCAGCAGGAAAGCATGGGTCTTTACAGCAACATGACCATAGGAGCCCAGGCTGCGTATAAGCTGAAACTGTTTAAAGGCGAACTAAGCATAGGTCTGCAGCTCGGATTTATCGATGAGTCATTCAAAGGCTCGGAAGTGATACTCCCCGATGGCGACGACTATCACCAGGGCACCGACGAGGGCATACCCACGACCGATGTCCATGGCACTTCATTTGACCTCGGGCTTGGTGTGTGGTACACCCACCGTTACTTCTGGGCGGGTCTCTCAGCCACCCATCTCAACGAGCCTACCGTCACTATGTCGACCGACGGCACCGACGGAAAGGAATACGAATTCAAGGCAGGGCGTGTGGTTTATTTCATGGCCGGCAGCAATATTCCTATAAAAAACACGTTATTTGAAATACAACCGTCGTTTCTGGTAAAAAGCGATTTTACATTCACCACCGGTGAAATCACGGCAAGAGTGCGTTACAACAAGTTTCTCACTGCCGGAGTCGGCTATCGTGTCAACGACGCGATATCGCTGATACTTGGTGCCGAATATAAAAACTTTTTCTTGGGATACAGCTACGATTACGCCACCTCGGCGATATCGAGAGCGAGCAACGGAAGCCACGAGATATGGGGCGGTTACCGCCTAAAACTCGACCTTGGAGAGAAAAACAGGCATAAACATAAAAGCATACGCATAATGTAACCAATCATATGAAAAGAGATTTGAAATATCTGTTTATAACCATATTCGCCTGCGCCATGCTGGCATCATGTGCCGTTGGCGGCAGAAGCAGCTCAGGCGGCGAAGTCACCGGTGTCGGAGCCACCTCATGGGCGGAGCCGACTCCCTATGGCATGGTGCTTATCGACAGAGGGTCGATGAAGGTAGGTCCGTCAAAGCCCGACAGCGCGTGGAACCTTCGTGCCGACGCGCGCGGCATCTCTGTCGACGGCTTCTGGATGGACGAGACCGAAATCACCAACAGCAAGTACAAGCAATTTGTATTCTGGGTGCGTGACTCCATTATCCGCGAGCGTCTTGCCGATCCCGCCTATGGAGGCAACGAAGCGTATAAAATCGAAGAAGACAAAGAGGGCAACCCTATAGGTCCCTATCTCAACTGGAGCAAGCCCATACCCTGGCGTAATCCCGGTGAAGACGAGGCACGCGCCATCGAAAGCCTTTACCGCACCAATCCCATCACCGGAGTCAAGGAACTTGACCCTGAACAGCTTACTTATCGCTACGAGGTATATAACCACACAGAGGCTGCCAAGCGCAAACACCGCCTTAACCCGGCGCGTCGCGAATACAACACCGACAAGCCAGTGCCTACCGAGCTGCCCATAATATCAAAGGACACCGCCTACATCAACGACGAGGGGGAAATAGTGCGCGAGACAATCACACGCGCCCTTACCGGCGACTATGATTTTCTCAACACATATATAGTAAATGTATATCCCGACACAACCGCATGGATCAACGACTTTGACAACGCCTACAACGAGCCTTACGTAAGACTCTACTTCTCTCACGGCGGATACAACGACTATCCAGTGGTAGGTGTAAGCTGGGAGCAGGCAAACGCATTCAGCAACTGGCGCACCGACTTCCTCCGCAGGTCGCTCGGAAAAGATGGCATCTACATCGAGCCTTACCGTCTGCCGACCGAGGCCGAATGGGAATATGCCGCCCGTGCCGGAAACGATGAAAATATCTATCCCTGGGAAGGCGAGCTGCCGCTTACCGAAGATAAAGGATGCTTCTATGCCAACTTCAAGCCCGCCGAGGGTAATTACGTAAGGGACGGACACATAATCACCTCGCGGGTCGGCACATACGCGCCCAACGACTTCGGGCTATATGACATGGCAGGCAACGTGAGCGAGTGGACCTCAACCGCCTACACTGAAAGCGTGGGCAAGCTTACAAGCGACCTCAACCCCGAATACCGCTATGACGCTGCCGTGGAAGACCCCTACCGCATGAAGCGCAAAATCGTGCGAGGCGGCTCATGGAAAGATGTGGCTCACAATGTGAGAAGCGACATACGCATGTGGGAATACCAGAACGAACAGCGCAGCTACATCGGATTCCGCAACGTAAGGACTCAGATAGGATTTGCCAAAGGACAGAAGAAATAAAACCGTATCACACATACCAATCAAGAGTAATGGGAAAAATCAAAAGATATAAGAACAGTGTAGAGCGTTTCCTCTCGGGCGAGAAGGGACAACGCTTCTTCAACTTCGCCTATTCGATAGGTGCAGCCATCGTAATCTGGGGTGCGCTTTTCAAGATACTTCACCTGCCCGGCGGAAATATGCTTCTGTCGATAGGTATGGGCACGGAGGTGCTTATGTTCGTGCTTACGGCGTTTGACCGTCCTCCGCGTGAATACCATTGGGAAGAGGTGTTTCCGGTGCTTTCGTCAAAAAATCCCGACGACCGTCCTGAATTTAACGGTGGCACCGGCGAAATCGGCGGTGTAAGAATCGTGGGCAACGCCCCGATGGAAGCCACCATTGCCGGCACTGTTCCCGCCAATGCAGCAGGACAGCGCCCTGCTGCCACAGAAGTGCTACTTCCCGACGATGCCACTCCTTCAGAGCGCTACGCAGCGCAGATGACCGCGCTCTCGGAGCAGATGGACCAGCTGCGCAAGACCACCGAGTCACTCAACCATGTATCGGAAGTGCTCCTGGAGTCATACCGTGCCATTACCGAAAACTCGGAGAACATAACCCGCAGCTCAAGCGGATATGTAGAAGAGATGCAGTCGCTCAACCGCAACATAGCCGGGCTTAACACCATATATGAAATCCAGCTGAAGAGTGTAAGCTCGCAGCTCGACTCCATCGACCGCGTAAACAAAGGCATCAAGGATATCCGCGACATGTATGAAAAATCATCGGCTATGAGCGAGCGCTATTGCGAGGAGACTGAGAAGATGGCTCGTTACATGCAGCAGCTCAATCAGGTATATGAGAAGATGCTTCATGCGATGACTATCAATATGTATCGCCCGATGGGTGGAATGCCCGAAGGCACCACTGTTTCAAACGAGGTAAATGGGAAGTAACAATACACGCGGACTTTCGCCCCGCCAAAAGATGATTAACCTTATGTATATCGTGTTGACCGCGATGCTCGCGCTCAATGTGTCAAGCGATGTGCTCGAAGGGTTCAGTCAGGTTGAAGAGGGGCTTTCGCGATCCAACAAGAACATATCGGAACGCAACGAGGCGCTGTACAGGCGTCTTGAAGCTTTCAACGAGCAAAATCCGGGCAAAGGCGGGGTGTGGTATGACAAGGCGACCGATGTACGCAATACTACCGACCGGCTGTACGAGCTTATTGACTCGCTTAAACACGCCATCGCCGTGCGTGCCGACGGAAAAGAAGCCGATGTAAAAAACATCCTCAACCAGGATGACCTTGAAGCCGCGTCGGTGGTGATGCTCGGTGCTGTGTCACCAAAAGGCGCATACCTCAAAAAAAAGGTACAGGGCTACACCGACTATATCGCATCGTTCATGACCGATTCGGTCAAGAGCGACAATATCCGCAAGGCGCTCTCCACCGCCGACGTCACCCGTCAGGGCACCGTGATACCGGTGTCGTGGGAAGAAGCGATGTTTGACAACAAGCCTGTCGTGGCGGCAATCACGCTGCTTACCAAGCTGCAGAGCGACGTACGCTATGCCGAAGGAGAGGCTCTCGCGACACTACTCTCCAATGTCGATGCCGGCGATGTGCGCGTCAACGAGCTTAACGCATTTGTAATCCCGCAGTCACGCAACGTGATGCGTGGCAGCAAATATTCAGCCAACATAGTGCTTGCCGCGGTTGACACCACCCAGCGACCCACCATCTTCATCAACGGCAAACAGCTTGAAAACGACCATGGTCTATTTGAGACAATCGCCGGAGCGACAGGCACATTTGACTATAAAGGATACCTGGAAGTGCCCCACGGTGACGGCTCCGTAACCCGCCACGACTTCCAGTCGAGCTATACGGTAATCGAGCCTACCGCCACGATATCGGCAACCATGATGAATGTGCTTTATGCCGGTATCGACAACCCGATGAGCATATCAGTGCCGGGCGTGGCTCCCGGAGCCATCTCCGCCACCATGACCAACGGCAGCCTTACCCGCCACGGCGACTCATGGATAGCACGTCCTGCCAAAGTAGGAGCCGAAGCGGTTGTAACAGTGTCGGCAAATATCGACGGACGACAGCAGACAGTCGCATCCACCACATTCCGTGTGCGCAAACTGCCCGACCCGACACCCTACATCGCATTTACCGACTCCAAGGGCAATCCGGAGCGATACAAAGGCTCCAAACCGTTTGCCAAGACACTTCTCCTTGCGGCACCCGGCATTGAGGCGGCGATTGACGACGACCTGCTCAATGTCAACTACAAGGTATTGAGTTTCGAGACCGTATTCTTCGACTCGATGGGCAACGCTATCCCTGAAGTGTCATCAGGCTCGCAATTCTCACAGCGACAGAAAGACTCGTTCAGGCGTCTGTCGCGCGGAAAGCGCTTTTACATCTCCCGTGTGAGAGCGGTAGGACCCGACGGTATCGAACGCGACCTCGCCCCGATGGAGGTAATTGTTAACTAAGCATATAAACAAATTGTCATGAGACTTTTACGACATATCCTTTTTACACTGACGGCAATGACCATTGCCGGCTCGGCGATGGCGCAGCAGTCGTCAAGCTCCTCTGTCGTGCGTAAAGGCGGCAGGGACTCCAAGAAGGAGACCACTGAAAAATCGGCGCGTGTCACTGACCGCATGCAGCAGTTTTTCAACGAGCCCGAACGCAGTGACGCCGACGCTCAATGGATGAAAATCGTCTATCGCCAGATAGACCTTGACAAGGTAAAAAATGCACCCCTCTACTACCCAGAGGAAATAATCGACGGACAGGAAAATCTGTTCCGCATCATACTCCGCCTGCTTGCCGACGGCGAACTGAGCGCCTACGAGTATCTTGACGGCAGGGAGGTGTTTACCGACCAGTACAAGGTCAATGTGCGCGACATGCTTGACCGATTCCATATCCTGTACACCGATGCAAAAGGGTCGACCGAGAAGAAACCCCGCTTCACCATAGAGGAGAGCGATGTACCTGCCAATGAAGTGCTTTCCTACTACCTGCTTGAACGCTGGGAAGTAGACAAGCGTTCCAACCGCATGCGTACAACCGTCGAGGCAATATGTCCGGTGCTTCACCGCTCGGGCGATTTCGGAGGTGAAGCGGTCAAGTACCCCATGTTCTGGATGAAGATGGATGCCCTGCGCCCCTACCTCACCCAGCAATCAATATTTATCGACGACGACAATAATCTCGCCCAATATAACTACGACGATTTCTTCCAGCTCGCCCTCTATGAAGGTGACATATACAAGACCCGCAATCTACGCAACAAGTCCATGATGCAGCTTTATCCCGACCCCGACTCGCTGAAGCATGCACAGGATAGCATCCAGGAATATCTGGTCAACTATGAGAAAAAGATGTGGGTCCCCACCCGTGAAGAAATCATAGCGCAACGCGAAGAGCGCGAGCGTCTTGCAGCAGGTGACACCATCGCTACCCGCGAAGATAACGCCGCAGTGAAGAAGAGCGCCGCCCGCTCGTCACGCGCCCGCAAGGCAACCAAGACCAAAGCGCCCAAAAAGGTAAAAGAGGCAAAGCCGAAAGCATCGGCATCAAGCTCGGCTACCCGATCGGTTAGACGTCGCAAGTAAAAGCTTGCCACAAAGCCGATTAAAGCGCACTGCTTAAAATTTTAGGCGTAACGCTTGGATATTAAATCTAAATATCGTAACTTTGTCACGACCAATTGAGGTGCGTTAGTTCAGTTGGTTAGAATACGTGCCTGTCACGCACGGGGTCACGGGTTCGAGTCCCGTACGCACCGCCAAGCAGCTCCACATCGGGGCTGCTTGATTTTTTATAACGGCATTCTAAGGCGGAACCTATGGACAATCTACAATCTGCAAGAATCGAAACCCGTAACGAGCGACTTTGGAACAGCAACTATATCAAGGTAATGTGCAGCAACTTCCTGCTGTTTTTCGCATTTTACATTCTCACCCCGCTACTTCCGTTATATCTCAACGAGCAATTCAGCGCTGACAAAGACATGATAGGTGTAGTATTGTCAGGCTACGTTATCGCTACCCTTCTCATACGCCCGTTCAGCGGATTTTTTGTCGACAGCTTCAATCGCAAAAAAGTGTTGATGATATGTTTTTTCGCCTTTTTCATCCTTTTTGCCGGCTACATCGGGGCGGGCACACTGCTCATGTTTGCGATAGTGAGGACCATGCACGGCATACCTTTCGGCGCCGCCACAGTGGCAAACAGCACCGTTGCCATCGACGTATTACCATCTTCGCGCCGAAATGAAGGCATAGGCTTCTATGGACTAAGCAATAACCTCGCCATGGCGATAGCTCCCTCGGCAGGCATCTACATACATGCCGTCACCGGCAACTTCAGCGCGCTCTTCTGGATAGCGCTTGTGCTTGCGCTCGCCGGCTTCTGCTGCGCGTCGTCAGTAAAAATCCCGGAGCGTGAAATAGTGCAAAACAAGCCCAAAATCAGCCTCGACCACTTTTTTCTCGGAAGGGCATGGCTCATGGCAATCAACATATGTCTTTTCGGGCTATGCTGGGGCATAATGAGCAACTATGTGGCAATCTACGGAAAAGAGGAGCTTGGCATCACCGACGGCACAGGCGTGTTTTTCGCCATATTGTCGCTCGGACTGTTCACGTCGCGCCTATACGGCTCGCGCGCATTGCGTGCAGGGAAACTCACCCGAAGCTGCGCCACCGGTGTCATACTGTCGCTTATCGGATATACACTTTTCGCCCTGTCAATCAATCAGTGGACCTTTTATGCATCGGCGCTCTTCGTAGGTCTCGGCAACGGGCAGATGTATCCCGCCTTCCTCAACATGTTCATAAAAGTGGCGCGGCATGACCAGCGCGGCACAGCCAATTCCTCTATACTGATATCCTGGGACCTCGGTATGGGTATCGGCATCCTGACAGGCGGCTTTCTCGTCGAATACATCAGCTACTCGGCAGCATTCTGGGTGACAGCCGCAATGCAATGTGCGGGAGCATTGCTGTTCCTGTCGGCGACACGATACTTCTTCATAAGACGAAAGCTCCACGACGATTAGCATTTTAATGCTACGGAATTTATCGTGGTTTGGAAAAATTTCGTAACTTTACGCATTGATTGTTAGTGACCACCTAAATCCTTCTCTATCATGAAACGAATATTCTTCACACTAATAGCATTAGCAACATTATTGACCGTCAACGGGCAGTCACGTGTCATCGAGATTGAAAACCCGTCGATGCGAGTCTATCTTCCCGAACAGTCGACAGCCACAGGCCGTGCCGTTGTAGCTTGTCCGGGCGGAGGTTACACCCATCTTGCCAAAGACCACGAGGGATACGACTGGGCGCCATTTTACAACAAGCAGGGCATAGCTTATGCCGTGGTATGCTATCGTTTCCCCAAAGGCAACCCCGAGTTGCCGGTGTCTGATGCAATGAATGCTGTCAAGATTATGCGTGACAGTGCCGAAGTGTGGGGAATCAATCCTCATGACATAGGCATAATGGGTTCATCGGCAGGCGGTCATCTCGCCTCTACCGTCGCCACTCATGCCGAGCCGGCATCACGCCCCGATTTCCAGATATTGTTTTACCCGGTAATCACAATGGACAAAAGTTACACCCATCTCGGCTCCCACGACAACCTGATAGGCAAAGATGCCACTCCCGCCGACGAGCTGCTTTATTCCAATGAAAAGCAGGTGACTGACACCACTCCGCGTGCCTTCATCGTGTTTAGCGACGACGACACCGTAGTGCCGCCGATGAATGGAGTAAACTATTACGCAGCACTCCACAACAACGGTGTCCCGGCAGTAATCCACATCTACCCGTCGGGAGGTCATGGATGGGGAATAGGTGAATGGTTCAAATACAAGGCAGAAATGCAAGCCGACCTCAAGGCATGGCTCGAAAGTTTCTAACTCTCAAAAATGACCAATCTACTATGGATTTCCGCTTAACCGTAACATCACTTCTTGCAGGCGCGGCACTGATTGCAGGTGCTGAATCGCGCACATTGACCGTCACCGCCACCAACACGCTTCCTGCAACCCGCCATTCTCAGCCGGTCATAGTGAATCTCGAAAAATATGCACCGGGGCTGAACGCAACCCGCGCTGTCGCCACTATCGACGGCAAGGAGATAGCCTCTCAACTCGACGACCTTGACCATGATGGCAAAGCCGACGAGCTTGTAATGGTAATCGACATCCCGGCAAAGAAAAAAGCGGTCATAAGCGTCACGCTCCATGATGAAGGCTCTCAGGCTGAATATGAGCCGATGACCAATGCCTATATAAAACTGCGCGACGAGAAGAAGACCCATGTAAAGGTAAACTCGGTAGCGTTTCCCGGCGACATCAATGTAAAGACCACCTACAACTCCATCTACGGACATGGCGCCGTGATGGAAGGCATGCATAACGCACTACGTGTCTACATGGACAACCGCCAAAGCATAGACCTGTATGGAAAATCCACCCCCCGCCTTGAGCTTGAAGTGACAGGATTTTACACCACGCCCGAGCAACTCGCCGAAGGTTACGGCAGGGATATCCTCTGGGCAGGCAAATCAGTTGCCGCCGGCTCATTCCGTGGTTATCAGGATGGCGCACCCTGCACAATCGACACAGTGTCGTCACGCGGACAGGAGATTATCGCAAGCGGGCCGCTCCGCTCAATCATCGAGGTCACTGACCGCGACTGGATTTACAATGGCACACGCCATCAGATGAAGCAACGCTACACGATGTATGCCGGCCGTCATGACTTTGATGTCGATATCAACATCACCGGCATCACCGGCAATGACAGATTCTGCACAGGAATCCAGAAACTGGAGACTGACAACCATGGATTTATCGACACCGACGGTCTTGCCGGAAGCTGGGGAAGCAACATCCCCGACAAAAAGCAGCCCGAACTTGTTGAATCTCTTGGTCTCGGACTATATGTCGGTCCGGCAAACAATGGCGGCATGGTTGAAGATGAATACAACTATCTCTCCATGCTCATCCCCGATGCTGACGGCAATATCCATTACTCGGTCAATGTAGGCGCAGAAAGAGAAGCCGGTGGATTCAAAATGGCTCAAACATGGTTTGACAACCTCAAAAACTGGCAAAAAGAACTATCAACACCTTGTAAAATAGAAATAAAGTAACCTGTTAATCTAAAAATCATCTAAATAAACTGCAATGGTAAATTTTTCATTAGAAGGAAAAGTGGCTCTTGTAACAGGTGCCGCTTATGGAATAGGACTCGCCATCGCCCAGGCTTATGCAGAGGCAGGCGCAAAAATAGTATTCAACTGCTCACGTCAGGAAACTGTTGACCGTGGCATGAAAGCCTATAAAGACCTCGGTATCGACGCAAAGGGTTATCTTTGTGACGTAACCGACGAGGAAGCCGTAAAAGCGATGGTAGCCGACATCGAAAAAACAGTAGGCACAATCGACATCCTTGTCAACAACGCAGGTATAATCAAGCGTATCCCCATGGAACAGATGGATGTAGAAGATTTCCGCCGCGTAATCGACGTAGACCTCGTGGCTCCCTATATCTGCGCTAAGGCCGTGATACCCGGCATGATAAAAAAAGGACACGGTAAGATTATCAACATCTGCTCGATGATGAGTGAGCTTGGACGTGAGACAGTATCGGCTTACGCAGCAGCCAAGGGTGGTCTAAAGATGCTTACCCGCAACATCTGCTCAGAATATGGCGAACACAACATCCAGTGTAACGGTATCGGTCCGGGCTACATCGCCACCGAACAGACCGCACCCCTCCGCGAGTTGCAGCCCGACGGAAGCCGTCATCCCTTCGACCAGTTCATCATCTCGAAGACTCCCGCTGCGCGCTGGGGTACTCCGGAAGACCTCATGGGTCCCGCCGTGTTCCTTGCCTCTGACGCTTCCGACTTTGTCAACGGACACGTGCTGTATGTTGACGGCGGTATACTTGCTTACATCGGAAAACAGCCTAAATAATGGAACAGGTATTTTCCTATATCATAGGTCTGGGCGCGGCGGTGATGATGCCTATCATCTTCACCGTGCTCGGACTTTGTATCGGCATAAAGTTTGGCAAAGCGCTGAATTGCGGACTCAAGGTAGGTGTCGGTTTTGTCGGTCTTTCGGTAATCACCGCACTTCTCACCTCGTCGCTCGGTCCGGCACTTAACAGCGTTGTCGATATCTATAATCTTCAGCTGAAGGTGTTTGACATGGGCTGGCCTGCTGCTGCGGCAGTGGCATACAACACAGCCGTAGGCGCATTCATCATCCCTGTGTGTCTCGGTGTCAATATCGTGTTGCTGCTCCTCAAAGGCACACGCACTGTCAACATCGACCTGTGGAACTACTGGCACTTCGCCTTCATCGGCGCAGTGGTGTACTTTGCAAGCGGCTCACTGCTGTGGGGCTTCTTCGCAGCAATCATCTGCTACATCATCACACTCGTAATAGCCGACATGACTGCCGACAAGTTCCAGACATTTTATAAAGACATGGAAGGAATCTCGATTCCGCAGCCATTTTGCGCTGGATTTGCACCTTTCGCGTGGATTATCAACAAGGTCCTCGACAAAATCCCCGGAATGGAGAAGCTTGAGATTGACGCCGAAGGTCTCAAAAAGAAATTCGGTCTTCTCGGCGAGCCGCTGTTCCTCGGTGTGGTAGTGGGCATAGCCATCGGCTGTCTCACCTGCACTTCAGGTGAAGAAATCGTCGACAAGATTCCCTACATACTCGGACTCGGCATAAAGATGGGTGCCGTAATGGAGCTCATCCCCCGCGTGACAGTACTCTTCATCGAAGGACTTAAACCGATTTCCGATGCCACACGCGAGCTTATAGCACGCAAGTTCAAGGGAGCCGAGGGATTGTCAATAGGCATGAGCCCCGCACTTGTAATCGGACATCCCACTACACTTGTGGTATCGCTCCTGCTCATACCCGTGACGCTCTTCCTTGCCGTGGTACTTCCCGGCAATGAGTTTCTGCCTCTCGCATCGCTTGCCGGCATGTTCTACGTGTTTCCCCTCGTGCTTCCTTACACCAAGGGTAATGTGGTAAAGACATTCATCGTAGGTCTTGTCGTAATCGTGCTCGCCCTCTTTATGGTCACCAACCTCGCACCCGAATTCACCAAGGCAGCCCAGGATGTGTATGCCAACACCGGTGACGCAGCCGTGGCAATCCCCCAAGGGTTTGAAGGGGGCAGCCTTGACTTCGCCGGCTCACCCCTCGCATGGGTGATATTCCAGTGCAGCTACAACCTTAAATGGGTCGGTGCCGGAGTGCTCAGTCTTGCCACAATCGGGCTCGTAATCTGGAACCGTGTCAAGATTATCAACGACCAGAAGGCTGCAGAAGGCATGAATTGACAAATAATCAACTTGATTTGAATAAAAATCGCACACCCTTACGGAATAAACACCGTAACTTTGCTACATCAAAATTTTAAACAATGAAAAAAATAATATTATCACTCTCAATCGCAATGGCAACACTTGCTATGTCGGCGCAGACGCCCGAATACTCGATACAACGCGCATGTCATCCCGAAGACGTGAAACACTACGATACCGACCAGCTCCGCTCGCGCTTCGCAATGCCCAAGGTAATGGAAGCCGACAAGGTGCTTCTCACCTATTCAATGTATGACCGCCTTGTGTTTGGCGGTGCAATGCCCGTGACCAAGGAAATCGTACTGGAGACAATCGACCCGCTGAAATCGGAGTATTTCCTTGAGCGCCGCGAGCTCGGAGTAATCAACGTGGGTGGCGACGGCATTGTCACTGTTGACGGCAAGGAATATGAGCTTCACTTCAAGGATGCCCTTTATGTGGGAAGAGGCAACAAAAATGTGACCTTCCGCAGCAAGGACGCGTCAAATCCCGCAAAGTTCTACCTCAACTCGACTACAGCTCACAAGGCTTACAAGACACAGCTTATCACAATCGACGGTCGCAAGGGTTCGCTAAAAGCCAACTCATTTGCCGCCGGAAAGATGGAGGAGAGCAACGACCGCGTAATCAACCAGCTCATTGTAAACAATGTGCTTGAAGAGGGTCCCTGCCAGCTCCAGATGGGTCTTACCGAGCTTAAGCCCGGAAGTGTGTGGAACACCATGCCCGCCCACACCCACGACCGCCGTGTAGAAGCTTACTTCTACTTCAATGTGCCCGAAGGCAACGCAATATGCCACATCATGGGCGAGCCCAAGGAAAACCGCATGATATGGCTTCACAACGAGCAGGCAATCATGTCGCCCGAATGGTCGGTACACGCCGCAGCCGGAACCTCCAACTATATGTTTATCTGGGGAATGGGTGGCGAAAATCTCGACTACACCGACATGGACAAGATTTCCTACCTTGAAATGAAGTAAAAAAATATGAACGAAGTCCGCGAAATAGTCCACTATTCGGAATACACCGCAGAGCTGCGCGTATATGCCCCTTCTGTAGCCAAATCGTGTCGTCCGGGACATTTCATTATCGTGAGATTCTCGGAAGATGGCGCACGTATCCCGTTCACAATCGTGGATTCCGATGAAGTAAACGGAACAATCAACATCATTATCCATAAAGCCGCCGGACTGAGCGATGCACTGTCATCGCTCAAGCCCGGTGACTCTTTGCCCAATCTGCTCGGACCGCTCGGTCAGGCTATAGAGATAAAAAACTACGGTACAGTCGTGTGCTGTGGTGACGGAGCCGGCTTCGTGCCCCTCCTTCCTATAGTCAGGGCTTTGAAAAAAGCAGGATGTCACGTAATCTCCGTGTTCTCCGAACAGTCGTCGCAGACAGCATGTCTGCAGGGCAAGGTGAGCGAATACAGCGAGGTAATCGATGTGCGCGACCGAAATCCGCTTGAGGTAATCGCCGAAATCACCGACAGCCGCAAAGTCGACAAGATGTTTATTTCAGGTCCCACAACGATGATGAAGGATATTTCGGGATTTACCCGCAGCCGTTCTATCCCGACGGTGTGCATACTTAACATGATTATGGTTGACGGTGTAGGTCTATGTGGCATATGCAGGGTCATGGTCGACGGCGAACGCAAGCTCACCTGTATCGACGGTCCCTCATTTGATGCCCATAAAGTCGACTTCGACCAGCTACTCAACCGCCAACGACTATATGTATAATGACCGATATGGCAGAAAGCATTACCAATCGTAACGACGCCTGGCGCGAGGAATTACGCAGCCGCCACTCCACAAAACAGCGCACATCGCTTCCGCGCGTAAAAATGCCGGAAGTCGACCCGGCATATCGTGTCACTTGTGTTGACGAAGTCAATCAGGGACTCAGCGTCGAGCAGGCTGTGCTTGAATCGCGCCGATGCCTTGACTGCCCCGACCCGGGATGTATGAAAGGGTGTCCGGTAGCCAACAACATACCGGGTTTTATCAAAAATATCGAACGCCGTAACTTTGCCGAGGCTCTCCGCGTAATCAACGAGACGAGCGTGCTTCCGGCAGTGTGTGGAAGAGTATGTCCGCAAGAAAAGCAGTGTGAGGCATCATGCATCTACAATAAGATGAAGAAGCAGCCGGTGGCAATAGGTCATCTCGAACGATTTGTCGCCGACTTCAGCCGCGAAAGCGAGCGCCAGAAAACACTTGCCGGCGAACTTGTCAAGGAGGATACGCCTCAGCTTGCGCCACAGCCCCTGGCTATAAAAATCGCGGTCATAGGCTCCGGTCCTTCAGGACTTGCCTTTGCCGGCGACATGGCAAAACGCGGCTATAAGGTGACTGTATTTGAAGCGCTCCACACCTTTGGCGGAGTATTGAAATACGGTATCCCTGAATTTTGCCTTCCCAACGAAATCGTCGATTATGAAATCGAGCGCCTCAAAAGCCTCGGTATCGAATTTGTAAAAGATTGCTTTGTGGGCAAGACATTCTCTTATGAAGAATTACAATCGGCAGGCTTCAAAGGCATTTACATCGCGACAGGAGCGGGTAAACCGCGCTTTATGTGTGTGCCGGGCGAGAACCTCCCCGGAGTGATGACAGCCAATGAATACCTAATACGACTCAATCTGCTTGACTCACAGGCCTACGCGAAAAATCCGACATCACTCGCCGGAAAACGCGTAGCAGTAATCGGCGGCGGCAACACAGCTATCGATGCTGTGCGCTTCGCCCTGCGCATGGGAGCGGAAAAAGCCATGATTGTCTACAGGCGCAGCGAGGCAGAGATGCCGGCACGTCTGGAGGAGATACGCCACGCCCGCGAGGAGGGAGTGGAATTTATCACCCTCAGCAATCCGGTAGAGTATCTTGCCGATGAAAACGGATTTCTCAGCACCATGCGTCTACAGAAGATGGAACTCGGCGAACCTGATTCCACCGGACGACGCTCACCGGTTGAGATACCCGGCGCTCTCGAAGATGTACCGGTCGACCTCGTGGTGGTAAGCGTAGGCTCCCTGCCCAATCCTCCCACATCGCTCCCCGACCTGGAGATGACCCGTCAGGGGGGTATCGTGGTCGACAACTCATCGATGAAATCATCGTCACCGGCGATATATGCGGGAGGCGATATTGTGAGAGGTCCCGCGACAGTGATACTTGCCATGGGCGACGGACGTCGTGCCGCAAAAGCCATGGCGGAAGCATTTGAGCAGCGACTTCAATCTCTCCAACTGTAAAATCATTAATAATCCATATTGTTACACTTATAAATCAATTTATCACATGAAAATCATCACTTTAGGCGAGATTATGCTCCGCCTTTCACCGGCTGGAAACAACCGTTTCGTACAAGTTGACAACTTTAATGTAATCTGGGGCGGTGGCGAGGCTAACGTAGCTGTCAGCTGCGCTAACTACGGTCACGAAGCTTGCTTTGTAAGCCGACTTCCCAAGCACGAAATCGGTCAGGCTGCGGTAAACGCACTTCGCCGTTATGGAGTGAACACTGAATATATCGCACGTGGCGGTGACCGCGTAGGTATCTATTACTGCGAGACAGGAGCATCAATGCGCCCCTCTAAGGTAATCTATGACCGCGCCAACTCTGCTATCGCCGAGGCTGACCCCAGCGAATTTGACTTCGATGCAATCATGGAAGGCGCTGACTGGTTCCACTGGAGCGGTATCACCCCCGCTATCAGCGACAAGGCTGCCGAGCTTACCCGTCTTGCCTGCGAGGCTGCAAAGCGTCACGGCGTTACTGTATCGGTTGACCTCAACTTCCGCAAGAAACTCTGGACCAAAGAAAAGGCTCAGTCAATCATGCGCCCGTTGATGAAATATGTTGACGTATGTATCGGTAACGAAGAAGATGCAGAGCTTTGCCTCGGCTTCAAACCCGATGCTGACGTAGAAGGCGGCAATACCGATGCCGAAGGCTACAAGGGCATCTTCGCTGCCATGATGAAGGAATTTGGCTTCAAGTATGTAGTATCTACCCTCCGCGAGTCATTCTCAGCTACCCACAACGGCTGGAAGGCAATGATTTACAATGGCGAAGAGTTCTATCAGAGCAAGCGCTACGACATCAACCCGATTATCGACCGTGTAGGTGGCGGTGACTCATTCTCCGGTGGTCTTATCCACGGTCTGCTCACCAAGCCTAACCAGGGCGAGGCTCTTGAATTTGCAGTAGCCGCATCAGCGTTGAAACACACTATCAACGGTGACTTCAACCTTGTATCAGTTGAAGAGGTTGAATCACTTGCCGGTGGTAATGCCAACGGACGCGTTCAGCGCTAATAATCACAAATAATATATCATAATTAGACTAAAATGGCAAAATTTGATAAGCAAGCCGTATTGGCTAAAATAGGCGAGACCGGTATGGTCCCCGTATTCTACCACTCTGACGCAGAAGTTGCCAAGCAGGTTGTAAAGGCTTGCTACGAAGGCGGTGTACGCGCATTTGAGTTCACCAACCGTGGCGACTTTGCCCACGAGGTATTTGCCGAAGTGGTAAAATTCGCTGCCAAGGAATGCCCCGAGATGGCTATGGGCGTAGGATCAATCGTTGACCCCGCGACTGCAGCTCTTTACCTCCAGCTCGGCGCATGCTTCATTGTAGGTCCGTTGTTCAACCCCGAGATTGCAAAGGTGTGCAACCGCCGTCTCGTTCCCTACACCCCCGGCTGCGGTACTATCTCTGAAGTAGGCGCTGCCCAGGAAGTAGGCTGCGACCTCTGCAAGGTATTCCCCGGCGATGTACTCGGTCCGAAATTTGTCAAGGGACTCAAGGCTCCCATGCCCTGGTCAAAGCTTATGGTTACAGGCGGTGTTGAACCCACTCAGGAAAACATCACCTCTTGGATCAAGGCTGGCGTATATTGCGTAGGCATGGGCTCTAAGCTTTTCCCCGGCGACAAGGTAAAGGCTCAGGACTGGCAGTATGTAACCGACAAGTGCCGCGAGGCTCTCGGCTACGTAAAAGCCGCTCGCCAGTAATAATCTCCCGATAGCGATAACTATAATACGGGGATGCGCCAATTGGTGCATCCCCGTTGTTTTTTCAATCCATACTATTTATATGTCATTTCGTCCATGAAAAGCCGGCAGCTCGTCAGATTATGATTGCATCACAGTCAGGGAGTAACGAACTTTGTACAAAAAAGCTCAGGCAATAACACTAAGAGCTCTTTTAACGATAAATGTTGCCGTCACAGCATATGGACAGAGTTAAACAAATAATAGTAATCGTCATGACGGTTGCCGGTATTAACCCGCTGACCGGAATGACCCTCAATCTCGATTCAATTGCCGCCAAGGGCAAATTTCCGAAGTTATGTGTCGACATATACAACCACTGTGACAGACTATTCAACTCATCTGACACTTCATATGTCATGGACATAGACTATAATATGAACGTCAAACTCCGCTCCAACAACTGGTTTGACTACAATAATCTGCATTTCACCGACAAGGGAAACATAGAGATGATGTCACCATCTACCAATACCATAGGGTTTGACATAACCTACCAGGCGATATCTCTTGGCTATGATATAAATATCAACAAGCTATTCGGAAGCTACGACCGCACAAAATCCAAGTTTAACTTCGACTTTTCATGTGCCCTGCTGTCTGCATCATTCTATTCAATAAAAAACAATACCGGGATGAATATCACCGAATACAACAGGAGAGATGTTGATAAATTGAAGTTTAACGGAATAAAGACATCGGAATGGGGCATTGAGGCAAACTATTTCTTTAACAATAAAAGATATTGCTATGCTGCAGCGTTTTCATTCAGTAAACTCCAGAAAAAAAGCCAAGGCTCCTTTGCATTGGGATTATCATATGTCAATCAAGATTACCGATTTGACTTCAGCAAATTACCACAAGAGCTAAGCTATTCCGGGCCTGAAGATTATAGCGCGACGGGGCAATCATTCGGCATTAAAATCGGTTACGGTTACAACTGGGTCCCACATAAAAACATCACTGTAGGCATAAGCGAATCAATTGTACCGGCTTTGGTAATTGCCAATTCATCGGAGAGCAGGAAGCGCTACTCGTTTCGGTTGTCTAACCGCCTGTATCTCTCAATGGTATGGAATCAAGACCGATGGTTTGTCGGCATAGTGTGCAAAAGCAATATTGCCATGATTTATGACGACAAGGCGGCTCTTGCATGCGGGCTTTTCAGCACCGAAGTCAAGCTTGGATGGCGATTCAGGATATAACCCTCAGATATGCAACAATATAAACGAACATAATACGTTAAATATATTATGGCGAAATACATAATAATCGAGGATGAGCAACTCGCTTATAATGAGTTGAAACGAATGATGATGACTGTGCGACCCGACTGGGAGCTTTGTGGCTGGGCATCATCGGTAGAGCAGGCTATTATTCTCATAAAATCAACGGCTGCCGACCTGCTGCTTGTAGACATACGGCTCTCCGACGGTGACAGCTTTGAGATATTTGACCGGATAAAGACCTCTGTTCCGGTAATATTCACGACTGCTTATGATGAATTTGCATTAAAGGCATTCAAAATCAACAGTATCGACTATCTGCTAAAGCCCATTGAGGAAACTGATCTTGAGGCGGCATTGCAAAAATATGAGAGCCTGCGGGCAATCACCCCGGAGTCAGACTCATATGCACAATTTCGCAATTACTATCTTTCGCCCAACCTCAAAAACCGTTTCCTCGTCCAGTGTGGCGACATTTATCAACATATCGAGACCCGCGACGTGGCATTCTTTTACAGCGAAGAAAAATACAACTATCTCCACACATTTTCCGGTCGCCGCTACATTATTGATTACACTATTGACCGCCTGGAGACGATACTTGACCCGACGCGTTTCTTCAGGGTATCGCGCGGATGCATTGTCAATATCGACAGCATCAAGAAAGTGTCAAAATATTTTACCGGTCGCTTAAAGCTGGAAGTCTATCCCGATTGCCCGACTGACATTACCGTGCCACGCAACAGGGTAAAAGAGTTCTTTAACTGGATGGATGGCGTAAAATGAGCTTATCGTTATGAAGAAAAAGATATTGTTTCTATTTTTAATGCTTTTGCTCCTGCTGTCGGTGACGCTGATACTGATAATCGCAATGAATAACCCGACGGGGCTGACAGCGAAGACATTTCTTATAAACATGCTGTACAATTTCCCGGTGTTCATAGCAATGGGGATTGTCGACTATTGGCTTATAAGACTCATAAGCCGCAAGCACAACAACGGCGGCATTTACATGTTTGCAATCATGTCGGCGATATTGCTTATCCCCGTCCTGTGGGGGTGCATCGCCTATATGATTGCCATCTTCTGCGATTATCCATTCTCCATAGTGAGAAATGTGCTTCCCGCCATGCTATGCAATAGCATAATCACTCTGTTTGTAGCCGTATATCTTTATGGTCAATATGAAGTGGAAATATCCCGGCAACTTGCACAAGCCGAAAACGAAAAGCTGAAATATCAGTTTGAAGCACTGAAAAATCAAGTAAATCCTCACTTCCTGTTCAACAGCCTTAATGTGCTTGCCTCGCTCACGTATGAAAGTCCGGAGTTGGCAAACCGGTTTGTCAAGAAGCTGTCGGCAGTTTACCGCTATCTCCTTACCTCGGCTCAGAATATGACCGTAAATCTATCTGACGAAATGAAATTTGTGGTTACTTACCTATATCTGGAGCAAATGCGCCACGGCGACAGCCTTAAAATCGAAATTAAAGAGATTGCCAGTGCCGCCACGCGGCAAGTTATCCCGGTAAGTGTGCAGATGCTAATTGAAAATGCCATAAAGCATAACACCGCCACTCCCGAACGACCATTGTACATCACAATTGAAGAGAGTGAAGATGGCGTAACGGTAACCAATAATATCCAGCGCCGTAACAATGCCAACAAGACAGGCGTAGGATTAAGGAACTTAAGGATGCAATATGAGTTGCAACGGCAACACATCGTCATCACCGACGACGACCGTCACTTTACAGTGTTCCTGCCCTACGTGATGCCGTAACACCATGATTGAATAGGGCATAAAAAAGGCGACGCCTCACAGCGCCGCCTTAAAACTATGATTGAAGGTAAGTTAGAAAATGATTTTTAGTTTTTGAAAAACTTGATTGTCTGACGCTCGTCGCCATTTTCAATCACAATCACATACACGCCGGGAGCGGCATTTTCAGTAACAACAGCGGGTGTGCCATATCCCTTGGCGACCACGATACCTGTAGTAGCATCAATCAATGTCACATCACCCTCGGTAATGTTGGCATTAATCATTGCATCGTCAATACCTGCTGCGTCAGGCTTAGACTCTTCGTAGCGTCTTGCAACCTTAGCGGCACTCATCGCGCCCTCATAGATGTAAAGCTCGTCGATATCGCCTGAGTAAGGATTGTCAAAATTAAGATTTACGTTACCTATTACAAGGTCTTCGAGTTTGTCGGCAATCTCACCGGTATTGTCGGAGGCATCTCCCGCAAGCTCGCCGTCGATATAAAGCTTGAGCTGCTTGGTCATGCCGTCACGCACACACACGAGGTGATGCCACATACCGTCAAAGCACTCTGTCGCCGAAGCCGCAACCTCGCTCTTGTTCTTGTCATCATCAATAGCAAAGCGGAGATTGCCGTTCTTGTATTCGATACCTACCCAGTTGCCCGAGGTCTCTGCCGATGTAGCGGCGAGACTACCCTTATGTAGCATATATGCAGCAGAGGTAGTCGATTTGAACCACATCTCGATGGTGAAGTCGCGGGCTCCAAACTGAATCTTGTCATAAGCCTTCTGCTTAAGGTAAGAACCGCCCTTGAGCGACAATGCGTTGCCTTCGACACCCTTGATTAAGGAAGCAGAGTTGCCGCTTACGGTAGCCTCTCCCTCAACGTCATTGGGCGTAGCCTCGTCGAGCGACTCAAATGAGTATTTCGCAAGAGGTATAAGCTCTACCTTAGCCACGACGTTGATGGTAAATTCGAGGCGCGAAGTGGCATCTTCCTCGCCCTTTGCCACGAGAGTCACATTATATGTACCGATTTCAGCCGGGGTGCCGGAGATAGTGAATGCACCGGTATTGTCATTGAAATCAATTGTCACGCCATCAGGAAGACCCTCGGCGGTAAGAGAAGTAGTAGCGATAGCCAGTCCGGAAATCTCCTGAATTGCATCGCCTACCTCAATCAGCTGCTTGACGCTGCCCGACTTGATGGTAAGACGGGGAGCATTAGAGAAGCGGTCGGCAAGATAGTATCCAAGGTGAGGAGGCTGGTTGTAAGCCACATTCTGCCATGCGATAGCCATACGGTAGTTGTGATCCTGCATAAGACAGGGCACACGGTATTCCGAAGGAATAGTGGTGGTAAACAGAAGAAGGTCACTGCTGTTTTCGCCATCCCACAACAAGATTTCCTCACGCCAGTCACCGAGGATGTCGGCGGTAAGGCAGGGGGTAGCCTTTGTCGTGTTACATGACTGCGCATTCCATTTGCTGAACGACATCAGCGTAGAGCTGCCTGTAAGCGCGGCATTACGCTTTTCGATAATCGGGAATGACTTTTTGCTATCCTTGTTATATTTGCCGTCAAACAGTTCGTCAAGAAGGTCACCGTCCCAATAAATACGGAAACAGCTTGAGGGCACCTTGCCGTCGACCGCGATATTACCCTTGCAGTCAAACGTAGCGTTGGCACGGTTGCCTTTCACAAAACGTGAACCGGGCCAAATTTCATAGCCGCGCCAGTTTTCACTAAGGTCACCTACCAGTCCACGACCGATATCGTTGCCTGACTGAGCCTCGCCCCATATGATTTCACCGGTAGCGGCATCACGGAACTCACAGTCCCACTTATAAGGTGATTTCTTCTCTTCATGAACCATGAACACTTCAAGACCGTCACGGTCAGGGTCAAAGTCGCCGAGATGGAGGGCATCGCCATGACCGGCACCGGTGCGGTACAACAATTTACCGTCATGGTCGATACAAGCCGAGCCATAAACGATTTCGTCACATCCGTCGCCATCCACGTCGCCGACAGTCAGAGAATGCGCACCTTCGCCGTATGCACCCTGACCGGGGGTTGTGGATGCATGAAGCCAACGCTGCTTCAGTTCCTTTCCATCAAAATCCCATGCACAAAGGTAGCTATGGGTATAATATCCGCGGCAGAACACAGCACTCGGCTTCTTGCCGTCAAGATATGCCACGCAGGCGAGATAGCGCTCGCAGCGGTTACCATAGCTATCGCCCCAGCTGCTCTGCACAGAGCGGAGAGGCACATAGCTTGTAGTGGCAATCTCTTCACCGGTAAGACCGTTGAACACAGTAAGATACTCAGAACCTTTGAGTATGATACCATCGCTGTTTCTATAGTCGTCGGTCACTTTGTCATCACCCATCAACACAGGCTTTCCTTTGCCGTCGATTGTTCCGGGAGCGGTCTTGCATATAAGCTCGGCTCTTCCGTCGCCGTCAAAGTCATATACCATAAACTGGGTATAGTGGGCGCCGGCACGGATATTCTGACCGAGATTTACGCGCCACAGCTTTGTACCGTCAAGCTTATAGCAATCGATATATACATTGGAGGTAAATGCCTTGAATGAATTGTCCTGAGAGTTGGAAGGATCCCATTTTACAAAAATCTCATATTCACCGTCGCCGTCGACATCGCCCACAGAGCAGTCGTTGGGAGTATAAGTAAAGTCATCCACAACAAGATTTTGAACCACACCGTTCTTATAGGTAGTAAACTTGCTGTTGCCCGGTATCGTGCCACCTTCAGGACGGTCAAGCTTGATACGCAGATAAGGGTCGCCCCATGCAAGCGTCTCGTTGCTCGATTCTCCGGTATCAAGACGCTTCACCACATACTTTGAAGTCGCCGTTCCCTCGGCATCGACAATGTTGGTGCCGCCCTTGATAGGCTCGGCATTTACTTTCACCCCGTCGCGATACACGTCAAATGTCGTCGACTTGCTGTCGTCGGCAAGACTGCGCCACGACACAAACACACCTCCGTCGGTCTTGACGGCAACCACACCGCGGTCAAGAGTCTCCGCCTGTTGCGCACAGACACCCATTGACGCACCAAGAAGCGACAATACTAAAACTGATTTTTTAATCATAGCGTTTATTGGTATAGATTACAGTTAAATAATTTGCTGATAAATATAAAATTTCATGATACACAAAGATAGAGACAATATCGGACGGAAAAATGGATTTTTCATCAAAATAGAGTCAAAAATGTCACTTTTGGATTGCAAAATGTTGATAACATTCCACTCATGACAATTTTTACAACATGAAAAGCAATAATTACCCGACTTATTCGAGATGTATTTATTAACTTTGTTTTGCTTAACTTTAAACGATACTTCACATGAAAATCATTTCATCATTGATGCTACTTATCATGCTGTCATTTACAGCAGCCGCGCATGAACAGAACGATACGATAACTGTGTTTATGATCGGTGACTCTACCATGGCAAACAAGCCTCTTAAAGATGAGAATCAGGAACGCGGCTGGGGACAGATGCTGCCGATGATGCTCCAGGGTAAAATTAAGGTTGACAACCATGCCGTAAACGGCAGAAGCTCGCGCTCATTTATAAATGAAGGACGATGGGATAAAGTGATTGAAAAAATACGTCCCGGCGACTATCTGGTAATCGAGTTTGGACATAATGACGAAAAGCCGGGCGAAAAGCGCCACACCGACCCGGGAAGTACATTTGACGACAATCTGCGCATGTTTGCACAGAAAGCACTTGAAAAAGGCGCCACTCCCATATTGATGAACTCCATAGTGCGTCGTAATTTCCCTGCAAATGTGACCGAAAAAGCGGAAGACCGCGATGACAATCCGCCAAGTGCAACCGGTCCTACAAAAAATAAGGAGGAGGGCGACATACTCGTCGACACCCATGGAGCCTACCTTATCTCTCCGCGCAATGTCGCTGAAGAGCTGGGCGTACCGTTTGTTGACCTGAACGCCCTTACCCACAACCTTGTACAGAGTCTCGGAAGAGAGAAATCAAAGGAATTATTTATGTGGATTCCGGCAAACACCTACAAATTCTGCCCCGACGGAAAGATTGACAACACCCACCTTAACATCTACGGAGGAAAGGTCGTGGCTGCTATCGCGGCAAAAGCCATGGTTGAGACCGTCCCCGCGTTAAAGCCCTACGTAAAACCGGGCATATTATCGCTGCCGACAATCAAGTAACATCAATCAACTGACTAAACTTATATCATGACACAAAAATTCAGCCCCCGCACTACAATTGCGGCATTATGCGTCCTCACTGCTGCGACATTAACCGCAGCCGACTTTAAAATCACCGACTACGGGGTGTCGACCGACAGCACCGTTGTTCAGACAAAAGCCATCCAGGCTGTCATAGACTCGGCAGAAGCAGCCGGAGGCGGCAGAATAGTAGTGCCCGAAGGCACATTCCTTACCGGCGGACTCTTTTTCAAGCCGGGCACCACTCTCCACCTTGAAGAGGGAGCAGTGATAAAAGGCTCTGACAACATCGAAGACTATCCCCTCATACCGTCACGCATGGAGGGAAGAAGCATATATTATTATGCCGCCCTTATCAATGCATATTATGTAGATAATTTCGCGATTACCGGACCCGGCACAGTCAACGGAAACGCACTGAAATTCTGGGAAGAGTTCTGGGCATTGCGCAAAGTAAAGCCCAAATGCACCAATCTCGAAGTACATCGTCCCCGACTGGTGTTTATCTGGGGCTGTGACGGACTGCATATCGACGGACCGACACTGCGCAACTCCGCCTTCTGGACCACCCACCTCTATCAGTGTAACAATGTGCTGATTGAAAACACCCGCATGGAAGCACCGCGCGAACCGGTAAGAGCACCAAGCAGCGATGCTCTCGACCTTGATGCATGCCGCAATGTCACTGTACGCAACTGTTACCTTAACTGCGACGACGACGGAGCATGCCTTAAAGGCGGCAAAGGCGTGTTTGCCCACATCTCTCCCGAAAACGGCATCGTGGAAAATATCCTTGTCGAAAACTGCACCTTCGGACCCAACCTTCACGGAGTGCTGACCCTCGGCAGCGAGTGTATCCATGCCAAAAACGTAACTGTACGCAACTGCGAGCTACAGACCCGTTGCTCGATACTTCGCTTGAAAATGCGCCCCGACACTTATCAGACTTATGAAAACATAACCGTAAAGGATATTACCGGCACATGTGCGACAGTAATTGAAATGCGCCCGTGGAAACAGTTCTTTGACCTTGAGGGCACTGATGAGAAACCGGTTGGCACCGTACGCAACATTCTTGTGGAAAATATTGAAGTCGACTGCAAGAGTTTCGGTCACATCGCGGGCAATCCCGACGACACCGTAAGCAATTTTGTAGTACGCAATGTCAATATCAAGGCGACCGACCCGGAATTTGTATGCGCTTACCCTCAGATAGTATTTGACAATGTTATAATCAACGGAAAAAAAATTGAGAATCCTGCTAAATAATCACAATATGAGACATCTAATAACAGCAATCATAGCGTTAATCACGCTTCAGGCATATGCCGACGACAATCTGCGACTTATCTCATCCTCCCCTGCATCGACATGGGTTGAGGCATATCCGATAGGCAACTCGCGACTTGGCGCGATGATTTACGGAGGAGTGACTTCCGACGAGATACAGCTCAATGAAGAGACGTTCTGGTCGGGAAGCCCCTACAACAATAACAAACCGGAGGGAATCAAACATCTCGGCGAGATACGTGACCTCATTTTTAACGACAAGTTCAGCGATGCAGAAAAGCTAATCAACGAGACCTACATGACAGGCATTAACGGCATGCGTTATCTGCCATGTGGAAGCCTCATGCTTGATTTCGCCGACCGCGGGGAAGCCACATCTTACTCCAGGGTGCTCGACCTGAACGACGCTACCGTGACAACCCGTTATACAATCGGAGATGTCACCTACGAGCGCACAGCATTTGCCCCGCTCAACCACAATGCGATAATCATACGTATTACTGCGAGCAAGCCCGGCGCACTCAATTTCAAAGCCGGCTACACATCTCCCCTGCCGGTAGATGTGACCGCTGACGGTGCTACACTCGTGGCGCGAAGCAACGGCGCCGACCATGATGGGATAAAGGGTTGTCTGCGCGAAGAGACCCGTGTGAGCATAATCTCCGATGGAAAGATTTCCAATGAAGAGAAAAATGTCGTGGTCAGCAATGCCGCAGAAGCGACACTCTACATCACTGCAGCCACTAACTTTGTAAACTACAAGGATGTAAGTGGCAACGAGACCGAAAAGACAATCAAGGCAATAGAAGCTGTCGAAAAAGTACCCTACAAGACGCTACTTGCCGACCATGTAAAGGCGTACACCGACCAATTTAACCGCGTAAGTCTCTCGCTGCCGTCGAAATCGACCACTGCCGACACCCGCACACGCCTAACAAATTTTGCAGCCGACAATGACCCCTCGCTCGTGGCTCTGCTTTTCCAATATGGCAGATACCTCCTTATATCATCCTCTCAGCCCGGAGGAGAGCCGGCAAATCTGCAAGGCATCTGGAACGACCGCGAATATGCGCCCTGGGACAGCAAGTTCACCATCAATATCAACACCGAGATGAACTACTGGCTCTCGGAGGTAACAGCCCTTCCTGAGACCCACGAGCCTCTGTTTGACATGGTGGAAGAGCTTTCCCACACCGGTATTGAGACAGCTAAGACTCTCTACAACGCCAAAGGATGGGTGGCTCACCATAACACCGACTTGTGGCGCGCGACCGGACCGGTTGACGCTGCACGTTACGGCATGTGGCCCAACGGAGGCGCATGGCTCACAACCCACATCTGGCAGCATTACCTGTTTAGCGGCGACAAAGAGTTTCTCAAGCGCTATTATCCGGTGCTGAAAGGAGCCGCCGACTTCTATCTGAGCCATCTCACGCTGCATCCCCGTCTTGACAAACTTGTCACCGTACCCTCCATGTCACCCGAACATGGCTACGGCAACTCATCAATCACGGCAGGCTGCACGATGGACAACCAGATTGCATATGACGCACTATCCAACGCGCTCCACGCCGGAGAAATACTCGGCTTAGCCGATAAAGCCTATTCCGACTCGCTGCGCGCGACTATCGCCAAGCTTCCACCGATGCAGGTAGGTAAGCACGGTCAGCTTCAGGAATGGCTCGTGGATGCCGACGACCCCAACGACCAACACCGCCACGTGTCACATCTTTACGGTCTATACCCGTCAAACCAGATTTCGCCCTATTCTACCCCCGAGGCGTTTAGCGGGGCAGTCACCACGCTGACCCAGCGCGGTGACATGGCTACCGGATGGAGCATCGGCTGGAAGGTAAACCTATGGGCACGACTCCTTGACGGCAACCATGCCTACAAGATTATAAAGAATCTTATGTCATTGCTACCCGATGACAGCCAGACTCAGCAATATCCCGACGGACGACTCTACCCCAACCTGTTTGACGCGCATCCGCCATTCCAGATTGACGGCAATTTCGGTCTTACTGCAGGAGTAGCTGAAATGTTGCTGCAAAGCCATGACAATGCCATCCACCTGCTTCCCGCTCTGCCCGACGTATGGGATTCCGGCGAGGTAAAGGGATTGCGTGCACGTGGTAACTTCGCGGTCGACATGACATGGAGCGACGGTCAACTCGCCGAAGCTTCAATCACCTCACGCGCCGGCGGTATGCTTCGAGTGCGCTCCTATGTACCGTTGACAGGCGAAGGACTTGCTGAAGCTGCCGGCGAATGCACCAATCCACTCTATGCACGCGCCTCCGATGTACAAGTCACGACAGCAGCAGGAGTTGCTAAAAAACCGGAGCTAAGACACGTATATGAATATGATATAACGACCGTGCCCGGACAAGTTGTGAAAGTGTATCGCAAATAATATGAAACCACGTACTCTCATAAGCGTTGTAGCGGTCGCAGTCTCAATGATTGCGACCGCGCAGTCGCGTGAAATTCCGCGCGACACATCGTTTACCATGTATTCAACTAATATCAAAGTACATAAAAGCCATCCCGAAGCGAAACTTGTACCATCAACACTACCCGCCGGAGTCAAGGCTACGGAAGATGTCGTGTACCGCACATTAACCGATACTCCTTTCGGTGACCGCAGTCTTCACGCCGACATATACCGCCCCGACGACAACAAGCGCTACCCCGCTGTAATCATGATTCATGGCGGCGGTTGGCGCTCAGGAGCTCGCGACCTTCAGCGTCCGCTTGCAATGCATATCGCGGCAAAGGGCTATGTCACAGTGCCGGTGGAATACCGGCTCAGTCTTGAAGCAAAATATCCCGCCGCCCTCCACGACATTAAAGCAGCGGTAAGATGGCTACGCGCCAATGCCGACACTTATGGAATCGACCCCGATCATATCGCGGTGTCGGGTTGCTCGGCAGGCGGTCAGCTTGCCGGATTGACAGGCATGACCAATGGCTCGGCACGCCATGAGGGTGCAGGCGACTATCCCGACGTGGCGAGCGATGTACAGGCAGTAGTCAATATTGACGGCATTGTGACATTCGTATCACCGGGCAACATCGCCGACGCTAATGAACGCCTTCGCAAAAAGGGAGAGATGCCGGTCAATGCTTTCTGGCTTGGAGGAATGTATGACGACGCCACCGAAAACTGGAATGAAGCGTCGGCGATACTTTGGGCGACGCCCTCTTCAGCCCCGATTTGCTTCATCAACAGCCAATTGCCTCGTTATCACGATGGAAGAGACGAGCTGTGTGAGATACTTGACGCACTCGGCGTGGCACACGAGACCAATGAACTCGACTCCGACATACATCCGTTCTGGTTTTTTGAGCGATGGTTTGAGCCGACAGTGAATCATGCTGTCAACTTCCTTGACAAGCACTTGAAATAACAATCAGTCCACACGACACGTTATAGCAATATGACTGACGTGATGACACCTGAACAACGCCACCGCTGCATGGCGGCTATACGCGGCAGAGACACGAGACCGGAAATGATTGTGAGACGGTTTCTCCATGCCCGCGGACTACGCTATCGCCTGAGCGACCGGCGCCTGCCCGGCACACCAGATATAGTGCTGAAAAAATACCGCACCGTAATATTTATCGACGGCTGTTTCTGGCATGGACATGAAGGGTGCAGCCAGTTTAAATTGCCTAAAAGCAATAGTGACTTCTGGCGACATAAAATCAATATGAATATCGCACGAGATTACCGCGCCAATGTAGAGCTACGGCTGCTCGGTTGGCGCGTAATCAGAGTGTGGGAATGCGAAATCCGCAAAAAATCAGTTCGCGAAACACGCCTTGAATCGCTCTACCGCAACATCGTCAACCTGCCATACACCGCCGATACACAACCCCTCACCGCCGCCGAGCCTCCCGCACCCTACCCCCAACAATAACTATTAAAATCATATATAACCAAATAGAGAGACCATAATCTTGAAATAAAGTCCTAATTATCATTGAAATACTGCAAAGACAACACATTGTAATGAACTTAACTGCTATTGACATATCCTGACCCGAGAGAATTCCAAATCGAAGTGCAAAACTTTGAGTAGAGAATTATACTTAGTAATCGGAGTTAACGTTACTAATAATTATGATATTTAGTGCATTTGACAGCCACAGAAATATGCACAATAATGCGTTTAGCCACTCAGAAGGGTCTTAAGCCGTTGGTTCAGGCTTTCTATTGCGGCATTTGTATTCGGTATACAGAATTGCGGATAGTATTCAAAAGTCCAAAGATAAGGCAAATAGAACTTGAGGGAACGGAATGCGGTCCTTGGGCGTGGGTGTGTGGAATGCATTCGGCCATCAGTGCCGACGCTTTTCTCTGAGAGGAAATTCCGCCATTTTTCATGCCATGCCGAGAGCGCCGCCCGGAACTCCGTTTCCGGTATCCTGCTGAGTGATTGCGTGATGGCCAACAGTTCGACGGACGCTTCCAGATCCGGCTTTGCCGTCAGATGTCTTCGTACGATCTGGATCATATGGTACTGGCACATCTGTAACCGATATGTTTTCAACGCCGGAAACAGGGAACATTACAACAGATTGCATCGTTTCAGAAATACAGCTCAAATATCAACCCCAACCGCTCACAGATACCATAAACGGAGCGAAAGACATTCATCAACTCCTGATAAACCGTGTCTTTGACGTTGACACCATAGACTATAAAGAGACATTCAAAGTTTTGCTCCTGAACAACGCCAACAAGATAATCGGCTACACAACGATTTCGGAGGGAGGGCTGACCTCTACCATTGTAGATGTACGAATGATTTTGCAGACAGCATTAGTCAGCAACGCCACATCAATAATCCTGACACATAACCACCCGTCAGGCAATCCACGTCCAAGCGGACATGATGACAACCTGACAAAGAAAATCAAGTCAGCATGTGAGCTTATGGATATTCGGTTGCTTGACCATATCATAGTTACGCCTTACGACAGCTTCTATTCCTACTGCGATGAGGGCAGACTATAATCTTATGTTGTAGAGCATATTCCTATATATTTCGCCGCCTTTCATGCCAATATATCAACGCTTTTTAGTAATTTTGCACTTGATTTCCGAAGGGAAGTCAGACATATTATTCAAGAGCGTTATTGAAACTTTCTTGTTCAGTCAAATTCTCGCAAAGTTTGAAATGGGACAAAGAGGGTAGCAACAACGCTCACGCTTCGGCTATATACGTTCCGCAAGTCGGACACTATATAACCCCCAAGCGTGGGCGACTGTTGCTTATCTGTCCCATAGGCAATGCGAGAAGCCTGACTGAAAGATAAGCAGAAATACAGTCCTCACGCTTTTGTCGTTTATAACCAAGCCGTTTCAATGGAGGATGAGAGACGAAAAAGTATCGTATGTTCATAAAGAAACTGCTCATCCTTGCAAGCATAATGCTGACTGCTATTCTCAGCTATGCACAGTCCCCTCAACCGCAAATAGAGGGATTTTGGGGCGTTAAGTTAGGCGAATCAGAAACTACCGTTGTTCGTAAAGTTCGGCAGTCATATCCCTCTGCCGACTACTCAAGAGACACAAACGGCAAACCGTTTGTTGCAAGAACTGTAAAGTTGGCAGGTCTTGATGTAGGAGCTGTTGAGTTTAAGTTCTCTAATGGCGTTTTTACAGAAGCTAAATTCACCAAAGGCGATGGAAAATTTGTAAATGCGTCCCAAGTTCAACCATTTCTGAATTCTCGTTCATCACAAGTTCAATCGGATTATCAGGATTTTTGTGAGGCTATTTCTGCAAAATACGGCACTCCGAAAGTGTCGGGACAAACAGTAAGATGGACTACAAGCAACGGCAACTCCATTACGATTAAGCCTTGGATAAATACTCCCGGCTATATCTTAGATGATGGGACAACTTGGGCGGCATCAGGAATCTATATTATCTACACCACCGGTTCACACTTAAACGATTTCTAAAATGAAACATTCCATTCTGTTAATAATGTTCGTGAGTACTGTTCTCTTTGCGAGTGCTCAGAACTATAACGACCTCTTTACAACTTATAAGGGCGTTCAGACACAGCCTACAAAGAAACAGAAACAAAACAATCAATACTATCAGAACTCCAACAATGGAGTAACGCAATATGAAGTGATGGATGCCAATAAGTTCTTCCAATCAGTTGCTCCACAAAATACTCAAACCGTCAACGGATTTTTTCTAAAAGGGGGGCAGTTCTATTCTATCAAACTGAAAGTAGGCACTTCCGGTACAAATCAGAATCAAACTGTTGTAAGCGGATATTGGGATGGTCAGATGTGGAATAATACGACCGCATACGCTTCTCCTATCGGATATGGCGCACATGAACAAATAAAGAAAGCCTGCACACATCAAGTTTATTTTCCGGCATTAGGAACAATATATTTTTAATTGACATGGATAATCAACAAATATTTTTTAATCGCATTGGCTCTATTTGTAACCATGCAGAGGAAGTGATTGGCACAGACTTATTCATTAAAATTACATTGAATAAGGTAACTGTTAATCCCTCCCTAACCTTTCCATCAACGGTCATATACATCAACACAAATGGGAAACTCAAAATGTCCCCAAACTATTCATTTCAACTTGCTCAACTTAGAAATGATGATTGGGCAGACCGATTCATAGATGGATTCAATGCCATCAAATCAGATTGTAAAGAAATGGTTGGAGTTATCACATACGCTAAAAATCTGAATTGGTACATAGAATTTGTAACCTCTATCTATGGAAGTCAAGCGGTAGAACGTAACGAACAGCAAATTTTACTCTGATATGTCAGAATTAAGTCTTTATATAGGCAATATAGGCTTAGTTCTTTCTCAACTTGGAAACAAGTTGCAGAATCAGTCAGTGTCAGGACAGCCATTAAAAATTCATAGTCAGGTTAAACAGGCTATGGATAATTTTAGCATGCATTTTTGACGGAACAACAGACAATCGCAAACCTGATGAATAAAACAGATTATATCAAAACCATCTTTACATCATTCTCCTACCGACAGTTTATCGATGGGGTTCATTGGTTCGCAAGACTAATGGTTAACTTAAATGTCAAGCAAAAAAGGCGAACTGAACCATCCGACCATTTAGACTGGGAACTGGAGAAAGATGATATCACTGAAAGAGCAGAATGGCTTTACAATATGATTATGGTTGAGCCTGAAGAACTCCAAAGAAAGATGCCTGCCATCTTAGGTAAACATTACGGTGGAGAGTGGGCTATCTATTCCGTGTTCATGCTGATTACCGCACTCGCCAATATGAGCGACATATATCCAGAATTAAAAGCCTGGGCAATGGAGCGGATGGAACGTCTGATTTCATTGATGCTTGAGCCTGAAATGAGACTGTATGATACAGAATCATGGGGTGAGGATGCATTCTTAGGTTTGAATGGGACAAAAGACCACATGACTTTTTTAAGTCTAATGGCTGTTGCCATTGGACATTATATTAATTGTGGTGGCAAAAATGATAAGTTTAACGACATATTCTGTCGCTGTTGTGAGGTCCTAAACCGAAGGATGCTTGCTAAGAAAGATTTAAATCTACGCTCGTTTCCACGCACACCCATTTTTATTGCCGATATGGGAGCTGCTGTTGTGGCATTACAAATGCATTCAAACCTTTACGGAGGATGTTTCGATGCCACAGTAAACAAATGGATTGAGTTAGCCAAACGGAACCTGACGCACAAAAAGACAGGACTGCTTATTGCAATTAAATGGTACGGTAGAAAAGCCGGCATCCGCAATGTTCGAGGTTCCTATACTGGTCTGACGAATTATTGGCTATCAATGCTTAACGATAAAGATTTCGCACGCAGTCAATATCAATTAATGATCAGGCATCTTCGAAAGGACACTCCAGTTGCAGGCATTAAAGAATACCTGTATCGCGCCCCAAAATTCAAACTTGATCCCGATGCGGGGCCAATAATCTACGGAATCTCAGGATCAGGTACAACATTTGCTCTGGGATGCGTGACATATTTCAAAGATTATAAGTTTAGAAATAGAATCCTGCAGACAGCAGAAATAGCAGGAATTACCAAAAAAGACAAGAAAGGGCGACATTATCTCCTCGGCAAATTAGCCTTGGTCGGAGAAGCCACTGCATTAGCGATGCGCACACATCACAGTTATGGAATCATATAACACTAAATGTTATGAATAAAGCAATCAATTTATTTCCCGAGCTGGAATTGTTTCTAACAACGTGCTCCGATCGGATTTTTATATCTCTTGTCAATTATATAAATCATTCGGCCTATGTCCGTAAATAATTATCAGTTTACATGTTCCGTGTGTGGACATGTTGAGAATAAAAGTGAGGGGATATATATCTTCTCTGATAAATGTTTTACCATGCTCCAATGTCCGCAATGCAAAAAGGTAAGTTCAATCTTGTTGTCAGAAATAGCAACTAAAGCGAAGGATTATCCTCTATGCCCTGATTGCAATATCAAGATGATTGGATGGGATAAGTCTTGTCCTGAATGTGGCTCCAAAATGGATAATTCGTCTCGGTACTCCGATACGATATAATATTTCATTTACCTTTTCGAGATTGATGGGATTTAAAATAAAAACATATATGATGAAATCATTACTTTTAACATTAATGCTATTGATTAGCGTAACCGCATTCGGGCAAGATTACACCGAATGGGATAAATATTCATGCGACATTTATCAAATAAATGATGACCAAAATCCATCTATCTGGGTTGCTTCCGTCTTGAAAGAAGTCAAAGGTGTTTATTATAGAAAAGCCAATATTGACGTTGGCAAATATCAAATTGAACTACAAAAAGTCAAAGATGGTTTTTATCGAATTAAGGGGACTAAACTATATATTGAATTAAACGGCTATGTGCCATATCAAAGGGAATACGCTGGGATTTTGGACATTGATGCAATTGTTGTTCAAAGCCCCTATGACAATTCATATTCATGTGTCGGAACTACAGAATACTTTTATCTTGCACCATCACGATGAAGGAATTAGCTATAATATTATCCGGGTTGTCAATACTCATGTCATCTTGCTCCACGCATCGCAATTTGACCGTCAATAACTCCTTATTGATTGGGACTTGGGTACAGCCTAATGTCACGTTAGACCTCAAAGCCAACGGACATTACAACTATCTTTATAAAGAGAACAGTTACAGCAATATGCAATCCGGCATATATTTTGCCGATAAAGATTCAGTGGTGCTTTATGGCTTCTATCCACAAGCCTATACCCCTGAATCTAAAAACGAGCGATGGACTATACGCAAACTGACTACTGATTCGTTAGTAGTCTATGAGCATAAACCGACTGTCGTTTTAGATGGAGATACGCTTAATACGATAGGAGATACTGTTGAAATTTTCGCTAAGAAGAATTGTGATATAAAATGAATAATCTACAACGTAAAAGAATCAAAGCGTCTCAACTTGTTATCATCGGGACTATTTGTGGAGACATAATCGGGTCATGGTATGAATGGCAATCTACAAAAAGATATGATTTCAAGTTATTATCTGAATATAGTAGATTCACAGATGATACAGTGTGTTCTGTTGCAATAGCGGATGCATTAGTCCGCAATATACCATTTGACATAAATCTTAAATATTGGTGCAAACGGTATCCACGTGCTGGATATGGAGGGATGTTCAGTAGTTGGATATATTCATTCATAAAAGGTCCATACAATAGTTGGGGTAATGGGTCTGCAATGCGAGTTAGTTCAATTGGAGCTTTTGCGAATAACTTAGATGATTGTTTATCATTGGCAAAACAATCTGCTGAAATTACACATAATCATCCTGAGGGCATCAAGGGAGCGCAGGCCGTAGCATCCTCAATATTTCTTGCATTGCATGGCTACAATAAAAATAAAATTAAAAACTACATTGAAAATCAATTCGCTTATAATTTAAGCAGACGATATGAGGAAATACAACATACTTATCAGTTTGAGATAAGTTGTCAGAAATCAGTTCCAGAATCAATAATCGCATTTTTAGAAAGTTCTGACTATGAATCTGCTGTGCGTAAGGCTGTTGCAGTTGGCGGTGACGCAGATACTATGGCTGCTATTGCAGGAGGAATCGCGGCAGCTTATTACGGTGAAATCCCTCAATTTATTCTAAAGGAATGCCTTAACAAGCTTCCGAATGATATTAAAAACGTTATCAATCAATTTAACACTGTTTTGAACACTAATATTTTGCCCACAAATCAACAGTAGTGCAGAATGACGATACACTCAACACCGCTGGATACGAAACACAAGTATTCACTCGCAAGAAAGAGATTAACTGACCTTTGCAAACCGCGTGCCGTTTTCTTAAAAAACTTATTTATAAGTGTAAAACAGAAAAAGTACATGAAAAAATATGTTATGTTGCCAATAAACGATAGACCATACGATAGAATAATCTTTTGGCTTATTGAAATAGCCATTATTATTCTATTCGCATATTTAATGTCCGCAACGCTTCATAAGGATGGAGCTTTTCATGAGCATTATGAGGCTCTATCGTACCGAGGGAAAATAGCAGCTATTTATTTGGCATGTTCATTAACTTTTTCCAATTATTGTTCATATAAATTATCTTGCAAAAAAATCATACGAAAATACTCATTTAAACAGTCGTTCGTGAATAGATTATTTATAGCAATAATCTCATTTATGTTTTCTATGATGATAATTATGCCGTGCCTTGATTATTTAGTGCGACATTTCTTGTAATATCAACTTTATAAAGGTGAAAAAACATGAATTAAGAAACACAAACAAAACAATATCTAAGCTAAAAAATCGTTCTGACAGATGAAACTGACACGACCATTAAGCGCAGTCTGTGGAATTGGTAGATTTATGGTAAGAATAATACAGTTGATACGCTATTCCTGTCGCAACGCTTTACTGTAAGGCTGATTCATGGGGGCGATTTATAGACGGACGGCACAGATGAATTACAAGCTGATTCATAGAGGGATATTCAGATATGGCAAAATATGATAAAATAATCTTTCTTGATTTTGACGGTGTTTTAGTTCCTTATGATTCTGCGGATGAACGAGATTACTTCGGAACTATATTTAATAATCAATGCGTAGAATCTTTGCATAATATAATAACTCAGACAAAAGCCAAAATCGTAGTTATTAGTTCATGGACGAATTATCTTTCGCTGATTAAGTTAAAACTAATGTGGAAATATCGGAAAATGCCAGGAGTGGTTGTCGGTCGGATTAAAAATGATAGTGTTGACCGAAGTGCTAAAATCGACACTTGGCTTAGAAAGAATCCTACGAATAATTATATAATAATTGATGATATGGGAGCAAGTCAGTTCGGTCTTTCGCACAGATTACATATCATACAACCCAAAACAAGAATAGGATTGTCAAAAAAAGAATCTATCTTAGCTATTGAAAAGCTCAACATTTTTCTCCCCAAGCAAGAACAATAGCGTACAATTTTCTGTAATAATCCATTCGATAAGGCAGAATCAGAAAAAGTACGTTGGCTGTCGCAAGATTTGTGCCTTGTTAGGCTCTATATGTCAGAGAATTTCGCATAACTTTGTGCTATGCTTTTGAATTAAAGCAAAGATAATATGTACGAGTTCGTAACTCAACATGTAATCCGATTAAAGGTCGGTGCTTTCATGATTGTGCATATTGCTACATAAAAAGCCGCATACAAAATCCTCAACCGATACGTTTAGTTGAATCTGAATTAAAGGGCATTTTTCAGCGAGACCAATTTATTTTTATTGGGAGCAGTACAGATGATTTGCATCTGATGTTCCGAGTGAATGGTTAAACAAGATTCTTGATTTTTATGTCCAAACAACTTCGCATCAAACAGAAGGAAACCAAACGCAGTTCTTGATTCAGACTAAAAATCCTGAGCGGATATTGGAATTTATCAATCACCCATTGTACCAAGGACTAATCGCTGATTGTTTCTGACATTTGGGCTCAGTAGAAAATCAGTGGGGATAAGCATAAAGGTTTGCAATACGGAAAAG
>CAJTSK010000010.1 GCA_910578835.1 uncultured Muribaculum sp.
GTGCAAAGGTAGACACTTTCTGTATATCCTCCAAATTTTTCCGCAACTTTTTTCAAGAAAAATTTCAGGCACCCGCATTTTACACATTATATAATATATCTCGCGAAAAAATTTTCACCGGACCGCATAAAACCACACGCCAAACGACGTCACAAGCCCGAAATCGCGCGACATTTTTTTTGAAAATTTTTACTCAACCCCGGTGATTTTCTTTTTAGGCGGCACAAGAAAATATGCAATCTCCCATAAAAAATATATGGGAAGGAACACCACCATGAGAGTAAATGGGTCACCGGTGGGCGTAATCATAGCCGCCGCGATAAGAAAAAACACTATTGCATGACGGCGATAGCTACTAAAAATGTCACGAGATATTATTCCGAGCCTCCCCAAAAGCCATGCGAGGAGCGGAAGTTCAAACACAAGTCCCATCATGAGCACAATCATGATGAAATTATCCATATACGAATCGAGAGAAATATTATTTTCCACCATCGCGCTCACATGATAATCGGCAAGGAAACGCAATGTGAGGGGAAACACGACAAAATATCCGACAGCCACCCCAAGAAAAAACATGATATTGCCAAAAAGGAAAGCGAATCTCACCCCCTTCTTCTCTCCGTCGTAAAGCGCAGGGCTTACAAACCCCCACAAAAGATACATCATGGCGGGCACACTAAGCACCAAGGCACACCAGAATGAGACCGAAACATGAATAAAAAACTGGGATGCGAGCTTTATGTTGACTATTTCAACATGAAAGTCACGCCCTGAAAAGTCGGGCAGCCATCCATGAAGCGCCCCTATACGGTCAAAGAGGCGGTAAAGCACAAAATCGCCATTACACGGCGCCATTATCACCCGGTCGAAAATATCGGGCATCACCGAGAAAAGCACAACAGTCAACACCACGACCAAGACACCTGCCTTGACAAGCATGGCGCGCATGACATCAAGGTGGCTCCAAAAAGACATCTCGGCTGAAGAGCCGCCATCACTTTTTGTCGGCATCGGCTTTATCGTCGACAGGCTTGGTTATCTCATCCTGAATATCATTCATGCCTTGCTTGAAGCTGCTAACGCCTTTCCCTATGCCGCGCATAAGTTCCGGGATTTTCTTTCCGCCAAATAGCAAAAGCACCACAAAAGCGATAATCAAGACTTCTGACAAACCGAGATTGCCGAAAAGTAAAGGTATAAGGTCAAGAGTCGTCATAATCTCTATATTTGCAAGTTATTCAAAGTGTAAAGATACGAAATCAGCCACAAAGTCGTGGCATTCTGAAAAAAAATGATTACTTTTGCAGCCTTATTTAACACATCCAACCATTATTTACACATTATGAAAGCATTTGTTTTCCCCGGACAGGGGGCACAATTCGTAGGCATGGGTAAAGATCTCTATGAGAACAACCCCGTAGCACACGACATGTTTGAAAAAGCTAATGAGATACTTGGATTCCGTATCACCGACCTCATGTTTGAGGGCACTGACGAAGACCTCCGTCAGACCAAGGTGACCCAGCCTGCCATATTTCTTCATTCCGTAATACTTGCAAAGACTCTTGAAAACGAAATGAAGCCCGAAATGACAGCCGGTCATTCACTTGGCGAGTTCTCAGCACTTGTTGCCGCAGGCGCGCTCACCTTTGAAGACGGTCTCCGCCTTGTAAGCGCACGTGCACAGGCTATGCAGAAAGCTTGTGAGATGAAGCCCTCCACCATGGCTGCCGTATTGGCTCTTCCCGATGAAACCGTAGAGGAAATCTGCGCATCAATCGACGGCGTAGTGGTATGTGCCAACTACAACTGCCCCGGCCAGCTCGTAATCTCAGGCGAAGAGCCTGCCATTGACGCTGCTTGCGAAAAAGCACTTGCAGCAGGAGCAAAACGCGCCATGAAGCTTAAAGTAGGCGGAGCTTTCCACAGCCCTTGCATGGAACCTGCCCGCGCAGAGCTTGCCGAGGCTATCGAAAAGACTCCTGTACACACTCCGGTATGCCCGGTATATCAGAATGTAGACGCACGTCCCCACACTGACCCTGCTGAAATCAAAGCTAATCTCGTAGCCCAGCTCACCGCTCCCGTACGCTGGACACAGACCGTACAGAACATGGTGGCTGACGGCGCAACCGAATTTATCGAAATCGGTCCCGGAAAGGTACTTCAGGGTCTTATAGGCAAGATTGCCAGAGGCATGGAGACTTCAGGCCGCCAATAACCGGAGACAACAAAGCATAATCATTGAGGGGTGTGCTCCGGCGCACCCCTTGTTATAATAATACACCTTAAATTATGGCTGACAACAATAACTCAGACGAACGCTACAACAACGTGGCTGACGCCACTGACGACAACGGTGTTGCAGGACTTCCTGAAAACGCATTTAGAGAGCTTGCCGCCGATGAAGAGTATCATCCCGTGATGCACCCCGCCCATGACTATCCTGAAGTGACCCCCTATTCGGTGACCATGGGACTGCTCCTCGCCGTGATATTCAGCGCCGCCGCTGCCTATCTCGGCTTGCGTGTAGGTCAAGTATTTGAAGCCGCCATCCCCATAGCCATCATCGCTGTAGGACTATCAGGCGCGCTCAATAAGAAAAACGCCCTCGGACAAAACGTCATCATCCAGTCCATAGGAGCCTGCTCCGGAGTAATCGTGGCGGGAGCAATTTTCACCCTGCCCGCTCTTTATATACTCCAGGCAAAGTATCCCGACATCACTGTCAACTTCTTTGAGATATTCCTCAGCTCGCTCTTCGGCGGCATCCTCGGAATACTCTTCTTCATCCCTTTCCGCAAATATTTCGTAAAAGACATGCACGGGAAATATCCCTTCCCTGAAGCAACTGCAACGACCCAGGTACTCGTAAGCGGAGAGGGTAAAAAAGACAAGCAACAGAGCGGCTCACAGGCGCGCACGCTTGTAATCGCCTCATTGATAGGCGGTATTTACGACTACATTCTCGCCACTTTCGGCTGGTGGGCTGAAAATGTCACTTCAGCGGCATCACAGTGGGGTGCAGCACTTGCCGAAAAGACCAAGCTTGTGTTTAGCGTCAACACCGGCGCAGCGCTCCTCGGTCTTGGCTATATCGTTGGATTGAAATATGCCTTCGTGATATTTGCCGGCTCGATATTCGTATGGTGGATAATCATTCCCTTAATGGGCACATATGGCTCGGCAGAAATCACAGCTCTTCCGGTCAACGCCATCTTCAGCGACTACGCCCGTCTTATCGGCATCGGCGGTATCGCCATGGCAGGAGTCATCGGCATCGTGAAATCATGGTCAATCATCGCGCAGGCGGTAGGACTCGCCGCCCGCGAGCTGAAAGGCAAGCAGGCGGGAATCAAGGAAGTGCGCTGGCAGACCGACATCTCCATGAAGCATATCGTGGTGATGATAGTAATCGCTCTTGCAGCAGTATTTATCTTCTTCGCCACCGGAGTAATCCACACACTCTGGCAAGCAGCCGTAGCGTGGCTTGTAGTGACGGTAATCGCATTCCTGTTTACCACCGTTGCGGCAAATGCAATCGCAATCGTGGGCACCAACCCGGTATCAGGCATGACCCTCATGACGCTTATCATCGCCTCTGCAATATTTGTGGCTATAGGGCTCAACGGCACCTCCGGTATTGTTGCCGCAATGGTAATAGGCGGCGTTGTATGTACCGCACTCTCTATGGCAGGCGGTTTTGTGACCGACCTCAAGATAGGCTACTGGCTCGGCTCTACCCCCAAGAAGCAGGAGAGCTGGAAATTTCTCGGCACCCTTGTATCAGCAGCCACTGTCGGCGGCGTGATTCTCGTGCTTAACGATGTCTATGGATTTTCGGGCGAAAATGCCCTTGTAGCACCGCAGGCCAACGCGATGGCAAAGGTAATCGAACCGCTGATGATGGGCGGCGAGACACCTTGGATTCTCTACATGGTAGGAGCCGTGCTCGCACTCATCCTCAACTGGCTCGGCGTGCCGGCACTCGCGTTCTGTCTCGGCATGTTTATCCCCCTTCAGCTCAACACCCCGATGCTTGTGGGCGGAGCCATAGCATGGTTTGTTGCCAACAGAAGCAACGACAAGTCGCTCAACGATGCCCGCCGTGACCGCGGCACCCTAATCGCATCGGGTCTTATCGCCGGCGGCGCCCTCTTCGGTGTATTTGCCGCATTGACCCGTTTCGCCGGATTTGAATATGACAATCCCGTGCCGGTGTCCACCACACAGATTCTTGGCTGCGTGATGTATGCACTACTCATTGTTTACCTCATCTGGGACTGCCTCAGGGCTAAAAAGCTGTACTAAACAGACACCACAACCGTGAGTAAGGTCTCGATTGACAGAGAGATACTGAACCTCGCCATCCCTTCGATAGTGACAAATATCACCACGCCCTTGCTGGGGCTGGTGGATGTCGCTATCGTGGGGCACATGGGCGCCGCCGCATATATCGGGGCAATCGCCATAGGCGGCACCATGTTTAACATGCTGTATTGGCTTTTCGGATTTCTACGGATGGGATCGAGCGGCATGACGGCGCAATGCTATGGCGCCGGCGACAGAAAAGGCAGTTCGCTAATACTTGAACAGGCACTTCTGGTTGCGTTCATCGCCGGCGCGATAATGATAGCCTTTCGACACCCCGTATGTGACCTTGTGTTACTGTTCATGGATGTCGACGCAAATACCGCCCAACTCGCGCGCACCTATTTTCTCATACTCATCTGGGGAGCTCCCGCAGTACTCGGCAACTACGTGTTGTGTGGCTGGCTGCTCGGCATGCAAAACTCCAAAGCCACGATGTGGGTGTCAATCTTCATCAACGTATGCAACATAGCGGCAAGCTGCCTGCTTGTCTACGCCTTTCATCTTAACATACCGGGCGTTGCCTCCGGCACACTATTCGCACAATGGACAGGATTTCTCCTCGCCGCCACCATAGCCGTGACACGCTACGACCTCTTTCCGTGCCGGCTTAAAGAGCTGTGTGAGCTGAATGGGCTTAAACGCTTTTTCAAGATTAACGGTGACATATTCCTGCGCACACTCTGTCTCGTGACAGTAACCATATGGTTTACCCGCACGGGGGCGCGCCAAGGCGAGGAAATGCTTGCCGTCAACGCACTGCTGATGCAATTTTTCACGCTGTTTTCATTCTTTATGGATGGCTTCGGATTTTCGGGCGAGGCACTTGCCGGAAAATATATCGGGGCAAAAGACAATAGCCGTCTCTCCGAAAGCGTAAAAAAGATATGCCGCTGGGGATTGATTGTCGCCCTACTGTTCACCATCCTTTATGCCGCAGGCGGCGATATACTTCTCAATATATTAAGCGACGATGACCGGGTAGTGGTACTTGCCCATGAATATATTTACTGGGTAATCACGATTCCGGTTGCAGGATTTCTCGCGTTCACATGGGACGGCATATTTATCGGAGCCACGGCAACGCGTGACATGCTTATGTCAATGGCATGCGCCACGGCAATATTCTTCACCGTCTATTACATCGCCTACCCTATTCTCGGCAATCACGGGCTTTGGCTTGCATTTATAAGCTACTTGCTCACTCGCAGCGCTGTACTAACAATCATAGGACGCCGCTATCACCAATAATCAAGTACCTCCCCTCGCGATACAACACACGCCCGTCATCTGACGGGCGTGTGTTGTATATACGATAAAACAGTTACGGTATAATCACTTGCCTCCGACGAGTTTCCAGAAGGTGCCGGGTATCGGGGTGGAGAAATTCATGTCACGCTTGGTAATCGGATGGGCAAAACGAAGCGTCTGCGCATGAAGAGCAAGACGGTGAATAATTGACGGACCCGCACCATACTTGCGGTCGCCGGCAATCGGGTGCCCCAGATCTTTCATGTGTACACGTATCTGATTTTTTCGACCGGTGTCAAGTTCCACCTCAAGAATAGTGTGTCCAAGTCCGCGTTTAATCACGCGATAGCGTGTCACGGCAAGCTGCCCTTCGCCGGGCTTGTTGGTAGAATAGACCTCAAATTTTGAGTTTTCGGCAAGATAGCTCTTGATGATACCCTCATCTTTCTCCACCTCACCCTCTACCACGGCGATATATTTTCGGCTCAACACCATATTGTTCCAGTTATGCTGCATCGCCTCCTTTGCCTTTATTGAGCGGGCGAGCATCATCAGACCCGAAGTATCGCGGTCAAGACGGTGGACAATGAAAAGCTTGTTGCGAGGACTCTCCCATTTAACATACTCCCTCATGATAGAATATGCCGTGCCATCCTTCACCGTGTCGGTACCCATCGACAGCAATCCGTAACCCTTCTCAATCACGAGAATGTCGGCATCCTCATATACGAGCTTTACACGGCGGTTGGAAAACACCTTGAATTCACGGGTGAGATTGACCTTCACCGTGTCGCCTGCAGAAAGAGGGGCATCAAACTGACGCACGGGCATACCGTTGACAGCTACCTGATTATGTTTCAGCAGCTCCTTGATGGTAGTGCGCTTGCGGTCGGGCATCGATGCTATCAGAAATTCCATAAGCTTCCCATCAGAGCTTACGGGATAGGTCTCGATTACATCGGGGCGAAATGTCGCAGGGTTAGCTTTACCCTGCTGTGGCTGATTATTGCGTGGCATAAATCTATTTACTGATTATTTCTTTCTTGCAGCACGACGCGCCGGCTTCTTTGGCTTTGCGTCCTGCTCTTTGATTATTTCACGACACTGCTCGATTGTGAGGTCGGCGGGCGACTCGACTGTGCGCGGTATCTTGTAGTTGGTCTTATTATAGGAGATATAAGGGCCGTAAGGTCCGTTAAGAATCTGCATTTCGGGCTCTTCGGCAAATGTCTTAAGGAGATTCTTACTCTCCGACTCGCGCTTGCCGACAATCAGCTCCTGCGCTTCGGCAAGAGTAATCGCTGCGGGAGCCATATCTTTCGGTATCGACACAAATTTACCCTTGTGCTTTATATAGGGACCGAAACGCCCGATTGCCACAGTCACCTCTGCATCTTCAAATGTGCCAAGGTTGCGCGGGAACTCAAAAAGCTTCAACGCCTCCTCAAGAGTAATCGTGGTGACCGACTGTCCCTTCAGAAGTGATGCAAACTGCGGCTTCTCTTCACCCTCTCCGTCACCAATCTGTACAAGCGGGCCGAAACGGCCTATCTTCACGCTCACCTGACGCCCCTTGGAGTCGACACCGAGCACACGCTCCCCTACCTTATGTTCGAGACGCATGTTAAGCGCCTGGTCCACATCGGGATGGAATATATTATAGAATGTTGCAATCTCCTCGTTCCAAGGCAGATTACCCTCGGCGATATCGTCAAACTTCTCCTCCATCTTAGCCGTGAAGTCATAATCAAGGATAGAGGGGAAATAACGGGTAAGGAAATCGTTTACCACGACACCGATGTCGGTCGGAATAAGCTTACCCTTGTCAGAGCCGACCATTTCGGTGCGATGCTCATCCTTTATCACGCCACCTTTAAGCGACAATACATTATACTCCCGTTCAGAGCCGGGCTTCTCTCCCTTTTCCACATATTCGCGAGCCTGAATAGTGGAAATGGTAGGCGCATAGGTCGACGGACGTCCGATACCAAGCTCCTCCATTTTCTTGACAAGCGATGCCTCGGTATAGCGCGGCGGCTGCTGAGTAAATCGCTCGGTTGCTACAATCTCATCGGCAGAGAGCAACGCCCCCTCCTTGATTGCAGGAAGACGCGAGGTATCTTCTTCAAGTTCCTCGTCATCCTTACCTTCTATATATACTTTCAGAAATCCGTCAAACTTGATTACCTCTCCTGTCGCATTGAAATGCTCGCTGCGTGTCGAAGGCTCAATCTCGACAGTGGTCTTTTCAATCTCCGCGTCAGCCATCTGAGAAGCGATCGTGCGCTTCCATATCAGTGAGTAAAGCTTCTTCTCCTGTGCAGAACCTTCAATATTGTGGAGCGATATGTCGGTAGGACGTATCGCCTCGTGAGCCTCCTGGGCACCCTTGGAGCGAGTATGGTAATGACGTATCTTGAGATAATTATCTCCGAGCTTGCCATTAATTTCCTTGGCAATAGCATCGACAGCAAGCGCCGAAAGATTAAGAGAGTCAGTACGCATGTAGGTGATATGTCCCGCCTCATACAGACGCTGGGCTACCATCATTGTCTGCGACACGGTAAATCCGAGTTTTCGTGCCGCTTCCTGCTGAAGGGTCGATGTAGTGAAAGGAGGCGCGGGTGATTTCGACACGGGTTTCACGGTGACGGCACCTACCTTAAATGTAGCGCCTGTGCAATCGGCAAGAAACTGTCGCGCCTCTGAGATGTCGCGGAGACGCTTGCCAAGCTCGGCGCGTAGCGTGCCGTTGCCTTCGGTATGGAAAAGACCGTTGACACGGTAGAAACTTTCCGACTTGAAATTTTTAATCTCCTCCTCACGCTCAACAATCAGGCGCACGGCAACCGACTGCACACGACCTGCCGACAATGCCGGCTTAATCTTCTTCCACAACACGGGCGACAACTCGAAGCCCACTATGCGGTCAAGCACACGACGCGCCTGCTGCGCATCGACACGGTTAAGGTCGATTGAGCGCGGATTCTGTATTGCATTTTCAATAGCGTTTTTCGTAATCTCATGAAACACGATGCGCTTCGTGTTTTCCGGGTCAAGCCCGAGAACTTCGCAAAGATGCCAGGCAATAGCCTCTCCCTCGCGGTCCTCATCGGAAGCGAGCCATACGGTATCGGCCTTCTTGACCGCGCTTTTCAACTCCGACACCAAAGCCTTCTTGTCATCAGGAATCTCATATAGGGGAGTAAAGCCGTTGGCTACGTCAATACTGAATTTTTTCTTATTAAGGTCGCGGATATGACCATAGCTCGACATAACCTTATAGTCCTTTCCAAGAAACTTTTCTATTGTTTTTGCCTTTGCCGGCGACTCTACTATGACAAGATTTTTCAGCATGATTACGATATTAATTCAGAAATTCTCGGCAAAATTAGGAAAAAGTTGCATATATTAATGTACGATTTAACATTTTATCCACTTTTTCCTATCTTCCGTTCCCCTTTATAACAACTCCCGCCATAAAAAAGTCGGTGAATTTATGACAGGACAGGGGTGAATTTATGACATTGTAAGATGAAAATCTTCAATAATGGTATTGAGATAGGAGTGTTTTTGGCGCATATAGTTATACACCTCGCTGTCGGTAAGCGATGCACTCGTAGCCTGACCTTTATTAAGAGCAATGTCAAGGGTCACCTCGTCATTGTCAAGCCTGTCGCGCAACTCTCCTATCAACACACCGTAAGACTGCCTGATGCTGTCGCGTATCGCCTCGCTTTCTACCGTGGCGGCAAAAGCATTGCCCGACGTGCGCACAGGCGATGCCATCCTCATTGCATTGACAAGCAGATGCTCCTTGGGATGGGCGCCGATAATCGCTTTCCACGCTGCGGCAAACTGCTCGTCAGTAAACGGAGTATTGCGTTGCGCGCGGGTCGCCGTCGGGCTTTTCTCGGCAACGTCACCTGATACCACAGGCTGCTTAAGCGAAAGTCCCGGAGTACGCAACGTAGTGCGCCTCGGTGTCGCCGCAGGAGGCGGAGGCACATTGATTGCCCCATATTTACCCGCAGGTTCGCTCGTTGACGGTACAGCTTGCGTGGCAGCCGGTCGTGCCGGAGCAGCAACAGTAGCCTGCGATGAAGCCGGAGTAGCGGCAACCGGGGAAGCCGGTTGCTGCGGCGTGGTGCCCGATTGTGTTATCGGGCGTAACCGCCCCTCTCCTGCGCCGCTATCGGGCGAGGGGCTGACCGCTTGGCACAGTTTTATGAGCGTAAGCTCTACAAGCAGCTGCTTATTGGTTGCTATGCGGTAATTTAGGTCGGCATCGTTACACAGCGACATAGCCTTGTAAAGGAACTCGGGCATACATCGTGCCGCTACCTGTGCCATCTCCTTGCGAGCCTCGTCACTCGCCTCCAGCAAGGAGATTGTCGAACCGTCGCGCGCCACCATCAGGTCACGGAAATGCGAAGCAAGACCATTGATGAAAAATTGCGAGTCAAAACCCTTGTCCCTGATTTCCTTGTATATGAGAAGTGAAGTCGCGACATCGCCTTTCAGAAATGCATCGGTAAGGCGGTCGTAATATCCGTAATCAAGTATATTGAGATTTTCTATCGTAGCATGGTAAGTGACATTGCCCATAGTCGAGGCAGCCACCTGGTCAAATATCGACAAGGCGTCACGCATGGCTCCGTCAGCCTTGCGGGCAATCACGTTAAGAGCCGACGCTTCAGTTGTTATGCCCTCATTGGATGCCACATATTGCAGATGCTCGACCATATCCTGAATTGTGATACGGTTAAAGTCGTAAACCTGACAGCGCGAGAGTATCGTAGGGATAATCTTATGCTTCTCCGTGGTGGCAAGTATGAATACCACATACGACGGCGGCTCTTCAAGCGTCTTAAGAAACGCATTGAATGCGGCAGTGGTGAGCATGTGAACCTCATCGACGATAAACACCCTGTACTTCGCGTTGACCGGAGGTATCTGCACCTGGTCAACAAGTTCGCGTATGTCATCCACTCCGTTGTTGGAAGCAGCGTCAAGCTCGATGATATTCAGTGAGTTTCCCTTGTTGAATTCAAGGCATGACTGACACTCGTTGCAAGCCTCGCCCTCGGGGGTGCGATGCTCGCAGTTGATTGTCTTGGCAAAGATACGCGCACACGATGTCTTGCCGACACCACGCGAGCCACAAAACAGGTAGGCATGAGCGAGACGCTCCTTGCTTATCGAATTTCGCAGCGTGGCGGTAAGCGCTTTTTGCCCCACGACACTACTGAATGTCGAGGGGCGGTATTTTCGCGCTGATACGATATAGTTTTCCATTGATTTTCCTTTCTATTACAAAGATAAGGAAAATAGTTGACAATGGAAAGTTAAGAGCACGTTCCTTAAAATTTCGGGGCCGTAGGGGTCGAAATTTTAAGGAACGCGCTCTAAAACTTAAACTCCACTCCTCCCATCAAGGTGATGCCGGGCATAGGGCAACCGTAGACAATCTCGTAATGACGGTTAAGGATGTTGTCGGCTTTCACGAGTAAGGTCACGGGCACCTTGGCGCGGAGAGTATAGGCTGCTCTTGCGTCAAGTAGCGTGTAATTGCTCTTCACTACAGGGTCAAGATTGGTGTAAAGGCTCCAGATAGTGGTGTTTTCAAGCGTGAAGCGGAAATCACCGGGAGCGTAATCCACCTTTGCGTTAAGCTTGTTTTTAGGTGCGGCAAGCAAGGGCGCGTCAGTATGGAGATAACTGTAATTGGCACTCACACTCCACTCCTTGTTGATAATAAATGTAGCGTCTGCCTCAAAACCCTTGTTGATAAACTTGCCCGTGTTCATATTCTTCGGGCGCCCGTCAATCATGCGGGTCTGAATCATATCCTTTCCATTGATATAAAATAATGAGACACCTACGTCAAGACGCCCTTCAAGGAAACGCTGGCGCAACTCGACCTCATAGTTGTACATATATTCGGGCTTAAGGTCGGGATTTGCCGGAGCATACAGGTAAAGTTCCCGCAAATTAGGGGCACGGAAACCCTTTCCAAATGAGAATTTCATTGTAGAGCCTTTAAATGGCGCAGCCACAAGACCTGCCTGAGGCACCCATTCGTTGCCATACTGCGAGCTATGCTGCAATCTCACTCCCGCATTGACCGACAACAGGTCGCCCCAGAAACCCTGCTGCATCATAACGTAACCGGCAATCTCGTTTTCGTGAGCCTTGAACTCGGCACTGCGCTTTGCAGGGTCCTCCTTGTCAGTATTCCAGTTGTGACCGCCCCAGTGCACGAAGTCCAAGCCGAGCGACAGGTCGGCATCACGCCATGGATTGACAGTCTGATAAAGCGTGAAGCCCATATTGTAGTCAGTCGAATTAAACAGGTAGTCGCGTGGAGTCTCCCCGGGCGCATATCCGTCGTCAACCTTGTTACGCCCCCAGTTGATGTAGGCCTGTACGCCACCCGAGAAATGCTCGTAGACATCTTTTGCATATATCGAGGCGGTACCACGCTGCAGGCGGGTCCACATGCTTAACAGCGGGCTTTGGATGGTGCCGGGATTATTGGCGCGTGTCTGCGACATATCTACGTTGGCACCTGTCTGCCAATGACGAGATGCATCATACTGCACCTGCACAAATTCATTTGCAAGCCAAAACTCGCTGCCTTCACGGTTGCCATTGCTACGGTCAACCTGACCGGCAACCGTCGCACTCAGTTTCCCTTTCTTGATGCCGGTAGATACACCGAATTTCTGGGTCGAGAAAGAGCCAAACATGGCACGTGCCGAGCCAAACACGCCGTCACGGACAGGCCGGCGCGTAATGATATTGACCGAACCGCCCATCGCATTGGAGCCGTAAAGCAACGACGACGGACCTTTGACCACTTCGACACGCTCAACCCCGTTAGTCACATATGTGTCGGGGAGAGAATGACCGAACACGCCTGCCCACTGCGGCTGCCCGTCAATAAGAAACAACACCTTGTTACCCTGACCAACACCACGTATATTGACAGTTCCGGCACTTCCGCCCGACACTCCGTAACCCATAAATCCGCGTTCGGTGACAAAAAGCCCCGGCACATTATTAACCATAATGGGCAGCAAAGAGGTCTCAGCCGAGCGCTCAATGACCTCATTGTTAATCATTGTCACGTCAAGGGGGAGCAACTCTACCTTAGTCTTGGCAGGTGCGGTGACTGTAGTCGTAGGCAACATGACCGTATCAGCCATAGTGGCGGTTGCCGACAATGCCATTGCGGCAATAATCGTAGAAAGTGACATATTTTTCTTGAATTTTGATTTTTGATAATGTGATTTTTACCGGTCACCCGGCATTTAGGCGAAACTCGACTATTGCATAAACATAATTATCCGATAATTGGTTCAAACAACATAAAAAAAAGCTACAGGAGCGTATCAAATTAATAATGACACACTCCCGTAGAAATATTTTAATGATAGCCGTGGTTACCGCGATTAGATAGCGTCATCTTCCACGCCGTCAACCGGGTCGAGGGCAGGCGCATCGGCAGTAGCAGCCTCAAGCTTCTTCATGATAGAGAATATAAAGGCGGCAGAAACAAGACATATCGCGATAAGAATGCCCCAAAGCGCAGCGGTTGACACCTTGCCCCATAGCACCATAGGTATTGACACAAGGTAGTTACCTACAGCAGTAGCGGCAAACCATCCACCCATCATCGAACCCTTCAATTTGGGAGGAGCGACCTTGCTGACAAACGAGATACCCATCGGTGAGAGAAGCAACTCGGCAAAAGTAAGAAGCAGATAGGTACCGATAAGCCAGTTGGGCGAAACGGCGGCAGAAGTGCCGACAATAGCAAGTGAACCGACACACATCACACCGTAGGCAACTGCAGCCATGAGCATACCGTAACCAATCTTGCGGGGTGCGGAAGGCTCTTTTTTCTTCTTGGCAAGCCATCCGAAAAACGCAAGGCTTACCGGAGTAAGAGCTACCACGTAGAAGGGGTTGAACTGCTGATACTGCTGCGGCTGAATACCGGTCAACGGCTCGGGAGTAGTACCATAGAAGTAATATAGCGCCCATGCCACGAGTCCGAGTATCGCCACTGAGATAACACGGCTGAGATTGCTCTTGCTCTGGAACAGGTTGAACAGTGCATATACTCCGACAGCTACGCTAAGAAGCGCCCACACATTAAATCCGATACGGGTCCAGCCGGTAGCCTCAGGCGAGGTGCAGGTCTTGGCAAATTCCGTAAGAGTGGCGCCATTCTGATGGAACACCATCCAGAAGAAGATAACCACAGCAAACACGAGCAAGAGAGCTACCACGCGCTGCTTGGTCTGAGCGGGAGTAAGCTCCGGTCCGGTCGACTCGGCAGCCTTTGCTGCAGGATTCTTTTTGTCGTGAAGGATGTGGGCATAAGTCTTTCTTCCAAGGAAATATATGAGGAAGCTCACAATCAGCGAAGCACATGCCACGGCAAAGCCGTAGCTGTAACCTGTGGTAAGAGTAGTGATATATTGCGAAGCCCATGCAGCGAGGTCGGCACCCGGCATCATTCCTGCTTCAGTGGCGGTGGCGATAATCTCGGCTCCGTTCTCAGCTCCGTCAAGATACTGGTTGCAGAGCGCGGGAAGAGTGCTGACATAGGTAAGTCCCTTTGCCTTCATCGCGAGGTTACACATCGCGGTAGCCGCCATGGGAGCAAACATAGAGCCGATGTTGATAGCCATGTAGAAAAGGGAAAATGCTGCATCACGCTGTCCGCTGAAACGGGCATTGTTGTACAGGTCGCCCACCATCACCTGAAGATTGCCCTTAAACAATCCCGTACCGATGGCGATAAGGAGCAGCGATGCACAAAGTATCACAAGAGAAGAAGTACTGCGAATCTCAGTAGGAATCGCCATAATCATATATCCGACAAACATAACTGCGATACCGGTGACCACACACTTGGAGAAACTCCAGCGGTCAGCGACCCAGCCGCCTATCAGAGGCATGAAATATACAAGAGCGAGGAAGCCTGCGTAAATCTGACCTGACACCGTTGAGTCAAATCCAAATTTCGCCTGCAGGAATAGCAAGAAAATTGCGAGCATCGTGTAATAGCCGAAGCGCTCACCGGTATTGGCGAGCGAAAGCACATACAGTCCTGCCGGTTGATTTTTAAACATAAATGATTGGTGTTATTATAATTAATATTTCAATTGGTTTACTACTTTTCCGCATCAAGTTTTGCCTTGTAAGCCACGGCGTAAAGCTTCATCTGCTTCACCAGTGCCGCCAGTCCGTTGCTGCGGGTGGGCGACAAGTGCTCGGCAAGACCGATTTTTTCGATAAAATACAGGTCAGAGTCAAGAATCTCGTCGGGGGTGTGACCTGAAAGCACCTTTATAAGCAGGCTTATAATGCCTTTCACTATTATCGCATCGCTATCGGCGGTAAACTCGATTTTTCCGTCAGGGGTCAAATCGGCATTCAGCCATGCACGGCTCTGGCACCCCTCGATAAGATTTTGAGGTATGTGACCCGACTCCGGCATGGGAGGAAGCGCGTTTCCAAGGTCGATTATATATGCGTAGCGGTCCATCCAGTCGTCAATGTCGCTGAATTCCTCCACTATTTCGTCTTGTTGCTGGTTTATAGTCATGATGTTATGTTATTTACTTATTTTCTCGTTATAAATAGTATTTGCTACCGTCTGGCCTACGGCTTTCAGCGTAGCCTTGTCGATATGGTTCATGTCGTCAGACACCGTGTGCCACACCGGCGAAAAAGAGCCGGTAGAAGGATGACTACACTCGATTATGTCGATACATGGTATGCCGGCGCGATTGATAAATATATGGTCGTCAGTGATACCGCCACGCACTCCGTTAAGGAAATACTTGTCATATCCTGCAGCCGAAGCGTTGCCCCATACCTTGTCATTTATATTTTCAGCATATTCCTGCGAGAGATACTCGCGGTAAAACTTGGCGTCTATGCCGCCTACCATGTCAAGCAGGATACCGTAGCGAGGCGTGTTTTCTGCCACATAAGGCATATGCTTGACCCAATATTGTGTGCCGAGACACCATGTCTCCTCGCTGCTGCCCCATGAGCTGCTGTTGCCCGAATCCTCACCGTCGACAAAGAGCAGGTCGACACCTATTTCGGGTGACTTTTCGTTGAAATTGCGTGCAAGCTCCAGAAGCACCCCTACCCCGCTGGCACCGTCATTGGCTCCCGGGACAGGCGTATTCCTCTTGTTGACATCAGGGTCGGCATCAGCCCAGGGACGTGTATCCCAGTGAGCCACAAGCAAAATCCTGTCATCCTGTTCCGGATTGTAGCGCGCCATGATATTGGTCAGCGACATGCCGGTGCCAAGATAATTGGCAGTGGTGAAATTTTGCTCGACAATGGTGTCGGCGCCAAAACGTCGTAGCTGACTTACTATATACTCCTTACAAGCCGCATGTCCCTCGCTGTCAGGTATGCGCGGACCGAAATCGACTTGCGCCTTGACATAGTTATAAGCGCTGTCGGCACTGAATTTCACGGGAAAAATCGCACCCTGCTCTTCCATGACCTGTGTCTTGGCTTTGTTTCCGTCACCTTTACACGACATAGCGGAAATCAACATTAGTGCCAAGACAAAATGAATGCACTTCATAATCGGTTTACTATTAATTGACTTTCAAAGTTACAAAAAAGTGACAAAACGACAACGAGTGCATGGGGCAACCTATTGTTTTTATGGATTTTTTAACTTTTTAAGGGTTTTGGTATGGGTCACGCACTCAGGCACCTCCGGCAAAAAGTGGGTGACATAGATTAGCGTCGGGTGGTCACGGCGAACGATAGTGTTAATAACCGCCTTGACACTTCGCTTGCGGGCGGCATCAAGTCCATGAAGCGGCTCGTCAAGTATCAGCAGGTCGGGATGCTTGATAAAAGTGCGCGCTATCAGCACAAGCCTCTGCTCGCCGGTCGACAAAGTCGTGTAGCGCCGGTCGGCAAGATGCTCAAGATGGAAAAGCGAGAGCCACGCCATGGCTTCTTCAGCCGCAGCACGCGATATGGCTCCGTAATTACCCGTAGTGCTGCGCAATCCTTGTGCCACTACATCCCTTACCGTCCCCTCGAAACGGAAATAAAGATGCATCTCGGGCGACACATAGCCTATGCGCCGTTTTATATCCCAGATGCTCTCTCCGGAGCCGCGGCTGCGGTCAAAGAGAGTGATGTCATTGGAATAGGCCTGCGGATTATCGGCATACACAAGACTGAGCAACACCGACTTGCCGCTTCCGTTAGGTCCGGCAAGAGCCCAGCACTCACCGCTCTTTACGAGCCACGATTCATTTTCGATTATCTTGCGCGTGCCATAGCTCACATTACACCCACGCAACTCAAGAGTCACGTCATGAGGCAGCTTCTCGCGCGGCGACTTCGGTATACGCTCCAGGTTTACGGCATAATCCATCAGTGTCATCATCGACTCACGCACAGCCGCCGCATTGCCGCGACAGTCTACAGGCTCACCTACGGTAAGCGCCTGCATCGGTATCACGATGTCGGTACAGTCGGGTATCTCCCCCGGATTACAGAGGAGCAACATCACCGATGTGCCGCGCTCGGCGATGGCGGCGATAGCCTCGTCAAACAGCACCCGCGACGCAGCGTCAAGACCGATGTAGGGGTTGTCGATTATCAACAGGTCGGGCTGTTGATACATCATATTTATTATCAGCAGTTTGCGCAGCTCACCGCTCGACAGATAGTTGACCTTCTTATGCTCCACCCCTTCCAGATGAAGCCATGAGCAGAATTGGCGCCAAGTGTCGGTAGCGACATTGCCGCCCATGATTTCAGCCACGGTCGGAACCTCATCGTTCATTGTCGCCTCGTGGCGTTGCTGATAATACTCTACATGACATCCGCTCAGCGAGTGAATGTCGCTGAACTCGATAAACTTTATCACCGGCTTCTCACCTTCGGTCTTTATCGAATTGGTCATGATATTCCAACCCTTTTCTATTATCCTGCCGAAAGTGCTCTTTCCGCTTCCGTTGGGACCAATAACCACCGTCACCCCCGGCTCCACCGCCACATGATGGGGATTGGAGAGAGTTACACCGATATAACGCAACGTGTCGCTTTGTAACTGAATAGTATTCATGATGCAAAATTACACATTTTTATCACGGGCAACACCCCATATCACAATAAATGCTTAAATTTGCACATTAATTATAGACGAAAACAATAACTCAAACATAATAATTCGATGAATTTTATTGAAGAATTAAAGTGGCGCGGAATGCTCCACACCATGATTCCGGGCACAGACGAACTTCTTGAAAAAGAGCAAGTGACAGCTTACCTCGGAATAGACCCCACCGCCGACTCTCTTCATATCGGTCACCTCTGCGGAGTGATGATACTCCGTCATTTCCAGCGTTGCGGTCACAAACCGATAGCTCTCGTGGGCGGCGCGACCGGCATGATCGGCGACCCGTCGGGAAAGTCGGCAGAGCGTAATCTTCTTGATGAGCCTACCCTGCGTCACAATCAGGAAGCTATCAAAAAGCAGCTTGCCAAATTCCTTGACTTTGAGTCTGATGCCCCCAACCGTGCAGAGCTGGTCAACAACTACGACTGGATGAAAGAATTTTCATTCCTCGACTTTGCCCGCACCATAGGCAAGCACATCACCGTCAACTACATGATGGCTAAAGACTCTGTTAAAAAGCGTCTCAACGGCGAGGCTCGCGACGGATTGTCGTTTACCGAGTTTACCTATCAGCTTCTTCAGGGCTACGACTTCCTCCATCTCTTCGAGACCAAAGGATGTAAATTGCAGATGGGCGGTTCTGACCAGTGGGGCAACATGACCACAGGCACTGAGCTTATACGTCGCACCAATGGCGGCGAGGCATATGCCCTCACCTGCCCGCTTATAACCAAGGCTGACGGTACCAAATTCGGTAAGACTGAAAGCGGAAATGTATGGCTTGACGCTCGCTACACCTCTCCTTACAAGTTCTACCAGTTCTGGCTAAATGTGTCAGATGAAGATGCCGAGCGCTACATCAAGATATTCACCTCTCTTCCAAAAGAGGAAATCGACTCGCTTATCGCCGAGCAGAAAGCTGACCCCGGTCTGCGTCCGCTCCAGAAGCGTCTTGCCCGCGAAGTGACCACAATGGTTCATTCCGAAGCCGAATACAACGCAGCCGTGGAAGCATCGCAGATTCTATTCAGCAACAAGGCAGGCGAACTACTTCACAACATTGACGAGCAGACTCTCCTCGATATCTTTGAAGGAGTTGACCGCTTCGAGATTGAGCGCGCCGACCTTGACGGCTCAGTAAATCTTGCAGTGCTGCTCACCGACAAGGCAAAGGTATTCCCCAGCAAGGGCGAGCTCCGCAAGCTTGCGCAGGGCAACGGACTTTCAATCAACAAGGAGAAAGTAACCGACATAAATCTGCCGGCAACCACCGACATGCTCCTCAACGATAAGTATATCCTTGTTCAGAAAGGAAAGAAAAATTACTATCTGCTCATCGTGAAATAAGACATTTCGCTTATCCCGATAAAAAAGCAGGATGCACAATGAGTGCATCCTGTTCTTTTTTTATATAAGTAGCTGAGTGAAATTACATTATACCGCGTTCGCGGAGCTTGAGCTGCCATGCCCATGCAGAGCGCATGGTGTCATCAATGGGAGTAGTGGCGGTCCAGCCAAGCACTTCGTTGGCATACTTCGGGTCGGCCCATACCTGCTCTATATCACCGGCGCGGCGCGGCGCAATCTTATACGGCACCTTCACCCCGGTAGCGCGCTCAAAAGCGTTAATAAGCTCCATTACCGACAGTCCGTTGCCTGTGCCGAGGTTAAATATCTCGATTTTTGCCTCGCTCTTATCCTCAAGCATTCGCTCTACGGCTATCACATGGGCGCGTGCAAGGTCCACTACATCTATAAAGTCGCGGATACAGTAACCGTCACGGGTATTATAATCGTTGCCAAACACACTCAACTCCTTTCTTACACCGATAGCAGTCTGGGTAAGATAAGGGATAAGATTCTGTGGCACACCGTTGGGCAGCTCGCCTATCTCAGCCGAAGGATGCGCGCCTACAGGGTTGAAGTAGCGCAATATCACGCTCTTAAACGGAGCGCCGGCATTGATTACATCGGTGATGATTTCTTCCGAAATCTGCTTGGTATTTCCATAGGGCGATGTCGCCTTCTTGATGGGAGCCTCCTCGGTCACGGGGTTGTTGTCGGGCTCGCCATATACGGTACATGATGACGAGAACACGATACCTTTCACGCCGCGCTCTCCCATCAGGTCGAGAAGGTTAAGGAGGGTGTTGAGATTATTGCGGTAATATAGTATCGGCTTTTCCATTGACTCGCCGACAGCCTTGCTTGCCGCAAAATTGATTATGCCCTTGATTTCGGGATACTTGTCAAAGAGGCTTTTCATAGTATCCATGTCAGTGCAGTCTCCCTCGAAAAATTCGGGACGCACTCCGGTTATGCGCTCAATACCGTCAAGCACATCGCGGTTACTGTTTGACAGATTATCCACTATCACCACGGGATAACCTGCATTCTGAAGTTCAACGACTGTGTGCGATCCGATATATCCGGTGCCACCTGTCACTAAAATCATCTCTTTTTTCATCTTGGTTATGTCGTAAAAAGGTTAGTACATATTTTATATAACACATTAAAACACCTGTCCGACAGAATATCTTATATGAGGTTCATCATCGCCGGGGCGTTGAAATCCGTCGAAAAACCGTTCCGCCATCGCGTCGGTCACAATCGCCGCATCAGGTCCGGGAGTCAGGTTGCGTATATGCAGCCGCTGCTTTATCTCCGTCAGCGGTGTATCGCAATAAATCAGCACGCTATCGCCGCCGCGCGACTTGACATATTTCCGGTAAGCATCGCGCTTGTCGCGTTTGCAGAAAGTAAAGTCTATCACCGCCTTGCCGCCACAGGACAATATATCCCCGAGACGACTGAGCAAATCGGTCTCAGCTTCGGCAAGATATACGGGAAACATCTCTTCAGGATAATCACGCCCACACATACCGTGCTGCCGCCACATTATCCTGTCGATTGACAGATGCTCATATCCGTAAGCCCCAAGCGCCATGGCAAGTGTTGTCTTGCCCGAGCCCGACACGCCGCTTACCATCACCACGGCAGCATCACCTATGCGTTCTACCAGTGTGTTCATAATGTCAAAGTTACAACATTTTTCGCCAATCCAGATGCAATAAATGTCAAAATTCAAAAATTACCGTATATAGTCGGCAAAATCCCGACATTCACCTACCAACGACAATTGCGCAAAACGCGCTACTTCGCTTATTCATAATATTTTTGTATATTTGCAAGACAAAGTGTTTACAGTATGAAAAATATTATCTGTCATATATGCCTAATCGTAGCCATAGTCTTAGCCGGAAGTCCGGAATCTCATGCAGTCAAGGCTCAACCCGGACTGATTACAGTGACCCAACCCGACGGCACCGAGCTTAATGTAAGACTTATCGGTGACGAGCATTTCCACTATTTCCTTACCGACGACGGCTTTCCCCTCATCAACGATAACGACGTGTACTATTACGCCTCCACCACGCCCGACGGCAATCTTATGCGCTCCTCCATGACAGCCACACCGCGACATATGCGCAGCCCGGAGGCTAACGTCTTTCTCAGCAAAGTAGACGCGGCAAGGACCATTGATGCCATGCCCCGTCGCATAGGACTATTCCCCGGCACTTCATTTCCGGCAACGGGAGAGCAGAAAGCGCTTGTGATACTTGTCGAATTTTCTGACTGCGAGTTTTTCACCGATGACGCCCACAATTATTTCACCTCCCTGCTCAATGAAGAGGGATGTAATCTCGGCGGAGCCACAGGCAGCGCACGCGACTACTTTGTGCAGAACTCATCGGGTATCTTCCGTCCCGACTTCGATGTCTACGGTCCAGTAGTCTTGTCACAGCCCACAGCTTATTACGGCGGCAACGACAGGTGGGGCAATGACAAGGCTCCTCACAAGATGGTAATAGAAGCGTGCCAGCTACTTGACAGCGAAGTGGACTTTTCAGTCTACGACCGTGATGATGACGGCATTATCGACAATGTATTCCTGTTTTATGCCGGTCGCGGGGAGGCTACATCCGGCGGAGCCAACACGATATGGCCTCACTCATCATACATCTCCGACTGGGAGCCGACAACCGAATACATATTTGACGGAGTAAAACTTGACTCTTATGCCTGCACCAACGAGCGCGTCGGCAACCACACCTGCGGCATAGGCACATTCTGCCACGAATTTTCCCACGTGCTCGGTCTCCCCGACCTCTATGCGACCTCCTCTTCCACCGCTTTCACCCCCGGCGCCTGGTCGCTTCTTGACAGCGGTTCTTACAACAATGGAGAAAACACTCCTGCCGGCTATTCCATATTTGAACGTTATGCCCTCGGATGGGTCACACCTCAGGATATAACCGTAGGAGTAAGGGAAATCACATTGCGCCACATAGCCGAAAATGGCGACGGTGCAATCATATCCACCCCGAAGGAAAATGAATTTTTCCTGCTTGAAAACCGACAGAAGACAGGCTGGGACTCCTATATACCGGGACACGGTATGCTTGTGTGGCACATCGACTACAACGAGTCGGCGTGGAGAGATAATATTGTAAACAATGCCCGCGCCCACCAATATGTCGACCTTGAGGAAGCCGATAATGTTATGTCGGAATTGACCCGCGCCGGCGATGCCTTCCCGGGGACAGCCGGTATCACCTCATTTACCCCCGCCACCAAGCCTGCGCTCCGTCCATGGTCGGGTGAAGACATGGGAATTTCAATCATCGGAATCACCGAGACCGATGATGGGCTCATAAAGTTTACCGCAATCGGGAAAAACGACCAAAACTCGACTTCCATTTCCGATATACATGGCGACGGGACCGCGATTTCGTCCGACAATCTCACAATTTCAGTTTCGACACCTGCCGAATCGCGCATAACGGTATTGAACATAGCGGGATTTACCCTATACGACGCCATGGGTGCCGGTGCAACCGTAACAGTTCCGGCAGCCGGACTATATATAGTGACAGTCAACGGCGTCTCTCAAAAAATAGCGGTAAAATAACTCCTGATGAAATGAACTTATCGACACCTCATCACATTATTAATAACCATCAATATGAAAAATTTAATTCTACCATTAGCAGTAATAATCACTATGGCTCTTTCAAGTTGCAACAACAATAACACAACCACGGAGACCACCCCCACGGACTCCTCTTCAGCTATGCTTGACGCAATATTCACCCGTACAAGCATCCGCTCTTACGAGCCTGACCACGCTGTATCACGTGACACGGTTGAGATACTTCTCCGCGCCGCTATGTCAGCCCCGTCGGCAGTCAACAAACAGCCTTGGGCATTTGTAGTGCTCGACACCCGCGAGGCTCTTGACTCGCTCGCCGAGGTATTGCCTTATGCCAAGATGCTCACTCATGCACCGCTTGCCATCGTGGCTTGTGGCGACATGAACAAGGCTATTGAAGGTGAAGGAAGGGATTTCTGGATTCAGGATGTGTCGGCAGCTACAGAAAACATGCTTATCGCCGCCCATGCCCTCGGTCTTGGCGCGGTATGGACAGGAGTGTACCCCGACCTTGAACGTGTAAAAGCAGTCAAGGAACGACTCGGCATGCCTGACAATATAATACCGTTATGCGTAGTGCCCGTAGGTTATCCCGCAGGCAATCAACAGCCTAAAGACAAGTGGAACCCGGAGGCAATACACTACAACCTCTGGTAATCAGCAAGCCTACATTGGGTCGACATCGTAATACACCTGCATTGACCGCAGGGCGGCGTCAGCCATAAATGACTCATAGACCGAACGCAGGATATCCTTGACTTTACGCATGGATGCCTGCGTTTCCACTTTCAGCATGATTTTGCGTATATAAAGCGACTGGATACGCGCCACATGGGGCTCATCGGGACCGAACACACGGTTGCCAAACAGATTTCGCAATGTCTCGGCATAGCGTGCCGATGCCTCTATGAGGCGCAACTCGTCGCGGTGTTTAAGATAAATATTGATTACCCGGGTAAACGGCGGATAGTTGAAGCGGTGGCGTTCCTCAAGTTCATGGCGGTAAAAACCGAGATAATTGTGGGCTTGCAGAAACGATATTACCGGATGTGCCGGCTGAGTGGTCTGTACCACTACAAGCCCGCGCTTCTCACGCCTGCCGGCGCGTCCCGCCACTTGCTCCAGCATGTTAAATGCGCGTTCGGTCGACCTGAAATCGGGGAAATTGATAAGAGTGTCGGCATTAAGCACTCCGACTATGCTCACCCTGTCAAAGTCAAGACCCTTTGTCACCATCTGAGTGCCGACAAGAATGCTGGTCTTTCCTGTCGAAAACTCATTGATAATATTTTCATAGCCATCTTTGTTTCGGGTGGTGTCAAGGTCCATACGCGAAATCTTCTCATCAGGAAATACATTTTCCACCGTGTCTTCTATGCGCTCGGTACCATAGCCGTGAACTTCAATCGACGGCTCCTTGCAAGAAGGACATATGACAGGAAGCTTATATGTGGCGCCACAGTAATGACACACCATCTCCCCCGCACGGCGATGATAAGTAAGCGACACGTCACAATTCTGGCATTTCGGCACATAACCACATTGACGACACACGACCACCGGCGCATAACCACGGCGGTTATGGAAAAATATCGCCTGCTCTCCCCGGCGCAACGCCTCACGCGACAATTTCACAAGTTCGTTGGAAAAAGGTCCGCTCACGCCGTTGCGTTTGCGCTCTTCAGTCATGTCAATCACGCGTATAGTCGGGAGCTCAACCCCTTCATAACGCTCTTGCAGCGACACAAGCCCGTAGCGACCTTTGGTAGCCTTGTAATAAGTCTCTACCGAAGGAGTGGCACTACCGAGCAACGTACGTGCCCCATGCATCGAGGCAAGCACAATAGCGCAATCACGGGCATTATAACGGGGTGCCGGGTCATACTGCTTGTAGCTTGACTCATGCTCCTCGTCGACAATGACAAGCCCGAGCTTTGAAAAAGGCAGGAAGAGCGACGACCGCGCGCCTATCACCACACAGGGCGACGGGTCATGCAGTATGCGCTTCCATAAGTCGACGCGCTCATTGTCGGAAAACTTCGAGTGGTATATCACCACCTTGTCGCCAAACACTTTCTGTAACCTGCGGGTGAGCTGCGTGGTAAGGGCTATCTCCGGGACAAGATACAGCACCTGCTCCCCCTTCTTCAAAACAAAGTCGATAAGATGTATGTAAATTTCAGTCTTTCCACTTGATGTCACTCCATGGAGGAGCATCACATCTTTTTCAAGAAATCCGGTATGAATCTCCCGCAACGCCGTGTTCTGCGGCTCGGTAAGCTTGGGAAGTTCGCCTGTAGGTGTGCCGATATAGCGGAAACGGTTGATTTCACGCACAAACACCTTCACGATGCATTTAGCGGCAAGCGCCGACAATATCGCCGGCGACAGTCCCGTGACCTCCATTAACGCCGCGCGGGTCACCTCCCCGGCTATCCCCTCGCTGCGATGCTTGTTAAGCATGTCGACAAGCGCCACAAGCATCTGCTCTTGCTTGGGCGCATTTCTCACGGCATCAAATGCACGGTGCATCGCCTCATTGTCGGAGCGGTCCACGGCAAGTCTTACACATACCTCCTTCTTCGACCGGTAGCGCTCCACGAGCTTCTCCGAGATGATTATCACGCCCTTTTCAACCATACGCATTATTATGGTCTCCACACGTTGCAGCCCGGTCTTTTTCTCTATGTCGGCTGCCGTCATCTTGCCGTTGTGGTCAAGCGACTGTGCTATTATAGCCTCACGCTCCCCGAGCCGGTCGTCGGGCGACTCCTCATAATCGGGATTAAGCTCGACAAAGGTCTCGCTCTCGATTTTCAATCCGGCAGGCACAGCCGCCTTATACACGTCGCCGACCGAACAGAGGTAATACTCTGCTATCCATTCCCAGAATTTCATCTGCGGATAGCGCAATACAGGGCAGTCATCGGGTGCCGACACGATATCCTTGACCTCAAACCCCTCCGGGGCGACATTGCCTACCGCCACGACTATCGCCGTGTAAAACTTTTTCTTTCCAAACGGCACCACGACACGACATCCCGGCGCAACCGCCCCGGACAATACCGGAGGTATGCGGTAAGTGAATGTGCCGTAAAGCGGAAGAGGCAATATAACCTCGGCAAAATGAACTGTTTGGGGGAGCATATTGTTGGTCTGTTATAATTAATAGAGTAAAGTTAATAAATTCATCGCGATACCGCAAACACGATATTAAAAATGGACAAGATACACAATTTATCACAAGCCACAGGTGCTATCCTACTCCTCACCGTAATATTTGTGAGCGTAGCACAAAGTATACTATCACTGTTTGCGATAGAATTTCAATGGATTCTGCCCGCGGCTGCAGGAGCCGCGATACTGCTCACCTGTATATGGAGCGACTATTATCTCACAGCACTTAAAGGCATTACGGTGGCTCTGCTCATGCTCGCAATCGCCGTGGCGTGGAAATTTGCGATGCCCGAACTTGACATGATGGGAGTATTGCTGATGGAAGCCACCGCATTTATACTCTTCGACCTTATAGGCAGAATCGGACGTGAGTCGCAGGGAGGCAGCCGTCGCGCCCTGGTAATGCTGTTTATCTGCAACCCCGCAGTATTGTCGACCCTATATCGCGAAGGCTCCGACTTGACTTTCTATTACTGTATGCTCATCACCATAGCTCTCGTGTATGAGCTGTGGTACCACGGACGTCTCCGCGACTGGGTGCTGCTCACCGGCACCATCATCGTGGCGTTCAGCAACGGAAAGGATATCATAGTGCTTGAAAGCTGCGTTGTACTCGCGGCTATAGTGTGGTGTGCCATTAACCACAGGAAGGCATTTGCATGGAAGCTGCTCCTTGCCGGCACTCTCTCGCTTATCTTTGCATTCAGCATCTACGGCTACAATCCTGCCGTAAGCGATTTCATTGCAGCCGGATATGTATTGCCCGGTCACGGCAACCCCATCTACCCTCATGCCGAACAATCAGGAATATATCTTGAATACAACCGTTTCACGACGTTACTCATATCGCTTATTGACCTCGCCCATCCGTTCGCCGGAAGCTGGAGCCATGGATTCGGACCGCTGATGCCGCTTATTATCGTAATAAGCGTAATCGCCTTGATAAAGTATTGCAACATACTCCCGACCATAATATGGGCAATAATCATCATCGCCATAGCAAGCTGCTTTATTTTCGAGCAGTCGTGGCAGCCGCGTTACATCAGCCAGCTATGGCTCCTGCCCTCTGTCACGGCATTTGCCATGAAGGAATATCCTCACCTGCGGTGGGCGACCGGCACACGCGACATGCTTGAGTTTTTCGGCATACTCGCGGCTGTAATTGCGCTCGCTGTGGCAACCTGCGCCCACATCACATTTGTGTACTACCCCGTCTTTAGTGATTGATATTGCTTTTTTGATAATATTGAAGTATCTTTGTGTTATAATCAATAACCAAGCCATGATACTGCAAAAAGAAATAAAACTCGCCCCACGCTCAAAGGGTTTACACCTCATCACGGGAGAAATATCAAGAATACTTCCGGCGCTCCCTGACAAGGGTATCATCAACCTGTTTCTTAAACATACTTCGGCGGCATTGATGTTGACAGAAAATGCCGACCCTGATGTGCGCAAAGACCTCAATGAGATTCTTGACCGCGTGGCACCTGAAGGAGCGCCATACTATCTCCACACAGCCGAAGGCGACGATGACATGGCTGCTCATGCAAAGACGGTGATGCTCGGCTCATCGCTTACCATCCCCATTACCGACGGATACCTCAACATAGGCACCTGGCAGGGCATATTCCTGTGTGAGTTCCGTGACCACGGAGGTCCGCGCGACCTGGTGATAACCATAATCGGAGAATAACCCACTGAAATGAAAGGACTCGTAATAAAAAATACAGGAAGCTGGTATGTCGTCCACACTGAACAGGGCGACATCAACTGCAAGATTAAAGGCAATTTCAGAATCAAAGGCATACGCACCACCAATCCGGTGGCGGTAGGCGACCGCGTTGACATCATCGTCAATCCTGACGGCAATGCCTTTATCACGGCAATAGAGCCTCGCGACAACTATATCATACGCAAGGCGATAAACCTGTCGAAAGAGTCCCACATAATCGCGGCAAACATTGACCAGGCATTTCTGGTGGTCACTCTTGCCCATCCGGTCACCTCGACCACTTTCATCGACCGCTTCCTCGCCACAGCCGAGGCTTACCGAATAAAGACAATCCTGCTTATCAACAAGACCGACCTCCTGACAGAGGAGGAAGACAAGGAGTACCTTGACGCGGTAAGCTATCTATATAGCTCCATCGGCTACGAGGTGATGCATGTGTCGGGGCTGACAGGCGAAGGCATCGACAAGCTACGCCAACGTATCAGCGACAAGATTTCACTGTTTTCGGGCAACTCCGGCGTAGGAAAGTCGACTATCATAAACGACCTGCTCCCCGGACTCGGACTACGCACGGCAGCAATATCAGACATCCATGACACGGGAATGCACACAACCACATTCTCCGGCATGTTTCCTGTGCCGGGCGGAGGCTGGATTATCGACACCCCCGGGATAAAGGGCTTTGGCACTATCGACTTTGAACGCGGGGAGATAGCCCATTTCTTCCCCGATATATTTGAGATATCCCACGACTGCCGCTACAACAACTGCACCCACACCCACGAACCGGGATGTGCCGTGCTGGAAGCTCTGAACGAGCACCGCATAGCCCAATCGCGCTATAACTCATATCTCAGCATACTTGACGACCTAAACCCGGAAAAATACCGAAAACCATATTGACCATGACCATCCTGCCAATGTATCCGACGAGTCTCAATGAAAAGTATCTTGAGCACGCCGTAGACACTCTCCGCTCCGGAGGTATCATCATCTACCCTACCGACACCCTCTATGCCATTGGCTGCGATGCACTAAACAACAATGCCATAGAACGCATATGCCGTATAAAAGGCATAAATCCGCAGAAGACCGAGCTGTCAATAATATGCCACGACATATCGCAAGCCGCCGAATATGCCCGCATCGACAACCGCGCGTTCAAGATGCTTAAAGAGTATCTTCCGGGACCGTTCACCTTCCTGCTACCCTCTTCAACCCGCCTGCCTAAAGTGTTCAAAGGGAGAAAGACAGTTGGCATACGTATACCGGACAACCCGATTCCCACTGCAATAGCCGGAATGCTTGGCAATCCGATATTGACCACATCAGTGGAAGATGACGGCGAAGGGAGCCTAATCTATCCGCAGTCGCTCGCCATACAGTATGACGGCTCTGCCGACCTCATCATCGATGGCGGGGAGGGCAACGAAATCCCCTCGACCGTAGTAGATATCACCGACAGCTCAGCCCCTGTAATCGTGCGCCAAGGCGCAGGCTACATCGACCTGCCGTGACCCGGTACACATCCTGACTCCTGCCATCCATCATTTATAGCAAGCTATAATTTACGACCACTCTTGTCGATAAAATACCAGTCGTCGCTTTCCCAATAATGGTATTCGCCCCGACTTCCCTCCACTTCTTTCATTTGTCCGCAATCTGTGACTTTTGCCTTCCCGTTCTCAAAAGGAAATCCAAATGAAAACCGGGGTGTTATGACCGTGTTGCCTTTCTCATCGGCATATCCAATTCTTCCTCTTTCATCCACTATGCGATAAAGCCCGTCTCTGACATAATCATCACCATTGTCATATTGAAAAGCCGGATATTTCGTATTCAACCTGTCGTCATAATCAGTCTTTTTAAACATTACACGCAAAGTCATCCACTGTTCGACAGGCATTGAATCAAATGTGCCTGGAGTAAACTTCGGGAAAGACCTCACTATCCTGACGGCTTCAGCATCAAGATAAGAGTCCTTGCTCTTCACGACTTTAATCGAGTCAATATCTCCGGACTTATCAACAAGAAACTGCACGACAACCCTACCTTGTATGTTTTCATCGTAAGCCTCTTTGGGATACCTGAGATTGTCATAGATATATTTTATCATGGCTCCGTCGCCGCCCGGAAACTGAGGTAGTGTCTCGTGGTCAATACAAGACTGCTCCTCGGCTTGCTTTTCATTTACCTCAACTTCTTCTTTTTCAAGGATAATTCCTACTTTGTCGGCTCGCTTAAACCGTAGTAACGGAGAGTCGAACACCTCTTTTCTGAAAACTTCTATTGCAGAGTCGTTTGAAGCTTCGAGCGTTACTTCCACAGTTCCGTCGACATTCGAACTGCAACTCATGTTTATGTCGACCGGTGAGCGCTCTACTGCTTTTAAAAGCGAATCGGTCACGGCACGTTGCTCATTCCAGCAGAACAACCCCATTCCCATGTCAAACCCGTCTCCTTGAAGCATATCCTCAAGCATTCGCCTGAGCTGAAGCGAATCACCGATTACATTTATGGTCAACCTGTCACGTTTATTGACAAAGCACCCGGAGTACCAGTCAGGCAATGTCATGTCGGAACTTATGCCGATGCAATTTGAATCGCATCCTAAGGCGAGCGATAGCCGTTCGTAGTAAGTCCAAGCCGGTTCTTGAACCGCCCACTCCTCATCACTTTGCGTGGCGGCGACGGTCGCCGTACCTATATCGCCCGGAAGAGATTTATATGTACTGCGCGAACAGCTCACTGCCATCACCACAGCCCCACACAAAAGCATGTATATCAGCTTGCTCATAATACAATGAAGCTTTGAATTACTGAAAACAAATATAAGCGAAAAATCGGAGAAAAAGAGAAAAATAGCAGTTAAAGTGGCGGCAGAGATTGCTTATTCGAGAATTTCTTATAATTTTGCATTCATTGAAACATTTTAAAACATTCCTGTATGAACGTAGTTGACCGATTTCTACAATATGTAAAGTTTGACACTCAAAGTGACGAGCTTACAAATCTCTGGCCATCGACTCCCGGTCAGATGGAATTTGCACAACACCTTGAAAAGGAGCTACAGTCCATGGGTCTTGAAGATATAACCCTTGATGACAACGGATATCTGATGGCGACGTTACCAGCCAACATCGAGACACCGGTGCCCACGGTTGGCTTCATAGCTCACCTCGACACTTCGCCCGACCTATCGGGTCGACATGTCACCCCGCGCATCGTGAAAAACTACGAGGGCGGCGACATTACACTCAACGCCGAGAAAGAGATTGTGCTTTCTCCGCGTGAATTTCCCGAGCTCGACTCATATCGCGGACAAGACCTCATCGTGACCGACGGAAACACCCTGCTCGGCGCCGACGACAAGGCAGGTATCGCCGAGATTATCTCAGCGGTAGACTACCTGATGAAACATCCCGAAATCAAGCATGGCAAGATACGTATTGCATTCAACCCCGATGAGGAAATCGGACAGGGCGCCCACAAGTTTGACGTAGAGCAGTTTGGCGCCGACTTCGCCTACACGATGGATGGAGGCGAGATAGGCGAACTGGAATATGAAAACTTCAATGCCGCCGTGGCAAAGGTGACATTTACCGGTCGCAACGTACATCCGGGATATGCCAAGCACAAGATGATCAACTCCATACGCATCGCCAACCAGTTTACATCGATGCTGCCACGCTGGGAAACACCCGAGCATACCGAAGGCTACGAAGGTTTTTACCATCTCATCTCAATCGAGGGAAATGTGGAGAAGACCGTGGTCACCTACATAATCCGCGACCACGACCGCGACCGCTTCGAGCGCCGCAAGAAAGAGCTGGAACATCTTGTCAGAAAAATCAACAATGAGTTCCCCAACAGCACCGCCATCGAAATCAAGGACCAGTACTACAATATGCGCGAAAAAATAGAGCCGGTCATGCATATCATCGACATCGCAGAAGATGCCATGCGCATAGCCGGCGTGGAACCACATGTAGTACCTATCCGCGGCGGCACTGACGGCGCACAGCTCTCATTCAAGGGTCTGCCATGCCCCAACATTTTTGCGGGCGGACTTAATTTCCATGGACGATATGAGTTCATCCCCATACCGTCAATGGAAAAAGCCACCCAGGTCATCGTCGAAATCGCGCGCATTGTAGCCGAGCGATAAAAGATGGCTCAACTGACTGAAAAACCTACATTGGTCGTAATTACCGGACCTACAGGCTCGGGAAAGACCGACCTGTCGATAAAGCTTGCGAGTCGGCTGGGATGTGATATCATCTCTGCCGACTCGCGGCAGCTTTTCCGCGACATACCTATAGGCACAGCAGCCCCGTCGGCAGCTGAGCTTGCAGCTGTGCGCCACCACTTTGTAGGAACTCTCGCGCTCGACGAATATTACAGCGCGGCGCGATATGAGGAAGATGTAATGGCTTTGCTACCCGCGATGTGGGAAAAGTCGCCATATGCTGTCATGTGTGGCGGCTCGATGATGTATGTCGACGCGGTGACGCGTGGCATCGACGACCTGCCTACGGTAAGCGACAGTGTGCGCCGACATGTCATGGAGCTTTACCAACGTGAAGGCATCGAGGGAATACGCGCCACTCTCCGCAATATCGACCCCGGATATCTCGCCATCGCCGACCTTGCAAACCACCGCCGTCTTATCCATGCCATTGAGATAAGCCTTGAGGCCGGACAACCTTACTCATCGCTGCGCACAGGCGCGGTTAAAGAGCGCCCGTTTAATGCCGTGAAAATGATGATTGACCATCCGCGCGAAGAGCTTTTTGACCGCATCAACCGCAGGGTCGATGCAATGGTCGATGCCGGATTTATCGAAGAGGCACGCAAAGTCTACCCGCTGCGCCATCTCAACTCGCTCAACACCGTAGGCTACAAGGAGATGTTTGCCTTTTTCGACGGCACCATGGATCTCGACACCGCCATAGCGCGAATGAAGAAAAACACACGAGTCTATGCAAAAAAACAACTCACCTGGCTGAAACGCGACCCGGAGGTAATCAGGCTAAACCCCGACAACGCCCTTAACGAAGCTCTTGACTACTTAAAGATTTCCTGACCACCCAATCCTTTCCGTCAGGAAAATTCCTTGTGTAGCCGTAGTGTTGAGCGAAGCGATACCTATGGAGAGCCGCACAAACAACAATCGTTTCCCGGAGGGAATCATCAATCACGATATCCATGATGATTCCTCGCGGAAACAGCCTGTTTTTAATCACCATTTCCGAGGGTTTCGCTCCGCTCAACCCCCGGCTAATCAAGGAAGATGCCCATCCGGGCAACCTAAACATCGCCACGCCTCACCCCCGATTTCCTGACCACCCAATCCTTTTCCGTCAGGAAAATTCCTCGTGTAGCCGTAGTGTTGAGCAAAGCGATACCTACGGAGAGCCGCACAAACAACAATCGTTTCCCGGAGGGAATCTTCAATCACGATATCCATGATGATTCCTCGCGGAAACAGCCTGTTTTCAATCACCGTTTCCGAGGGTATCGCTCCGCTCAACCCCCGGCTAATCATGGAAGATGCCCATCCGGGCAACCTCTACATCACCACGCCTCACCCCCGAAATCTGAAAACTGAAAACTGAAAACCGAAAACTAAAAACTCCCTTCTGACAATATGCCCTTCTGTATCACACACCGGCAACCATGCCACAACAACAATTCTGAAATCTGAAAACTGAAATCTGAAAACTTATTCGTATATTTGCAGTGATTTCAAAACCCCAATCATCACTCTATGCAAGAGAAAATCATAATCCTCGACTTCGGCTCGCAGACGACCCAGCTCATAGGGCGACGGGTGCGCGAGTTGAACACGTATTGCGAGATACTTCCCTACAACAAGTTTCCCCACGACGACCCGTCGGTGATAGGAGTGATACTTTCGGGAAGCCCCTTCTCGGTCTACGATGAAAAAGCGTTCAAGGTTGACCTCAGCAAAATCCGTGGCAAATATCCGATTCTCGGCATATGCTACGGCGCGCAGTTCATAGCCTACTCCAACGGCGGCACTGTAGAACCTGCCGGCTCGCGCGAATATGGCAGGGAGCATCTTGAACAGTTTGACAACCAGAATCCCCTCTTGCACGGGCTTCCTGAGCGGTCACAAGTGTGGATGAGTCATGGCGACACCATCACCACGCTCCCCGACAACTTCAAGATTATCGCATCGACCGACAAGGTTGCCAATGCAGCCTACCAGGTTGAAGGCGAAAAAGTGTGGGGCGTGCAGTTCCATCCCGAGGTATATCACTCAACCGACGGCACTCAACTGCTACGTAACTTCGTGGTAGACATCTGCGGAAGCCGTCAGGACTGGAGCGCGGCTTCATTTATCGAGAGCACCGTAGCCGCCCTGAAAGAACAGGTAGGCGACGACAAGGTAGTGCTCGGACTTAGCGGCGGCGTCGACTCTTCGGTAGCTGCAGTGCTGCTCAACAAGGCGATAGGAAAAAATCTCACCTGTATATTTGTGGACCACGGCATGCTCCGCAAAGACGAGTTCAAAAACGTGCTTCACGACTACGAGTGTCTCGGACTTAACGTAATCGGCGTGGACGCATCTGAAAAGTTTTTCAGCGAACTCGCCGGCGTGACCGACCCCGAGCGCAAGCGTAAGATAATCGGCAAAGGCTTCATCGACGTATTTGATGAAGAAGCCCACAAAATCAAGGATGTAAAATGGCTCGCACAAGGCACAATCTACCCCGACTGCATCGAGTCGCTTTCAATCACAGGCACCACTATCAAGAGCCATCACAATGTAGGCGGACTGCCTGAAAAGATGAACCTGAAGCTCTGCGAGCCCCTTCGCCTGCTCTTCAAGGATGAAGTGCGCGCGGTAGGTCGCGAGCTCGGCATGCCTGAACATCTTATCAAGCGTCACCCCTTCCCCGGACCCGGACTTGCGGTACGCATACTCGGCGACATCACCCCTGAAAAGGTACGCATACTCCAGGATGCCGACGATATCTTCATCCAGGGACTGCGCGACTGGGGACTTTACGACCAGGTATGGCAGGCAGGCGTGGTGCTGCTCCCCGTGCAGAGCGTAGGCGTGATGGGCGATGAACGCACCTATGAGCGCGCAGTCGCTCTCCGTGCCGTGACCTCGACCGACGCCATGACCGCCGACTGGGCACACCTCCCCTACGATTTCATGGCAAAGGTGAGCAACGACATCATCCGCAAGGTGCGCGGCGTCAACCGCGTATGCTACGACATCTCCTCCAAGCCACCGGCAACAATCGAGTGGGAGTAATCAAGCCCCCTTGCAACCCCACTGAACTATAGACAGATACACCACATTGGAGCAATCCACACGGATTGATGCCAGCCACTTATAAGAAATCCACGGTTAACTCGCTGAGTCAGCCGTGGATTCTCTTTTTGCCCGTTTTGGAAGAAACAGCCCCGTTATTCGTCCCCGAAATAGGAAAACGCCCCCGATTGTCCTTTTGAGTATGAAGCCCACTCTTCCTGTTTGTTCTCAAAATCTATGGCATCGTCACTGTAGGGGTCTTCTGCATACCTCTCTTTGAGGATGGTGACACGTTCATTGAGGAAGCATCGGATTTTCCAATACGTTTGCTTTGCCAAATCAGGGCTGGGTGCTTTCTCCATCAAAACGTCCAGAGCTATGAGAATGTCTTCCCAGGCTCGCCAATTATGTGGATAACTATTGAGGATTCTCATACACATATCCTCCTCTCGGTAATAACGGTCAAACGCATCATCTTGAGATTGCTTCATGTCGGTCGCCCCCAGTGTACCCTGGTAGGTATCTATATTTTCTTCTTTCTTTTCTGGATTCTCTGCATTCTCTGTATTCTCTACATTTGCTGCATTATCTATATTGTCCTCACTTTGGGGGAGAAGCGGTTGCGATTGTGGGATAGTCTCAGATGCTTTGACAAGATAAGATGGCTTCCATCCAGTCGCTTTATGCTGGTCGGTTTTGATTGCATAGTCGGGGTTCTTTATGCAATCCTCAAGGCTATACTTTTCCCATTGGAGCATTGCAGCCTCATTGAGCCTAAACTTATTGGGAGTTTGATTTTTGGATTTCCCATCCAACTTGACATCAACAATGCCAATTCGGTAGAAGGTGCTGATTGTGGCTCTAACCAAATTCTCACTGAGACGGCTTTCCGCTTGAAGGTCTGCATTAGACCGAAAGAACCAACCATCCCATTTCTTATTTTCTAACTTACTCCGATTCTCGAAGTATGATGATAACTGCATGAGCGTAAAAAGCATACTTCTGCAATTATTGTCCATGCAGGCTGTCAGATTCACGGGCATAGCCGTAAACTTATATTTGTGTTCGTTCTTCTTCATACGGCTGTCTTGTTTCCAGTGAAAAATTCCTGATTCCTTTCCGCATACTCCTCTTTTGCAATCTTGATATATTTCAAGAAGTTTGCTTCTGTAGTGTGACCCGTCATACTCATAATCGCCAGTGTGGGCATTCCCTTAAGATATAGGTTGGTTGCGAAAGTGCGTCGAGCCGTATGGAATCCGATACATTGGTATTTCAGATATTTCTTTGTGACACTCGTACCACATAAAGATTGAGATTGTTGAACTATATCATTGAGTCCAGCAAGTCTTCCCAGTTCTTTGAGGTGAGCATTAGATTTGCTCTTATCTACAAGTCGCGGGAATTTTCCATTATACTTTGTGTATAATGCCCGAACATACGGATGAAGAGGTATAGTAACCGTCGCTTCTGTTTTCTGCGTTTGGATTGTGAGTGTATTCTTGGTGAAGTCGAATAACGCCTCATTGATTCGGTTTAAGTCAGCACGTCTCAATCCCGTCCAGCATCCGATAACGAACAAGTCACGAGAGACCTCCATTGTCGATTTAGGGTCAATAAGACCGTCTTTCATCAACTTAGGGATATCGAGATTGTATAGAGCTGTTATGTCATCTTCCGTGAGAGCAATTTTCTTCTCTGTATGTTCCTTAGTGGGTAAGGACTTGTGAAAATCAGTATTCAACAACCCCTCTTTCATGGCAGCATTCAACCATATTTTCAAGATTGAAAATGTAGCGCATACTGAGTTACGGCTATACCCACGACCAGGACGAGCAATATGATAAGCCCAATAAGTGAACTTGTCTTTGAATGACTCGTTAAAAACATCGAAACTATCGGGGGTATGAGTTGCCTCCATAAAAGACATCAGTCTTTTAAGTATTACTTTATGGTGTCCTTGAGTCCTTACGCTTATATTGCGAGTCGTTCCCTTGCATATCATAGTTGGGATTTTCTCAATATACTCTTGAAAGAACTGTAGCGGCGTGCGGTTTGCTTTGGCTTCCTCTTCTTCGACCTCTTTCTTGGCAGACTTGACTCCATTCTCAAAAATTGAGCTGAGGTCTATATCTGACAAAGAGGATGAACCAGTAAGCCAAAAGTTCCCCATCTGAGACCAACGGTTGTCAATCTCATTCAGTTGCTTGTTGATTCTCTTCAAGCCACGCTTGAACTTAACTGTTCCTTCGGCATCTTCGTTGCAACGCTGTTTAGTCTTATCCCAAATGCGGGTCGGGATAGAGATGCCAGTCGATTTCTTTATTTGCTTACCTCCGCCCCGAACAATCGCCATTATAAGCGATTGTTCTTTTTGGGGGTATTGGAGGTTAAATCGAATTTTATTCATTTATTCGATAATAACGTTGAGTTTATTCTTCTACTTCTCCAAATATGTTCTCGTAAACTTCTCCATTACCATACTTCTCTACGAAGTCCTTGGCTTCATCCTCAAAAAGAGGAACAAGCAGACGCTTGGTAATCAGCAGGAAGTTGTCAATGTGGAGAGAACTAAATCCAACTGTGTAGGAAAAGAATTCCCCGTTCTTCTTCTGAAAGAGGAATACGGCTTTGTTATAGCCCCATTCACTAAATTCAGATTGTTCATTGTCAATATACTTCCACATGAGAAGTTCCGCTGTTGCGGTATCGTACTTTTTACGATTTATGATTTTTGAGAAGTCGTCTACCTCTATCCAATGAAAGGCACTGACTTGTTTTCTTATTATTGTTGACATTTTAGTTTCTTATTAATGCGGCAACCTTTCTGATAGTGGTTACAGAAGTGCCAGTTATTTTTGAAATGTTTCGGAGGCTGTAGCCTCTCTTGAGAAGTCTTAATTCCTCGGCATACTCCTCTTTGTAGGCTTCGATGGGTTTGTTATAGCCGTCTTTGCGTCCAACCTTTCCACCATTACTACGGAAATTTTTATATCCGCTTTCCATGCGTGAACGAATCAGATTACGCTCCATGGAATTGAACTGGGCGAGAATACCAAGGACTAAGGTAGCAATCGGATTGACTTCTCCATTTGGGAGCATCGTCTCAAGCCCATTCTGCAAGATGTAAACAGAAATTCCACGCTCGGTAAAGGTCTCGATAAGTTGTAAGAAGTCCACGGCTCGACGGCTTAGGCGGCTGCACTCATAAATGAGAATTTTATCAACCTTGGTTTTACTGGTGTAATCCAATAACTCCTTCATGGCTTGACGCTCTTCCACCTTCTTCGCCCCGCTAATCTTCTCAGAATACTCTTTGACTACTTCATAGCCTTGGCGTGCTGCATAATCGCGGAGGTCGTGAAGTTGGCGGTCATAGTCTTGTGAAGAGGTAGAAACTCGGGCATATATGATAACCTTGGTCTTTTCCATTCTCGAAGCTGATTAGGCGGTGAAACCATACTCTTTGTTAACTCGCTCCTCGTAATCCTCGGTGCGCTCTACAAGGCTATCAATGACATTCACCAGTTCATCGAAGTACACATCCTCGACTTTTTTACCAGTCTTTTTGAGAATGACGGTGAACGTGTCAAGCCCTTCGTCGTAGATTACCTCTACCCAGCCTTTGTATTTGAAGCCTTGCACCTTGAAAGCGAGACCTCGGTTGTCTGAGAGGCGAGTCGGAGAGTTGAAGCCCCATGACCACATTATCATCAGTTGAGAGCGGAGGATTGAAAGGATGTATTCAGCCATATTCTTGATGTTATCGGTTAATTATTACCCTGCAAAGTTACATCTAAAGTTAAGAGAATGCAAATTTCTTCAGCTAACTAAAGTTAATTCATGTTGAGGAAATTGATATTCTGCGTTAATTTAGCTACCTTTGCGCTAAAGAACCGATGAATATGGAAAAAACACTATCAACCCGCGTCAAAGAACTCTGTTCAGAGCAAGGAATCACACTCAAAGAGCTATCAGAAAAGATGGGAATAAAGCCCGAAAGCCTAAGCCGTGCGCTAAGTGGTAATCCTCAGCTCTCGACCTTGGAAAATATTGCTAAAGCCCTTGGAGTAGGAGTAGCCGAGTTGCTAACTGGTGGGCGGTCTTATGAACCACTGACCTCTGACTTTACAGCCTTGGTGGTTAAAGATGGGAAAACGTACCTTTTTCATTCCGAATCAGAATTGAAGAACTGGTTAGCGTAGGCTTTCAAACTCATTGATAAGTTCTTCATAGGTGACCCAGATATATCCATAAGAATTAGATAATGTTTGAGCCGCCACAATCGCATCGGACTGATTCCCTTCGGGTACATTCTCGATGACTATGGTATCATTGAGACACCGAAGCTGATGCTTCTTACCGAAGTAGGCAAATATGAAGCCATTTGAGAAGTACACTTCAGAGATAGGAGCATTCTCGACTTCTTCTGCCACATAGTCAGTGTACTCCTTCCCATTCTGAGCTTCGAATGCTTCTGCATCTCTAATGGTTTTGTACCAGTTCCTCAGAACGCAAGCAAATACTTCTTTGCCCCATTCTTCTACCAAATTCTGTGAAAGGTAGAAATTTACGTACTCTTCCTCGCTGTAAGTTTTGCTAACCTTAGCCTCCTTGATGGATGCTATGTTGGAAATTCTATTTTCCATTTTTGAGTTGTGTTTTTGTTTTTATTCTTGCCAATACCAGTACACAAGCTAACGAGCTTCTGTGTCATCGTTGACGATGCAAAATTGGCAATAATCTGACTGACAACCCAATAGAATTATCGAGCGGGGACGGAATCATCCCAGCCTCAGGAAAATAAAAATGAAAGTGGTAACTGCGAGGTAACTGCTATTTGAGATATTGAGCCTTAAAAGTAGCCCATTTGGAGTTAATCTGAGAATAGATTCGACCTTTTCGGAATATCATCGGGTCTTCGTGTGTGATATATTCACCTTTCTTGTCTTTTTTAGGTTCGCTCAGTTGAACTTCCTTTGTATAATTGGAGAAGGGCAGTTTAAGGTATGATGAAAGTGTTTCCAGTCCTTTTTTAAGGCTAACGTTGCTCCGCTTTATCAATGGACTCTCAGATAAAAACCGATACACTATTATGGTACGTCTGTGTGCATCTTCATCCCGCATGAGATTCCATTCTTCGGAGAGATGTTTAAGGCTGACTTTGAGTAGATGTAGATTATCTCTACTGTTAGTCTTCAGAAGATTGCCGAGAGCCAAATCCATTTCATTTGAATTGACTATCATCTTCAACTGCATCTCAATATATGTATTCCGATTGAGCGATACTCCCCAAACTTTCAAAATACGGTTAACTATCTCGACCTTTGGCTTGGTTGTAATAACGGCTAATATAGCCTTGGCAACCTGCTCCTTGGTGTATAGAGGTCTAATCTCGTTCAGATATGCCAAAGCCAATTCTCGCTCCTCGGCGTTCCGATGGGCTGGATATGTAATCTCACCAGTCTTCAAGAGACTGATGACATTATCCGACAGTATTTCATTCTCATAGAAGCTGTTCTCAGTGTAGTTCACACCCCATTCAGATATTTCATATTCCCATCCCTCATTATTTCTCAACTCTTCACATATCTCCGTTTTACGCTTTTCTATGATATCTCGATACGATTTCTCAAACTCCTCATCCGTCATGTAGATATACACAAACTCCACCTTGTAATATACTGGATGGAGATATTCTAATCTCACCGTATAGCGGAGCTGAGGATAGGGGTATGTATCGAGATTTAGAGGCATGGTAATGGTCTTTTAATGCTTACGGAATACAAGGAAATAGGAGTGCATCTTTCGGGCGCAACGCTGCCTATACGATTGTTTGAGTAATTTAGTTGTAGCAATCAAAAGGAACTGGTCAAGTAACTTAAAGCCGAGTTGTCGAGCTTGTTCAATGACATATAAGGCTACCCACTCTTGCTTTCCCTTATACCAATAATCTTGCGTTTTCATCACTAACACCCCGTTAGATTTCAATAGACGATAAGCAAGTGAAATCATCTGCGTGTTAGTGCTATATAACTCTTCATTGCTGCCAAAATATGAGAATCTTTTGAGCATCATGCTCTGAATTGTTTTCGATTCTGCATACTCATCGACTATAAATGGCAAGTCAATTATGATACTGTTGAATGAGTTATCTGGAAACAACTCTGCTACCTCCAATGGCTTTACAGTTTCATCAACTGGATACTTGTCGAATAGATGTGCGGGGCGAGGGATGCCAAACTTATAAAAACCGCCCACGGATGTAGTTAAATCGCAGTCAAAAGTGGGAGCATTATCACAATAGAGCCTCAAAATCCCCGATAATATAGCCGTTTGGTCTTTATCTACCGTCTTTATAGGAGCTGACAATTTGGAAAGGTTGACCTTGGAAACTTTATCTGTGTTAGGCTTTACTGGCGCACTCTCCATTGCCATGTACTTCTTAACCGTATTAAGCGACATACCAAGAGCACTGGCAACCTCGGAAGGCTTTGCGTCCTTATGGGATTGGATATAGACCTTCACGGCATTATATCGCTTTACTTGCTCATCATAGCGGCGGTCAATACCATGCTCATTGATATATTTGCGTATTGCCGCCTCGGTCACACCGCATCGCTTGGCGTTATCCTCAACGCTAAGAGATGGATTGTAGTTTATGCGAGACTTTGTAGGCATTATCAATTATTTCTACGGCAAAGGTAATAATTTTTGACGAAATACCGCATTGCTCGCTTGCCACCTCAGAAAAATTTCGTAACTTTGGGGTGTCATTGGCTTGATAGCCATTGACAGACATATTAGGAAAGTGTTTAGGCTTTTCTTGACGATGCAAAATCACCACCTTTGCTAATCGGAGTCAGGAAATGCGTAACGCTCTCCCCATAGTTGCATATTGCGACAACACGTCGATAATATACGCTGTGGGTGAGTTGCATCGCGTATAGTATCGACTCCGTGGCTTGGACTCCGTGGCTTGTGGTGAGCCTGCATCGTAGATAAAATGCCGATTGCAGCTCACTCTTTTTTTATGTGTCTTAAATATGTTAAACCGTAAGCTGTCCGAATGAGCTGATAAGGACATTGTTAAGAGATATCTTTGTTTGCTCACTAATATGTCTGATTATACAAAACAACTGCAAGCGGTTTTTGAGGAACTGGTGAGACTTCAAACATTACAGCCTCAATATCATCATTCCATTGAAATTCTACATTCTTCCGATGAATTTCAAGAGGGGGAACATTGCTATTTCTTCTCAAATGTTGGTCGTGTCTTAACAAATCGTCCGCAGATAGGTATAGGATTTAAGTTTTCCAACGAACAGGAAAATAAGTTTAAGAAACTCAATATATTCTCTGAGTTTGTTTGCAATAACGAAGATGCAAACACTATTTGCTATGACATTACACTAACAGATGATGCAGTTAAAGCGTCCTATGTTTTCAATGAAGTGGTAAAGAATATCTTTGCGCCACAGACTATGCCAACCCTCGTGACAACAACGAATAAAAATTATATTCATAATAAAGAATCACTTAAAGCATTCTTTGCGAATCATTTGCCTATGATGTTTTGCTTTGACCTACCGAAATCTACAAATCTGAGTCAAATAAAGACTCAGTTCTCGAAAGCTAAAACTACTGTAGAAAAATATGGGTTTGGAAAGGTTGAATTTTCAGAGGAGGAAAGGTGTGTAAAGGGTTATTATCAACCAACGGAAGAACCCATTGGATTCTTTGCCTCAATAAAACATGGTGGGAAAATGGGTGATTGCGAGGGAGAACTCATCCATTTACTTTCCCTATGTTACGATTCATTCAAATAAAATGATATGGCATTAGTCGAAGTGATAAAATGGGAAGTATCAACTTCCGAACTGGTTCACAAATACCAAGTCAACGACCTTAAACTTGGGTCACAACTTGTTGTATATCCAAGCCAGACAGCATTCTTCGTTAAGGGCGGTCAGATACTGGACGAGTTTATCTGTGGGACTTACACCATTAAATCTGAAAACATTCCGCTCCTTAGCAAACTGACAAATCTTCCGTTTGGTGGGGAATCACCATTTCAAGCTGAAGTATGGTTTGTAAACCAAGTATCTTTACTTGATTGCAAGTGGGGTACTCCTTCTCCCATTCAGATAGAAGACCCTAAATATGGTGTGATTGTTCCCATCCGTGCTTTTGGTCAATACGGCTTTCATATAAGCAACCCAAGACTGTTCTTGGAAAAGTTTGTAGGTAATATGCCATCATTCGCTACGCAGAAAGTCTCTGATTATTTCAGAGGAGTCATATTATCCAAACTTACAAACATAATCACTGAAAAGCTATATGCCGACAATCTGTCAGTGGTCAATATCAATAATCATGTCGAGGCGATTGGTGCTTATGCCAAGGAAAAGCTTGCAGAAGTGCTGAATGAGTATGGCATTACACTTGAGATGTTTCAGACCATTGCAATCTCTGTCGATGAAAACGATGCAAGTTTCAAACGATTGAAAGAGACCAAGGACTCTCTCGCCCGAATCAACATCATGGGGAAGGAGAATTATCAGATGGAGCGTAGTTTTGATGTGCTTGAGGGTGCTGCTGAAAACAATGGAGGTTTGGCAGGCGCAGCCGTCGGTATTGGTGCAGGATTGGGTATCGGAAAACAGATTGGTGATATTGTCAATCAAAATCTGAACGTCGCTCCACAAGAAATGCCGCCTCTCCCAAGGATTTCTTTTTATGTGGGGGTTAACGGTCAACCGCAGGGTCCGTTTGATTTGGCTGTTTTGCGAAACGCTTGCCAAGGTGGTCAGTATTCCGCTACAACACTTGTATGGCGCAAAGGAATGACGGAATGGAAACAAATGAGTGAAGTTCCCGAATTTGCCGATATTTTCGAGGATTGTCCTCCTCCACTCCCTCAAATCTAAATAAACTGATATGAAAAAGGCAATTCTCATCACATCTGCTATATTGCTGGCATTGAACCTTATCTTTGGGCTTGTTCTGTCGTCTTACGATTGGTTCAATGTAGCTGTGTCAAGTGGAATAATCATCCTCACAGTCTCTCTGTGTCTTCTTGCTGACAGAGCTGTGATTAAAGACGGCTTCAAAGTATCGCTCTTAATACTATTCTCTATAATCGGGCTGATACAGTATATCTTGGCTGTTTTCATGCCCTCGGCATTTACTGACAACTGGATATTCATAGCCATTATAGTTCTTTTCGGTATAGAGGCTATAATGCTAACTGGTGCAAGCATTGTGTCAGACAAAATTAAGTAAGTTATGGAATGGAAATGTCCCAACTGCGGTGCTTCCTTTCAATATGATGCGGAAAACAGTGTTTGTCCGTATTGTGGAAGCGCAATTAAATCGACCTCTCCAAAATCTACACGAAAAAAGCAAAATGAGGAGTCTCAAATTATCCTTCCTTTTGTGCTTTCGGAGGATGATGCAATCTCAGTCATCATAAAAGAGTTGGTTGTAACCGATGGTGTGCCACTAAATATTTTCGAGCGACTGAGCAATATAATGGTTGAGAAATACAGACTGCCTATGTATGGGAGTCTTATCAATTTAGATGTTTGTTGGTCGGCTCAATCCGTAGTAAGAAAAACGAGAAAGTATCGTGACAAAAATGGCAATGAGAAGACCGAATATTACGATGAGTATTATCCGATTAGTGGAAATGCCTTTGGACGCTGTGATACTTTGTTTTTAGCCAATAAGTGCGCTGAAATCCCAGGAAAACTAAGAGATTACGCTGAACGCCTACCCTATACGACTGAATATTCAAAGTATGCAGACTCAGAACTCTCAGAAACAAAAATAGAAGGCGAGAGTAAGGATATTCAAGCTGACTTACGGTTTGAAGAGTTAAGGGATGATAGAGAAACCGATAAATACTTTGCTGATGAATCTTTCAGCATTGCGCATAGTCAAATCTCAGGAAGTTATGTTGACCTGCAAACTACATGGAAAGCAAACTTCTATGATATTAAGCTAATGATGATTGGCTTCTATTATATTACCTTTGAATATGATGGAGTCGAGTATTATGGTTGCGTGAATGCCGTTACTGGCGAGCGTTATGTTAATGTCCCAAAGGATGAGCATGGAGCAAAACAAGAGCATAACGAGTCAAAGGGTTTTATAGCAAAAGCATGGATGTTCGGGATTCTTGCATTCATATTTTTGGCTGTCACGATGGTACCTTTCTTATGTGGTAAAATCGAGTCGTGTTTCGGCTTCTTATTCATTCCCACTACGTTATTTGCATTTTTTTACATAGTGATTAAGGGCTGTCTAATAAGTGAGCGGTACACCAAACAAACCAAAATTGCCCTAAATATGGAAGAAGCCTTACGTCACGAGAGTGCTGTAAGTCTCTTCCCTCAATATTGCGGTAGGCTCAATCACACTTCATCTGAATCAACAGTAAAGTCAGAGGAACTGGCTCAGATGAAGGCTCAAACAAGCAAACAAGTCAAATCTCTAAAATTATGGCTTACAATATCTTCTGTTGTCATGCTTGTGAGTCTACTGTTGGCATTTACTAATGGCGGCAAAATCCATGAATCGATATCTTCAATCTTTCAAAAAACTCCTCAACGGTTTACAGATAGCATCATGCCATATCGTGAACAACTTTTGTGGGACGCAGAAGACGGAGATGCCAATGCTCAACTTAATTTAGGGCGTTGTTATTACTTCGGTAACGGTGTAACTAAAGATTATGTAAAAGCATTCGACTGGACTAAAAAAGCTGCCGAGCAAGGTCATTATGTGGCTCAATATAATTTGGCAAATATGTACTTCAATGGTTGGGGAACAACGAAAAGCATGGCTTCCGCTAATGAATGGATGAAAAAGGCTTCGGATTCTGGCTACGCACCTGCTCAATACGCATACGGTATAGCCCTTGTCAAAGGAGAAGGAATACCACAAAACGAGAATGAAGGAGTCGCATTGATTAAGTCCTCTGCTGAAAAAGGAGTGTTAGATGCTCGGACAATGATGGGACATTTCTTGCTTAATGGAGTATATTTTGGACAAGATATAGGAACTGGATTGTCTTATACCAAGTCTGCTGCAAACGAAAATCATCCTTTAGCTCTTTACGATTTGAGTATATGTTATCTGAATGGGGTTGGTGTAACGGCTGATAGAAACAAGGGAATAGAATATCTCAATACATCCGCAGCCCTTGGTTATCAGCCAGCAAAAGAAGAACTGGAAAAGTTAAAACAGTCCGAGGCTTCTAATCTTGAAGGTAAAACCTATATTGGATTCGGAAATTCCAGTGGTTTGGGTTGTGATATGGAGATTCATTTTGAAGCTAACGGTACTTGTACTTGTATTTCTGACTGGTATAGGTCATATCCTTCTGCCATTACCACCACTGGCAATTACATCGTAAAAGATACCAAGGTCACAGTAAGATGCAATGGCGAAACATTAATCTTCTCAATCTCAGACAATGGGAATACTTTGAGTTTTGACAATTCTAATGCCGAAGGTATGGGAACTGCCTCTAATGATTATATGACTTTGCATCTTCAAAATGAAATGAGGGTAGCTCAATAGAAGATTTGGCATGGGAATTAGTGACTTAATCCAATTATTGATGTTGATTGCCTCAACAGCGGCAATCATCGTTTCTGCCATATTGTCGAGACAATCCATAAAAGCATCTATGGATATGGTAAGGGAACAAAATCAGATTCAGATGTTTGCAGAATATACACGACGGTATCAAGATGTCATTATGAATATGCCGAAGAGTGTATATGAGGGTGACGAAACGCTTGATAAGAATATTCTCAGATACATGTCGCTCTATTTCAATCTTTGCAGCGAAGAATACGACCTCTACATCAAGGGCGCAATAAGTCCTGATGTTTGGGCGAAATGGTTAACTGGATTCAAGGTGACTATGCAACGACCAATATATCAGTTAGCGTGGCAACATGACTGTGGAAACTATGATGATAATTTCCGCGCATTCTTTGATGGAATCGTAAATCACCGAAAATACCAATGAAACATATAGCAAGTCTTCTGTTAATATTTCTTTTACCATTTTCCGCCCATGCTATCAAGCTTAACCAACGTGGAGAAAAGATGGTGTCGCAAGTAAATGTAGTCCATGCTGACGGAAAACGCGCCCCTTACTCTATCAAGTTTGGATATGACACTGCGATGGACATTAATTTGATGGAATTTGAACGTAAGGGAGTAAACCATGAAATTGCAAAGATAGGTCGTGGTAACGGGGAAATATGGAGGCAAGACTACGTTGACGGCAATAAGTTCGGACATTACATTTTCAAGACCGATAGTCATGGCAGACCCAAACAAATGCAGTGGTTTGATAGAAACCTGCTAAACGGAAATGACTATCTAAACAGCACGTTTACCTACGACTATAATTACCAAGATTATACCCTTTCTATTACTCACATATATGCTGACGATAAGGAAGCTGGATTGCGAGAATTAGTTTGTGTTGACAATGGCAACGCATACATGCTTAAAAGTGTAATGAATCTACAAAAAGGCACTGAGTCAAAGCCTTTTGCAAATTGCCGAGGAATGGCATATAGTGATACGATAAACGACCTCAATATTGATTTACAACAACTTGTATGCGGATATTGCAGAGTAGGAGGACGTTTCGATATACCTGCCAATTCAAACTTTGTATTTTTAGCGAACTGGACAAATACCAAATCAAAGAATCTAATTGGTGTCCTTGATAAATTTAGAATGGAATATATCATTGACATTAACGGTAATGTAAAGCAAGTTGTTGTAAAATGGCGAAGCACTAATGAAATAAGAAATACTATTTCCATCACTTACGTCGAATAACATATCATTTATTACTACCATCCTCTTATCAATTTTTAACACTCAAAACTTGACAAGGGGTGGTTTGATGTAGTAACTTTGTAGTCTGAAGAGGGAGAATCCCTCAGTGTCAAGAGTCAGCCTCGCGGCTGTACCAACCGAGCCAAGCATAACTGGCCACGGTGGTCGGAGAAATCCAGACACGATAGTAATCAACTATAAAATAAAGAGTTATGAGTAATTCCGCTTTTCTTTCGACTTCATCTTCCGTGTCTGAACTCGTTGCGTCGCTTGGACGTGAGGAGCGACTTGTTGCGTTTGAACTTCCCGTATGGTGCTTCAAGAAGGTCACTGACATTGTTAAGGGCATCGAGATGAGGCTCAGCAACATGGCAGGGGGCTACCCTTTCGAGTTTGCTGGCATCACCTGGCCTTCCTCGGAGCAGTTGTACCTCTGTGGCGAGTTTACAGACGAAGCTATTCAGCGAGAACTTCTCTCTCAGACAAGCGGTTACGCTGCGAAGCGTTTCATCAAGGCGAAATATAAGAAGCAGGTTCGCGAGGATTTCCCGACCTTCCGCTTGCAGTGGATGCTCTTCGTCGTATGGCAGAAGTGCCTTGGCAGTGAAGCATTCAGAGATAAGCTGTTATCCATTCCCAAAGGAGTGATACTGGTCGAGGAAACGACCCTCGACACTGGCGGCACGGCTCAGATTTGGGGCTGCAAGAATCCCGAACTGATAGCCTATCGCAAGGAACTGACCGACCGCATCAAGCGATGGAGCGGTACTAACCTCAACAAGAAGGCTCTCGACCTCAAAATCAATATCGAGACCAACAAAGTCCGTAACGTCGGTGTATTTGTCGGTCAAGACAATATAGGCAAGATTCTAATGATTTGCCGTCGCTGCCTTATTGAAGGCACTGAGCCTCCAATCGACCGCGCTCTTCTCAGCTTATCCAATATCACCATATTGGGGAATCATCTAACATTCTAATCAACAAAACCATTCGCTTATGAACAGCCATGAGTGCGCCCTTGCTGTGTGCTTGCATCCCGACATGAAGCAGATTGTTGCTGATTCAATAGCCCGCTTTATCGAGGCAGATGCGAGAATCCGCAGCCCCATCTATATCGAGGTTACTATTCTCCTTGACGAATACAATCAAGTTACAGAGATGAGAGCAGGTTGGAGAATGGAGAGGGATGATTCCAATAAACCGCGAGAGCGAATGACTTTCAGTCGCGCCTTGGGTCTCAAAGGGACACTTTGCAGATATTCCCATCAAAACGGCATCAAGCTGAGTCCATTCTACATGAGCGAGATTGTAGACACATTCCGCTTCTTCATTTCCCAAATACCCAACATCAGTGAATACATCACAATCAAACCATATCAAACACCACCAAATTACATCCCTATGAAGTTAGTTGTTAGCCTCAGACACGATAGCGAGGAGGGGAAGAAATGCCTCTCTGAATTCATTACTGACTGCCTCGGTCAGTCAGACAACGACTGGTTCGCCCTCCGACTCAACATCACAATCGACGGACGTAGCAAAGCCGTACAGAGCCTCTACGTCGGAACTGGTTGGCAAACTCCACCATGGGCTGAAATGAGAGACCGAGGGCCCAGCTTCTCAGAGAAGGAACGCTTTCAATGGTTCTTCATCAACTGGTTCAAAGAAGCGGGTATATCAACCAATCCCACCACATCTGAAGAAGTGGTACGTTTCTTTGAGGTAATGCTTAAGGCTTGCCCAAAGTTGAGTGAATATTTCACCATCATAGAGAAATAATCCGCACTCACCACAAACGACGGAGATTGGGTTGCGTGTCCTCTTCAGCGCAGCCCAATTAACTTACCCAAACGACACATTATTATATGGAGCATATTCATAACTACCTTACGCTATCCGTTGAAGCCGATTCAAAGAAAGAGGTCGAAGTGACAAACTGGTTAAACCATGCTCACTACGTTTACGCAATCGACCATGAGAGAAACGCTGTATTGGTCTTTAACAACCCCAACTGGCTAATCTCGCATATAAGCGAGAAGTTCAGCATTTCAGAGTGGCGATTTGAAGAGAGTCCGAATCCCCCGAGATACTACATCAAACTATTCCGATATGTTGACTGGTTCCTATTTGAAAATATCGGGGCATACCGTTGGTTTGCACAGAGGCAGGATTACCGAGCCTTCTCCACCATTTCCGAAAGATATGCTATACTGGATGCAGCGTATTTCCATGACGGCTATTCAGCATGGAGAGTGCGCTACTACCTTTCGCGGAATCTAATGGGACTGAACGCGAAGAATCCTCGACGCTGTTTCCATTACGATGATGACAATGTAGAGTTAGCTCTCATCCGTAAAGCCGTTATTCCTCCATTAGTGCAAGCAGAGAAAAAACTGGAAGTACCCGCTACCTTCCGCTATCCGATTGACCTTGAGGTGTGGCTCGACCATGACCGACTTTATATCGGATGGTTTGTGAATGACCTCTACGTTTACACCTTCCGTGGGCTGTTTGAAAAACTCGGCATCGTCACAAACGAAATGAATCTTTGGTTTGAGAGAAACGGCTATCCACGCAACACTCGTGACCAATCCGAAATCGACCGCTTCCTCGCTCGACTGCGACAGAATAACATAAAAGAATAAAGTGATACACTTGGTGGGTGTAACAAATGCCCTCGGCAAGATTAAAATGACACACCTCAAGAGTTGGCACAGTCCGTGGAAAATTCCAGAAAATTTTTGGAAAAGACGCATCCATCGGAATGCCGCCTATACCCAGGGAGGGAGGACTGGAGGGGTGACGGGGGTTACAGTGCTTCATCATAGTTTCTTACCCATTAAAACATGAAGAAATCACACTCCCAGGTCATTTTGCCGTGTACAGAGGATGCCTCAAATTTTGCAGCTCTTTGATATGGTGAATGTTATAAAAAATGCGTACCTTTGCAGACGCAAGCCCATTGAAACGGCAGTAAGTGAACAAAATGCCAGCAATCAGCATGGGATTTCACGCCTAACTCGCTGTCCTCCAGTGCGCCTGCGAAACTCAAAATAACCCCGTAATTCATCCCCGATGAGACAAGACAAGAAGATAACTTCCGATATATCAAGCAACTCACGTTTCAAACACTCAATCGAGTGGGAATAACCGGAATTATAAGAACTTTTGAAAAGCTTTCAGCATTATATATCTATAATATGCTGAAAGCTTTTTTTATATGACAACAGGCAAAGTTTCAACTGTTTCGCAAGGGAAAATCGACATGGACACGATGCCATTGCGATGGGGACATATCAGGGTGCTTATAATAGCATCGCTCGGTCAAGTGATAGGTCAGGGACTCGCCACTCTCGTAGGAGTGGTGATACCGATGGTACAGATTGTGATACACCCCGAATTGTCAGCCGGGATGCAGGGCATACTCGGTTGCACGGCACTTGTCGGCAGAACCCTCGGCGCTCTCGTGTTTGGCAAGCTTAGCGACCGCTTCGGTTACCTGATATTTTTCAGACTATGCCCTATACTGATGATTGTGGCGTCGCTCACGGCATATTTCTGGCACCCGATAGGAGTGTTGCTCGTGTGTCTGTTTCTCATGGGCTTCAGTGTCGGCGGGGAATACAGCCTTGACCCCGACTATATATCGGAAATCATGCCCGACCGCTGGAAGCTCTTCATGGTGGGCGTGGCAAAGGCATCGGCATCGGTCGGCAGCATCATCGTCGCCGCGCTCTGCTTCTGGATGATAAGCACGTGGGACTCTGCGATACCCTGGCCCAGACTTCTGTTTATCATGACCGGAATGGCGGGATTGATATTATTGCTGCGTCTGCGTTTTGCAGAAAGTCCAGGATGGCTAATGGCGCGTGGCGAGACTGCAAAGGCAGAGCAATCAGTGCAGTATTTTCTTGGTAAAAATGTGGTCATGCCTGTTCCCGCCGAAACGGAAAAACAGGCGTCGACCGACAGCGCAACCCACCGGCAATCGGGATCATTCTTCTCCCGCAATATGAAAAAAATCATTTTCAGCGGTGTGCCATGGGCTTGCGAAGGGCTCGGGGTATATGGCATAGGCATATTCCTCCCTATACTTATCATGGCTCTCGGCATCGACTATCTTCCTGCCAATGCCCCACACATCGAGCATATCGTCAACTCGGTGGAAATCACCATATGGCTAAGCGTAATCATGCTTGTGGGCTTTATCGCCGGACTGTTGCTGCTGAAAAAGGTATATCACGTAAAGATGCAGGCATGGGGATTTTTCCTCTGTGCCGCCGGACTCGTGATATTACTTCTCGCCTACCGTCTGCACTGGGCCACATGGGTTGCCATAGCCGGATTCATGATATTCGAGCTGTTTCTAAACGCCGGGCCTCACCTCATCACGTTTATCCTGCCAACCCAGATCTATCCTGTAGCCGACCGTGGTACCGGCGTAGGTCTTTCCGCCGCAATCGGCAAGATAGGAGCCGTTGCCGGAGCCTTTTTCATCCCCGTATTGCTGAAATGGGGAGGCTCAACGCTCGTGCTGATTGTGACAATCGCTGTGATGATAACCGGCGGCATAATCACAGCATGGCTCGGGCGACAGGTATTGCCTCCCAAGCCGGTGAAAGCCGACCGCTGGAGACTGTAGCCGCTACTCGCGATAGTAGACACGCTTCACGCGCGATGACACCGAGGTCAACACCTCGTATGGGATTGTGCCAAGAGCGTCGGCTATCTCCATCACCGAGATATTCTTGCCGAATATCTCAACCTGGTCGCCCACCTTGCAGTCGACATCGGTCACGTCAATCATGCATATATCCATGCATATATTTCCTACCGTCGGACAGCGGTGACCGTTGACAAGCACGGTAAAGTGACCATTGCCGAGATGACGGTTTACCCCGTCGGCATAGCCGATAGGGATAGTGGCGATACGCGAGCGTCGATGCAACAGACCGCGACGGTTGTAACCGATGGTAGTGCCAGCCTCCCACTCCTTGATGGCGATAATCACGGTGCGGAGCGAGCTTACCGGCTGCAAATCGCCCTGCGAATCGTCGGGCAGCGTAGGTATACCGTAAAGACATATACCAAGTCTCACCATGTCATACTGATACTCCGGGAAACGTGTTATGCCCGTGGAGTTAAGTATGTGGCGTAATATATGGTGACTGAATCCCGCCTGCAACACATCGCAGCAACGGGCAAATATCTCGAATTGCTCACGCGAGTAGTCATCCATCGCCGGATCGTCGGCAGCCGCCAGATGACTGAATACAGAGCATGGTGATATCACATCCTGCGACTGCAACAGCTCCACAAGCCGGGGCATGTCTTTTTCAAGAAATCCGAGGCGGTGCATGCCTGTATCAAGCTTGATATGCACAGGATAGTTTTTCACCCCGTGACGCTCTCCCTCCTTGATTATCTCCTCAAGGATATCAAATGAGTAGATTTCCGGTTCAAGATTATGGGTGAACATGGTGGTATAGTTGACCACCTTGGGATTGAGTACCATGATAGGCATCGTGATACCCGCCTTGCGCAGGTCCATTGCCTCATCGGCTACAGCGACGGCAAGATATGCCGCGCCCTGCGACTGAAGGGTCTTGGCAAGCTCATATGACCCGGCTCCATATCCCGAAGCCTTTACCATGGCGACTATGCCGGTGGTAGGCTTGATACGTGACCGGAAATTATTGAAGTTGTGGACCACCGCATCGAGGTTGACTTCAAGCACAGTCTCGTGTTGACGCGCCTCAAGCAGGTCGTTGAGCCGGTTAAAGCCAAATGTATCGGCACCTTTGATTAATATCAGTTCATTGCGGAAATCATCGGGGGTGACATCGGCAAGAAATTCATCGGTCGACTTATAAAACCTCGCCTTGTCGCCAAACACGCCCGCATGAGCCGAAATCTCCTCCCCTATACCGATAAGACGTTCAATCCCCTTTCCGGCGATAAGATGCGCGATGTTGCTGTAAAGCGCGTCGGGAGTCATGGTCTCGTGCATCACGTCACTTAATATCAGGGTAGAGCTACGGTCGGCGGTAGTGCGTCGCTGCATGAAGTCAAGAGCCGGGGCAAGCGAATGATAATCGTTGGTATAGGCATCAAATATGAGCATACAGTTATTGACACCCTCGATTACGTTAAGGCGCGTGTCGACACGTGTGAGCCTCCCCATACGGGAAGCGATTTCACCGGCAGGCACGTCAAGCAACATCAACGTGATCTGCGCAGCCACGGCATTTTCTACCGAGGCGGCATCGGTAAACGGTATCACCGACTCGCTCACGGCACCCTCAAACCGACACACGATACGCGAAGAGGCATCACCCTTTTCCACTGCCACTTTTACCGTGGCGGCAGGGTCGGTCATCGACCATCCGATAAGACGCGCCTTATATCCCGCACTTTCAAGCGCGGCGTTGACATCGGTATCGTCAGTGCAGTACACAAGTGTGTCACACCCCGCAAAGAGCTTAATCTTTTCGTCACACTTCTGGCGGCGCGAATGAAAGCCAACAGCATGTTCCGAGCCGACATTAGTGAGTATGCCTATCGTGGGGTCAATCATTGCCCGTAGCGCATCCATCTCGCCCGGCTGAGAAATACCCGCCTCAAATATACAAAGCTCGCTCTCATCGTCCATCTCCCATATCGAGAGGGGCACACCTATCTGGCTGTTGTAACTGCGCGGACTCCTCACAATCCTCACATCATGTTGCAGCAACTGATAAAGCCACTCTTTAAGCGACGTCTTACCACGGCTGCCGGTAATTCCGACCACGGGAATATCGTAGCGGTGACGGTGACATGACGCAATTTTATGGAGCGCTTCCTTAACATCGGGCACTACGAGAAAATTGACATCATCATGTCGGGCGGCATCTTCCGGAATCTCCTCAACCACAAAATTTTTCACACCCTTTTCCACCAGGTCGGCTATATAGCGGTGACCGTCGTTGTTAGGAGTGCGGAGAGCAAAAAACAGCGACTCTCCGGGATAGGTTAGTGACCGGGAGTCGGTAAGCAATACTGATATATCATGATTCGGAAAATCGGGCTCCCTCAGATTCAGGAGCCTCGCGATTCCGGAAATACTGTATTTCATATTAAGAACTTGTTTAATAATCCAAGTTGCGGGTGACGACAGGCTCAATGTCGGCATATATGCAAGCTGTCGCGCCCAGATTGTGTTTTACGTAGTCGGCAGCCGATTTTCCGGCTCCAGCAAGGAAATCGCCGTCAGAGAGCATGCGGTCAAGTATAGAATCGAGCTCTTCCTTGCTGCGGTAAGTAAATGCGCCTCCGGCAGCAATCATCTCTATAGCCTCTTTGAATTTCTTGTAGTTGGGACCGAATATCACCGGCATACCATAGACGGCAGCCTCGTTGATATTATGGATGCCCACACCGAAACCGCCGCCTACATAGCCTATGTCGCCATAGGTATATATGCTCGACAGCTTGCCATAGCAATCGACAATAACGCAGTCGGCTCCGGCAGCTTGCTCGGCTGTAAGAGTAGAGAGGCGATACACCTTCCTGCTGATGGCAGCCTCGATAGCGGCTATGCGCTCAGGCTTCACCTCATGAGGGGCGATGATAAGTTTAAGTTCAGGATGGGAATTGAAATAGGGCAATATATTTGCCTCGTCAGGTTGCCACGTGCTTCCCGCTATCATAAACACACCTCCGCTCTCTTTCATAGCCTTTATCTCGGGAATCTCCTTACACCCCTTCATGATGTCGGTCACGCGGTCAAAGCGGGTGTCGCCCGCCACGGTCACATTGTTTATGCCGATACCTGCAAGCAGCGACTTGGAGCGCTCATCCTGCACATATATGTGGGTGTAACATTTCAGCATCGAGCGCATCATGCCACCCCACGGCTTGAAAAACACCTGCGAGGGACGGAATATCGCCGAGATGATGTAGGTAGGTATCCCGCGACGCTTAAGTTCCTGAAGATAATTGCCCCAGAACTCATACTTGATAAATATGGCAAGCGAGGGATTTACCAGGTCAAGAAACGTCCTTACACGGCGAGGAGTGTCAAGAGGGAGATAGCACACAGCATCGGCAAGCGGAAAATTTTTCTTTACCTCATATCCGGAGGGTGAGAAAAATGTGAGCAGTATCTTACACTCAGGATGCTTATCTTTAATCATCTCAATCATAGGGCGTGCCTGCTCAAACTCGCCCGCCGATGCGGAATGAAACCATATATACCGCTTACCCGGCGTCAACGTGGCGCGCAGGTAATCGAGCGCGTCACGCTGTCCGTCGTGAAGTTTCTTAACTTTTTCGTCGCGTAAGGCGGCAATTTTTATTCCTGTGCCAAATGCACGTATGGCAAAATTATACAAAGGATTCATGCCGTGAGTGTCTTCGCTGAGATATACCGTTAGAGTGTTATTACTTCAACGCCTTTGTTGATACGGCTGATTGTCTCGTCCTTGCCAAGGAGCTCGGTGATGTCAAACATGTGAGGACCCTTGCACTCTCCCACCACGGTAAGGCGGAACGCGTTCATAACATTTCCAAGGTGATAACCCTTTGAGGCAATCCATTCGAGCACTACCGGCTCGGCTGCCGCACTGCTGAAATCAGCCATGCCACGCAACACCTCTACAAGCTCACCCATGATGCGCGGGGTATCTTCGTTCCAGCGCTTCTTCACATCCTTGGGATTATAAGCCTCCGGAGCCTTGAAGAAGAATTTAGCCTGGTCCCAAAGATCCTTCACAAAATAAATTCTGCCCTTCACCATGCCAACAGCACGCGCTATGTAATCATCGGTGAAATCATCGGGATTCACTCCGTTGGCGGCAAGTACCGGTTTGAAGAGCGAGGCAAGACGCTCGTCGGGCAACTTCTGAAGATACTCGTGGTTAAACCATCGACCCTTCTCAAAATCAAACTTAGCCCCCGACTTCGAGCAATGACCGAAGTCAAACTTCTCGATTAGCTCAGCCATTGACATTATCTCGCTGTCGTCGCCGGGATTCCAGCCAAGGAGAGCGAGGAAGTTGACCACCGCCTCGGGAAGATAACCCGATTCGCGATAGCCTGACGACACTTCGCCGCCTTCGGGATGCCATTCGAGAGGGAACACCGGAAATCCCAGACGGTCACCGTCGCGCTTGCTGAGCTTTCCCTTTCCGTCGGGCTTCAGCAGCAAGGGCAGATGCACAAATGCCGGCGCGGTGTCGCTCCAGCCGAATGCCTCGTAAAGAAGCACATGAAGAGGTGCAGAAGGCAACCACTCTTCACCGCGTATCACATGAGACACCTCCATCAGATGGTCGTCGACTATATTGGCAAGATGATATGTAGGCAGGTCATCGGCACTCTTGTAAAGCACCTTGTCATCAAGCACGGAAGAGTTTATCTTTACCTCGCCGCGAAGAAGGTCATTGACCACGACATCGATGCCCGGCTCAATCTTGAAACGCACTACATACTGCGTGCCCTCGTCTATAAGACGCTTTACCTCTTCGGCAGGCAAAGAAAGTGAATTGCGCATAGAGTCGCGGGTAGAAGCGTCATACTGGAAATTGGGTATCTCCGCGCGCTTAGCCTCCAGCTCGGCGGGAGTGTCAAAAGCTATGTATGCCTTGCCTGCGTCAAGCAGCATCTTCACATGTTCGCGATAAATGTTGCGACGTTCGCTCTGTTTGTAAGGTCCGTAAGCGCCTCCTTCGCGCACACCTTCGTCAATGCCTATCCCGAGCCATGCCAGAGCTTCATTGATATACTCTTCAGCTCCCGGCACAAAGCGATGAGAGTCAGTGTCTTCGATACGCAGTATCATGTCACCGCCATGCTTGCGGGCAAAAAGGTAATTATACAACGCTGTACGTACACCACCTATATGGAGCGGTCCCGTGGGTGACGGGGCAAACCTTACTCTTACTTTACGATCCATCTTAATGACTAATTGTTAAAAAGTGTCGCAAAGTTACTAATAAAATATGACATAACAGCCTACATATGTCACTTTACCTCCAAAAACTTTTTCTCACCCACAGCAGCACGCTTTTCACAATCCCCGTCATGACAAAGGATGCCTGTGACTGAACTAATTGCGAAAGGTATTGTTATTAACACTAAATTAACAACCATAATTATGTCAAAATCAATCACAGTACTTTTAAGCGCACTTGCCGCAGGCATGGCGGTAACAATGACTTATTGTAGCAAGCAGGCAAAATTTCTCGGTTCATGGACCGAGGTAAACCCCACAAATATCACCGTGCAGATACCCGGTGCCACATCGGCCACTTCACGGGTGACCATAGACTTCATCGACAATATCGAGAAGTCAGGGGGCGCTGTGACACTACTGAGCGACATAAGCGTCATGCACACAATCGACGCCGACTCTCTTTCCCAGGGACAACCCTATGAGGTCAAAATCACGGCGAAGGCATCGGTTGACGGCACATGGAGCTATGACATCGACGATGATGACGACCTGCTGCTTGCGCTTGACCTGTCAAAACTGAAGATTGACATCGACAAAAGCAACATCTCATTCACGCGTCCGGCAGCCACGGTGGTGCCAGAAGCTCATCTCGACTCGCTCGCATTGAGTCACATCGACTCATGGAAGCGCGACCTCACCGGAGTAATATCACGGGAGATGGCACGATATACCGTCATTGACGATATCGAAATGAGCCGCGACGGCGACATGCTTACTTTTGAGGTTCATTCACCGGAAGCAAAACTGCATTTTAAACGCGACATCGAATAAAACACCCATTCACCGGCAACACCGCCCCGGCTATTGCAGCAGCATCACAAACCCTCCTCGTGGCAACACCTTGATTTCCCCGGGGATGACAGCCGGAGCGGTGATGCTCCATTCTTCCTTCCCGTCAGTGATAAGAGTCGCTTTTTTTGAAGCGACATCAGGCAGACGCGAAAGGTCGACAGCCATGTCCCGTGACAGGTCGGAACCGTTTATTCCCGCCACATACCATACATCACCTTTTCTGCGCGCCATCACCACATACTCGCCGGGATAACCTCCGAGCAGGCGGGTGTCGTCCCATGATGCCGGGAGGGCCGTAAGAAACTCCTTTATCGCTTCAGGCTGCGACAAAAAGCTTTCGGGGCGGTCGGCAAGATGCTGTATGCCCGACTCATACAGCACTGTCAACGCAAGTTCGTGAGCGTCGGTCGTTATGTGGGGATGCTGTGAATCGGTAAACGCACACGGCGTATAGTCCATCGAGCCTACGACGTTTCGTGTAAAGGGCAATGTAGCGTTATGAGCCGCTGCCTTGTCGGTAAATGTCGGCACATTATTATACCATTCGGCACCATAAACGCCCTCAACGCTTATAAGATTGGGATAAGTCCTCTGCAAGCCGCGAGGTATTGTCGCACCATGGAAATTAACGAGCAGATGATGACGTGCCGCACACTCAAGCAGCTCGACCATATAGCGCAGGTTACGGTTGGTGTCACCTGAGAAAAAGTCGACCTTGACACCCGCTATACCGTTGACTTGACACCACGCAAATTCCCGTTCACGGTCAGCGGGGTCATTCAACCTGAATTTCGGTCCGGGCGCACCGTCAATCCATCCTACCGACGAATTATACCATATCAGCGGCTTTACGCCCTTTTCATGAGCATAAGCGACTGCATCAAGCACATTCCTGCCATTTTTCATCTCATCCCATTCGGCATCAATGAGCACATAAGGAAGCTTCAGCTCGCAAGCCATGTCGACATAACGGCATATTATATCATAATCATTAGAGCCGTGATTGTAAGCCCAATACACCCATGACGCCACACCCGGCTCTATCCACGACGTGTCGGCGATTCTTGACGGGAGGGCATTGTCGCTGACAAGCGTCGACTCGACCACATCGGCAAGTCCTCCTATTATCGCGGTCTGCCACCCGGGAGACTCTTCTCCATCAGGACTGATGCCGAACACTCCCGGCTCTCTTGTGGCATACATGCTCGACGCAGCCGAGTTTTCATCAATCCCCGACTCGGAAAGCAACATGAAAAGCGACTTGTCGCCATACTCAAACAATGCCGGATAGCCTATGCGGAAACCGTCGCACAGGTCATCACGGTCGCGCGGGAAAAATCCTTCATAGCTGTCGGTCCACTTCATTAGCCAAGAATGGGCAGCTTCCGACAGGTCAACCCGGTAATCATGACAGCCTGACCATGCCACGCCGTCGTCATACACCCTCACGGCAAGCGTGTCGCCCGATGCGAGACGGTAAAGCCCCGACATATAGCTATTATGACATACACTCCTTTTTCCGGTAACCATCGTATAATCCACATCATGCCTGCCGCCATCAATGACCTCATCGACATCACCGCAGCGGATAGTCATCACAGGCATCCATTTTCCGCCTGATATACCGCTTACCACAATCGCGGAATCGCCCGTCAACTCCGCATTTACCCGCGCGCCCGGCGACAACTGGGCGGAAGCCACTGCAGCCACCGGCAACAGCAGCAAAGACAATATGTTTCTCATCATAATTTCAAAATCACTTTATTTCCGTCATAGTCAATGGATTTCTTTCCATAAGGCGATATCACACTAATTTTTCTCGACCCCGGCATCCCTGCGTAACCGCCGGAAAGCGCGCCTATGGTAAGACAACGCTCCTTATCGTTCCATATAAGCGGCATTGTCATGTATTCACCCGATTCAAAGCCATAGTTATCACCCTCATCCTCATAAAACAAAAATTCCGCGTCAGCCCCCGGATATACCGTCACGGTAAGCTCACCGCCAATCTGTGCATCGGCATATTCCGTGACCTCCCCGGTAGGGATGATTGAGCCCCCGCGCACAAAAAGCGGGATGCGGTGCAAGGGCGCGTCACAGTCAATCCAGCACCCTCCGTCATAAGCCGTGCCGGTATAGTAGTCAATCCACTGTCTTCCTCCGTCAAGCACCGGCAGATATACTTTACGGGAACCGACTCCCGGGTCGGTTACAGGACACACAAGCATATCGCCAAACATATACTCATCTTTTATATCATGGACCGTGGTGTCACCGGCGAAGTCAAATGCGAGAAGACGCGCCATCGTGCAGGCGCCGCGGCTCTGCATCGACGCCATGCTGTAAATGTAGGGGATAAGCTTATAGCGAAGGGCAATCATGTCGCGTATAGCGTCATGATAAGGTGTGCCGGGTTCGCCGAAACGCCATATCTCTCGTGGCGTGTCGCTGCCGTGACTGCGCAATACGGGCAGGAACGTCGCCCATTGAAACATGCGGGTGTAATATTCCTTGTAACCGTCATCGTTCACCCCCTCCGGAAAATCGCCACACCTGAACCAGCGACCGTCGCGGGCGGTGAAAAACGACCCCACGTCGACTGTCCAGTAAGGATTGCCGGTAGCCATATAGTTAAGTCCGGCGGGTATCTGCTGCTTGAATGAACGCCACGAGGCATGGGTATCGCCGTTCCACACCACCGTGCCGTAACGCTGCTGCCCGGCAAAGCTCGACCGCGTGAGATTGACCACGCGCTTACGGTCGGTAGCCTTGCGTTGATTTTCATAAATGCCGCGTGAATGATACAGCGAATAAAGGTTGACACGCTCCACTCCGAGCGCCTCGGCAAGAATATCCTTGTTAAGATGCCACCTGCGCTCATGACTGTCCCATCCGTAGGCAACGCCGCCTTCAGGTGAGGGCATGCGGTTCCAGTCGCCGTCAAGAGGCTCGCTGCTGTCACACCACCACGCGTCAAAGCCCTTTGAGAAAAATTCCCTGTCGGCATAGCCCCAATAATAGTCTCTTGCCTCGGGATTGAACACATCATAAACCGAATGTTCAAGCATATAGCCCTTTTCGCGGAAGTCACGCTCCTGCGGACAATACTGCGGGTTGGGCCAGATACTGACCATAAGCCGCGCATTCATCGAATGCACCGAATCGGCAAGCGCCTTCGGGTCGGGGTAATGCACACTGTCCATCTTCATGTAGCCCCATCCCTCCGGCCAATAATTCCAGTCTTGCACAATCATGTCGAGCGGCACGTGACGGCGGCGGTATTCGGCGAGCACGGAAAGCAACTCACCGCTGCTGCAGTAACGCTCTTTGGACTGAATGTAGCCAAACATATATCGGGGCATCATGGCGACATTGCCGGTAAGATACCGGTATTGTCCGACGACATCTTCCAGCCTGTCTCCTTTCATGAAATAATAGTCGACCGACCGGGCACCCTCATAAGTGATAGCCCCGTCGTCAAACTTCATCGCGCAGCCGGCATCAAACATCAGGCCGTAGCCGCCTGTCGACACAAGCACCGGCACATACGCCTTGAGATTATGCTGCACGAGATAAAGAGTCTTACCGTTAAGGTTCATGTAATCCTCCATGTGTGACCCGAGTCCATAAAGAGCCTCTCCGGGAGTAAAGACAAAATTATTAATATAGCGGGTATATGTGCCAACAGTGTCGCGCCTCACCTCATCTTTCACGGTAACACTGCCGTTTGCCGTATTTTCAATACGCGATGTCGCGTCATCATATATCACACGCTCGCGCACTACCGGCTCCGCCACGCGCGGTGACACAGCATCCTCGGCAAGCAGCACCCTGCCGCAGCCGGCATCTTTAAACAGTAAAGCCCCGGTAGCCTTGTCCATCTCCACGACAAGCTCGGAAGTGGCATAAACCAACTTATCGTCACGGCAATCGGTCTTCACCGTGAAACATGAATCTCCATAGACCGTAGCGCCGGTAAGGTTATCCCTCAACGAGTCTTCCACCGACCATTGCACCCGCACGATTGACGGAGTGACAAAACTCAATTTCGGCATATCAGCCGACATGACGTGCAGGCTTAACAATAAGCCCGATAAAAAAAGCAGCAATCTGTGTGACATGGCATGACGGTTATTATTCTCCGCAAAGATAAGGCGGAGAAGCATGTCACGCCTCACAATCATGTTACATAAACATCTTGCAAGGTAACATCGCCGGGAAAACGCGCTCTAAACTATATCGTCGAGGGACTGCCTGTAAAGTAGGCTCTCACCTTTCCGAGCGGCAGCTGTCCTTCAAGCTGCACCGGGATACGCGCAGCATCGGTGCTTATCCAGGTCTCCATCGCATCGGATGACACTTTGCCGTTTTGCGTGAACGTAAAGCTGAGGCGATATGTGCGCCACTTGTTCTTTCCTATTTTGATTGTCTCAATACCGTCATATCTCACAGCAAGCTGCTCGACACTCCTGCCGGAGAACACATCCATCTTCACCGTCTCGCCGGGCGACATAGCATCAAAATCGAGAGTACGCAGATAATAAAACACCGACAACATGTCGACCGTGCGTCCGGTCGCATGAAGCACCGTGTCGCTCATCGACACCGGACCGCCGTTTTTCGACTTCCAGCGTTGTGCATATCCGGTCACCTGATTACCGTCACGCTCATATCTTACCACATCTTTACCGTAGCGCGACCCTTCATGAGAGATTTTTTTATAGACTTCAGGAAGGCATCCCTGACGGAGCATGGTCGACTTAAGTGTATCGCGCACCATGAAAATCTTGTCGGCCCACGGCAATGTGCGTGCCGCAAGACTCGCATAATAATGGTTGCCGTCGCTGCGGAGCGACAACACGGCGCTTGCCGCATCTTTGTTGACAAGACCCCACTTATACATTATCATGTAATTGAGGTCCTCGTCGGGAAGGTCGATTGCCGACACCTTGACCGGGACAATCATGGAGCCAAGCAACAAGACGATTGTCAATATGCGGAACAAACTGTTTTTTACCATAATATTATAGATTTTTATAACATTGTATTTTTACCTGCCTTTTACGAGGTCAAGAAAAGGAAGTGCATCGCGCACTGACTGCTCTATGCGCTTGTTGCGCCAGCACTTGCGACACACGGCTATGTAACGGTCGTCGCCACCTATCTCAACCTGCTCGCCGTCGGTCACGAAATCACCGTTGCTGTCGATACGGGCGTTGACGATGGTCTTCCTGCCGCAGCTGCATGTGCTCTTTATCTCGTCAATCGTGTCGGCTATCTCGAAAAGCCGGCGCGAACCCTCAAACAGGCGTGTGCGGAAATCGGTACGCAGCCCGTAGCATATCACGTTGCTGCCATAGTCGTCGACCACCCTTGCAAGCTGGTCGACCTGGTCGGCAGAAAGGAATTGCGCCTCGTCGACAAGAAACCAGTCAATCACCGTCATAGTCTGCTCAAACAGTTCCTGGGCAAGCAGATACAGGTCGGTGTCGGGGTATATCCAGAGACACTTGCGCTCGATACCGATGCGCGAGCGTATGACATTATCCTTCTCCCTGGTATCAACCACAGGCTTCAGGCACGCATAAGTCATCTTGCGCTCTTCAAAATTGTAAGCGGTTGTAAGCAGCAACGCGGTCTTTGCCGACCCCATCGTGCCGTAACGAAAATATAGTTTTCCTTTCCGGTTCATCTTTGCATATCATTATTTATAAACGTAAAGATATGTATAATAGTTGAATTACGCGATATTTAAGAGATTATTTTCCGCTTCATTTCACAACCACACAATCAAATCACCACTTTTTCTGATATATTTGTGTTAAATTCTTGCAAGTTACATTTCCATTTTCTAATTTTGCGAGAAGTAAATGTTTTGCGATAAGCAATTTAAGGAAATTTTAGTTAAACCAGTTAAACGCGATTATGAGAAGAGTATTTTTTGCTTGTCATTTAATACTATTTTTCTACATCATATCTCCGGCAGCGCATTCCCAAAATATGCGCTGCGACACTCTGCATACTCACATAACCTTTCGTCAAGGCTATTCCCTTGTTGAGTCACAGTTTGCCGACAATGCCGTTGCCCTGAAGCAGATGGGCTCTTGGCTCGACAGTTTGGCAAATACACCGGGGGTCATCAAGTCATTGTCGGTCAAAGGAAGCGCATCGCCCGAGGGATACGCATCAAACAACCGCCGACTGTCCATGAAAAGAGCGCAAAACATCGCTCAGTATATCATCTCCCATCAGCTCGCCCCCGACTCGGCGATGACAGTAGAGGAATCAGACATCGACTGGGACATGTTGCGCCGGATGGCGCTTGAGGCAGGTCAGCCGTGGAGTGAAGAGGTAGCAGAAATTATCGAGAATACGCCGGTGTGGATATTTGACGACAATGGAAAGATTGTCGATGGAAGAAAAAAGCAACTCGGCTTGTTACAAGGAGGAAAGCCGTGGTTTTATATGGCTGAACACTTCTTTCCTGCCATGAGAAATGCCGGATTCACCATCATATGCAAGCGTGAGATACCGGCTCTTGCCGAAACGACTGATACTGCTGACTCAAAGGCAGCCTATACAGCTGTCACCGACACCGTCACGACATCATCAGCCGCGTCGGTTGCTGTAGAAGAGATATATCCTGTAGAGGAGTCAATCGCTCCTGTCATAGAGACTGCTGCACGACCGCGCATAACGGCGCTATTGAAGACCAATATGCTTTACGATGCTCTCGCAGTGCCTAATGTGGCGCTTGAGGTGGCACTCGGCGACCGATGGTCGGTTGAAGCCGGATGGATGTATGCCGGATGGAAGAGCGACAGCCATCACCGCTCATGGCGCGTCAACGGCGGAGAGCTCGGCGCAAGATACTGGCTTAAACCTCATCGCGGCGACTCATCGCTGCTCACCGGTCACCACATAGGGATATACGGACAGATGCTCACCTACGACTTCCAGTTTGGCGGTAAAGGCTACATAGCCGACCAATGGAGCTACGGAGCCGGCATAGCCTACGGTTATTCCCTGCCTGTAGCGCGTCACCTCAACATAGATTTCACTATCGGCGTGGGCTATCTCGGAGGAAAATACAAGAAATACCACCCCGCCGATGATTGCGACATATGGGACGCTACATACACCCGTAACTGGATAGGACCCACTAAAGCAGAGATATCGCTGGTGTGGTATATCGGGGGCAATAAGGTAAGGAAAGGAGGCTCGAAATGAAAAAAGCGCTTTTCTTCTACATTACAGGCGTCATGCTTATGCTCCAGTCATGTATCGAGAGAGACCTCTGCTACGACCACACCCATATGAGGGATGTCGAAATCAAATTTGACTGGTCGCTCCAGCCCGATGCCACCCCCTCCACCATGGTGGCCCACTTCTTCACTTCCGACGGAAAGCATTACAAACGCTACGAGTTTACCGATAGGGGGGGAGGAAAAATTCGCATTGAATCAGGCGCTTACATGGTATTATTCCACAATGGCGAGATGGAATGGGTGCGCGAGCGTGGAAACTCCTGGGACTCTTACGAGCTGTACACTCTTGAAGAGGGACTGCTCGACCCCATGTCGCGCGACATGCCGGCACCGCCACGCCCGTCGATTTCTGCCGACGAGCCTGTGCGATATGCCGCCGAAACAATATGGGGTGGCTCCGTAGAGAGCGTCACAGTGGAACCGGGCAACGCCCCGGCTGTAATCACCATGACCCCGGAAAAAGCTACATCACGCTACTCGGTGGAAATATCAGATGTCAGCAACCTGTCGGAAAACCTTGATATAAGCGCGGCAATCTCCGGAATGGCGGAGAGCCACTCACTGAGCAAACGCGCACCATCAGGCTCCCTCGTGACAATACCGCTCGGGCTTGACCGCCCCGACGACCACACACTTACATCACAGTTTGTCGTGTTCGGTCACTGTCCCGAAACGCCGTCAGAGCATATACTCACCGTCTACACTTCGGAAAAGATATATTACAACTTTGATGTCACCGACCAAGTGCATGACGCTCCCGACCCAAGCGACATCCACATAAAGGTAAAAGGCATCACTCTACCTACTGTCAACTCCGGACTTACGCCGTCGGTTGACGAATGGGACGATATTGAAGACATACTTATCAAACTGAACTAAAATAATAAACAATCAAATAAACTTAATCAGAGCAACAATCATGAAACCAAATGCAAAGTTATCAGGCATAGCCCTGATTGCAGCCATGGGGCTTGTCTCATGCTCTACTGACGAGCTGCAGGAAATCAACGCTGGAGAGGGTATCTCCTTCACTACCGAGGTAAGCCGTGCCACACCGCTCACCCTTGCCAACCTTGACGGATTTTTTGTATATGCCGATGCTAAAGGCTATCCTCAGATGTTCATCAACGGCATGAAAGCGACTAAGGAAAACAATTCCAACAACATTTTTATTCTTGAAGAAAAAGTGACCTGGCCAACAGGTGTGGAAAACATCAGTTTCTGGGCATACGGTCCTTTAGCCGCTGAAAATTATCTTACTCCATCAATCTCATCTGCATCACAGCACCTTCACAATTTCACTGTCGCCGAGGTGGCAGACAATGGAGGAGAAAATCAGAACGATTTTGTAGTGGCATACACCAACGCAAAGAAAACTCCCGGTAACCAGGTAGAATTAAATTTCCACCATGCTTTGTCTCAGATTGAAATCAAGGCGAAGCTCGGTGATAATCCTGAAGAAGGAAGACGTGTGAAAATAAAGGGTGCATGGTTAGTGAACATCAACTCAACCGGCGACCTGCAATTTCAGGAAAGCAACATTGACGAGAAATATCACAATATGCACTGGGCTGATCTCTCAGCTCCTGTGACATACGGCCGTCACCTTGCCGATGGTGCTTCTCTCGGAACAGAAGCTATCACCCTTGTCGGCAATGCGGGCAACAGCAATTCAAGCCTTATGCTTATACCTCAGGAAAAAGCGGCATATACTTTTTCTAAAGCAGCAACCGACCCCTCATCTCATGAAGGAACAGCAACAGCTTCCGAGTCAAACTCTACAGGAGCATACATTATCGTATTGTGCCGTATCGAGACACACCATAACACTCCTGTGACCACAGACGGAGAAAAACAAGACCCTGCTATCAAAATCGAAGGTAACGGAACCTCTCACACCCACCAGCTTTTCCCCTTCACCTACGATGACAACGGCAAATTCGTGTATAAAGAAGATGCTTACGGATATACCTGCGTACCGGTAGACATCAACTGGATACCCGGCTATAAATATGTGTACACCCTGCAGTTCTGCGGTCGTGGTAGCGGTGCCGGACAATATCCCCCCACCAACATCCCCGATGTACTTCCCGGTGGTGAAAATGTCATAAAGACTCCTGAAACAGGCAAGAATCCCGGCGACAATGTGCTTGACAACGAAATCACGTTCAAAGTCGAAGTAAGCGAATGGGAACCAGCTCCGGTTGATACCAAAATGGATTAATCAAAAACACCGTAAACAAGTATAGATGAACGCAACTATGTCACATCTTAAATCATCCTGTACACGCTTTGCCGGCGGCATGGCGGCACTTGTCGCCGTGTCACTGTTCTCCTCATGTGAAGACGATACCTTTGACCGGTTTTCCTCCGGAGACACAGGTATAAGCTTTGACGTAGAGGTGACCGGCGAGTGGACATCCGGCTCACGCTGCGCCGATGAAGTGGATATCAGGGAGATGACTTGTGACTCTGATGCCGATCCTCTGTATCTTGTCACGGAGACTTCATCCGCTGACACCGACACTATGTCGGTGTCGGCGGCTTCCTATTCTGCCGGACGCGCAGCTCCGATAACCAACGTGTCGGGATTTCACGACTCATTCGGAGTGTCGGCAATGTGCTACACCGGTACCCCCGGCGATGATTTCCCTATGAACTTCGCCCACAATCTCAAAATGCGCAAATCAGGTGACACCTGGTCACGCGAGGATGGTCTGAAACTCCAATGGACCAACTCCGGCTCACTGAAATTTTTTGCTTACTCTCCCTACGAGTCGACATTTGCCGACGGTCGCCTGATTCACTCCTCTCCGACCGACAAAGGTGCTCCGGTATTGACTTATACCGTGCCCGACGATGCTAAATCGCAGACCGACATCATGACAGCCGTAACAGTATGTGACGGAGCGCAAAAAGGTGCGGTCAGCCTTACTTTCACCCACGCGCTCACAGCCGTGACCGTCAAGACCGGTGAAGCCATGCTTGGCGGAACAATAAAGAGCGTTACACTAAAAAACGTTTACGGTAAAGGAAGCCACCGTATAGGCTCCACGGAATGGACAGCCGAATCGCCGAGAGATTTCTCCATATCATTCGGTGAAGCAGGCAAAAATCTCCCTTCTGTTGACAAAGACAACAACAACTATTATACCGACAAAGACGGGGAAGTGGTAGGCGGTGACATCACCTTGATGATGATACCTCAGACTCTTCCCGACAATGCCCGCATCGAAATAGAGTTTACCGACGAACTCACCGGAACCGAACGCCACATGTCGGCATCGCTCGCCGGCAGCAAGTGGGGGCTCGGCAAGAAAGTGACCTACTCGCTCAACTCGACAGGCATTGTTGTCAAGCCTGTTGCAGAGCTTACAGGAATGCCGTCAGACATCACCCTGCGCGCCCACGGACAGCTCCCCTCCATGTCGCTCTCGGCATATGCCCAGGTAACACAGACCGGAGCCGAAACAAAAATATTGTCGCTCCCCTTCAAACTGCAGATGTCGGTTGACGGAGGCTCTACATGGACTCCGACCGGATGGCAACCGCAACCCGACCCGTCTGACCCGACAGCCGTGATGAAGACCGACAACTTCGTCCTGCCCATGCAGCCGGTATATGAAGAGATGCTGCAAAAGATGAGCTCGGGACTGGAAACGGGTGCCCCGTCTTCATACTATGACCTGTCAAAAGGAGGAGAGACAGCCAATTGTTACATCATTTCAACTCCGGGATATTACAGTCTTCCCCTGATTTACGGCAACGCACGCACAGGGGGCACCAAATCCTATACCTACGAGGGTGAGATTGAGAAGCCTAATGAAAATGAAGAAAAACACCTTGTATTGCGTTCTTTTGTCGGGCATGACGACCTCCCGATTGCTGGTCCCGATATACCCGGTGCAGTTGATGCGGTGCTTGTGTGGCAAGACGCCCCCGACCTCGTGACCGATGTCAAGCTTGAAGGCGGCATGCTCCGGTTTCACGCCCCAAAAAACAGTTTTATTCAAGGCAACGCTGTTGTCGCCGTACGTAATGCCGCAAAAGAAATACTTTGGAGCTGGCACATATGGGCGACCAACTATAAATGGGACGGCTCTGCCGACCTACACACCCGGTCGCGCAGTACAATGGGTACAGAATATGACTTTGCACCATGCAACCTCGGCTATTGCGACCCTCACGGCGGAAATCCGGCGCGCAAGATAACTCTTAGAGTTGAGTTTGAGCTACCCGATGGCAAGACCAAAAAGTCGGTCGTCATTCCCAACAATATAGTTCAGGATGAAATCGTGGCATCGATAGCCGGTGACAACACCTATTACCAGTGGGGACGCAAAGACCCCATGCTCCCCGGTGTCTACAACACGGAAATTATCAAGTGGGGCGAAGGCACACCGCTACCTACGGAATACAACATGAAAAACAAAGCGTTTTTCGTTGACGATGCCCAATATGCATTTGCCCCTGCGCAATCGGGAGTAAGTATCGGAACATCCATACAGAACCCACATAAATTTTATATTTCGGAGCGCCCCGCAACCAGCTCAGGCGAAGACGCAAAATACCCGGAAGCCAACTATCTGCGCCGTCACTGGCACGATGGAAGAAACTCTCCATACAAGCATCATGCAGTACAAAACTTCTGGGACTCGCAGATGGACACGCAGGGTACAGGAGTACTGAATAGTGCCGACAACGAGCGCGATGTGACCAAGACGATTTATGACCCTAATCCTGTAGGCTACAAAATTCCGCCACCCAATGCCTTCACCATGTTCAGCACCGAGCAAGGAGCAAAAGACATGTCGGTGGCAAACGGCAAGGAAGATATCTACGACCGGATTGAAAATTCCGGACGACGTGTCGGCTGGACCGTACATCTTGAAGACAATGCGCAGGGGGGCATCATATTCTTTCCGGCTACAGGTCTTCGCGACATGGGTGTACATAAATCTCAGATAGTCACCGGATATAACGACGGTGCAACACCGGAATCTACAATTTCATGGCCGGCACATGCCGACCTGACATTTGTCGCCACATCAGGATTCCAACGCTCATATACCGAGAACACCGCCTCAAGTAGTTCGCTCCTCTTCTACCTTGACAACCGCCCGACAAATTATAAGATTGCCGTACTGATGGGCACCAACAACTCCTACGGCTTCACCGTGCGCCCGATTCGCGAATAGCCCCGCTCTATCTGCGCATCCAAAATCCGCACACGCCCATCCCGTAGGGATAATCCTACTTGTAGCCGTGGAAGGACAATCCCATCCACGCACACGCCCATTCCCCGCAGGGGATAATCCTACTTGTAGCCGTGGGTTGAGCGCAGCGACAATCCCCTCCACGCACACGCCCCTTCCCCGCAGGGGATAATCCTACTTGTAGCCGTGGGTTGAGCG
>CAJTSK010000011.1 GCA_910578835.1 uncultured Muribaculum sp.
TAGGTGCCAGCCCTAATTTTTTAGAATCTAAAAAAGTTTAGCGGACAGTAATATTTCTTTATAGATACGCCCGGGTGATTCTTGCGAGTCGCCCGGGCGTAATACTTGAGATATGTAATCGGGATGGTTACTTCCTGATTACTTTCTTCGTTGCCGAACCGTCGGCATATTTTACTACATATATGCCTTCTTCAGCGTCGGCAGGATTTACGCGTAGACCGTTGAGGTCATACATTCCGGCTACTTCTGCTTCATTTACCGCAGAGATGTCTGAGATGCCGGCAATGTTTTCCTTGACAGCAATGGTCACTTCCACGCCGGGTCCCTTTACTACGATGTCGCCATCTGCGATAACGGTAGCAGCGTTATGGCTGACAGTAAGCACACACTTGTCATAGCGTCCTGTCACGGTAGCCTCTACGCCTGCGGGCACCTCAACAGTGAGGTCACTTCCGTCATAGTAGCTTCCGAGAGCCACCTCGACAGGTGTTCCGTTGGCAGTAAGCTCGATTTCGGTAGTTTCGGTGGTCAGCCAGGGATATTCTGCGTCAAGACCTATGGCAAATGACGAGTACAAGTCTACATACTCTCCATCTTTCTTATATACCATCGGCTTGATGTTATAGTATTCACCGCGTTGGATGTGAGCGCTCAGGTCAACATGGCTCAGGATATAACCGAGACACATATAATTAGGGTCGGGGAATGATGACTGAAGAGGTGCGAAATATTCCACTTTGTCAGAGTTGAAGCCTTCAAGCATGATAAAATAGGCGGGATGCTCCTCGGTCTGCTTGATTACAACAGGCTCGCTGAATTTAAACGGCATGTACATGTAACCTTTGGCGTCGTTGTACTCGACTATGAAATCGGCACCCTTAAGAGTGGTTGATGCGATTACTTCAAATGACTCGTAATCGTTGCTCATATCGCTGTCGAGCGCGTATATTGTGGCTTTGAATTCAGCGTCGGGAGCTACTTTTCCCCATCCGTAAGCGGAGATTCCGCTCACTACCAGCGGAGCCTCTGTCGGCATGAAGAGGTTGGCGATACCCTCAAGGCGGTTGTAGTCGGTCTCTGCGGCTTCTGAGCCGTTGAGTGAATAGTTTAGCCAATACTGGTCGGTGTGGTTGTTGTAGCCGAATACGGGGATTGCATTGTCGCCTATTTCCTCGTCATCGCAGGTTATGTATGTGATGTCGGTGAAGTGGGGTGCAAACGGGAACAGGGTAGGTTCCAGCGTGGTGGCGTCGTTAAATGTGATGGTGGGCTTTCCACCTGCCTGCAAGCACAGATAAGGCGCGCTATAACTTGCCGGAGCCGACATGGGTGCGCTTGCGTTAAGTACGGGAGGAGCTATGAAATTATTGATTAGCGTAGCCTCGCTTGAATAGTTGGGCAAGTAGGTTACAGTCAATTCGTCAGGATTGTTGTCGGTAGTTTCTTTAAAAGTAACCGGGTCAATGTAGCTCCATTCATAAACCGCACCATCATGATAGCTCATATTGGTCCAGGTGACAGGCTCATATACCGGTATCATGGCTACATCAGCTCCGGCTGAGGGGAGATACCAGCTTTTGCCAAATCCCCAATAGAGAATGGAGAATGGATCCATGTAAGAGATATCTTCAAGCTGCGGATAGCCCACGTTGATTGCGTCAATCATCATGGTATTTCCGTCGATACCTACATATCGGAACGCGATTTTTGCTTTTTTGCCCGCAAATTGGTCAAGAGAGATGTTCTTTTTCTCCATCGCCGCAGGTGTCAGGTATGACAGTTCCAGAAAGCTCAAGCCCCTGAAATCGTCGGCATAGTCGTGGAGCATGGTCCACTCGCCGCCTTCAGGCTGTGCCCATATCTGGAGAGTTGCCGCTACCTCAGGCTCTTCCGTAAATTCCAGTGTATCCCAGTCAACATTGTCGAGGCTGAATATCCACGCGGGGTCAAGGTATAGCCAGTAGGAGAGAGCATGTCCTTCGGCGATTTCAACTTCGGGAGAGATAAGCCACTCATCTTGACGTGCAGAGCCAAAACTTACGGCATAGCCATATTTGCCGTCGGGAACATCAACGAGTCCATACATAGGATTCGGGGTGTAGGGTGTCCAGCTTTGTTTGCGTTCCACTTCGCCGCGCATATCCACTGTCCAGCCTTCGGGAGTCCAGTTGATATCCTCTCCGTCCCAGGCTTCAAAACTTTCAAATAATACCGATTCAGCAGGTGCTTTCACTCCCCCTGTTTGTGAACGCAATGGCTTGATTGATTGTTGTTTGCCGGAGAGGTAGTCAGCGATGTCGAGCTTTTTTATGCCGTTGGATGAGCTTACCGTCACACCATCGGCAAGACGCACTGCATTTTTCGCCGGAGCATTTTTTATCCGGGTTTCATTTAGATTGTCGCTTGCTTTTACAACATGCAAATTATCTGCAGGTTGTGCTGCAATCATGCCAAGGGCGGCAGATGCAATCACGCTTGTAAGTAAAAATTTTTTCATAATGATTGGTTAGTTATGAATTTCAAGAAACAAAGTTATGAAAAATCATTGTCTTACTCGTTATGTCACGCTCATATTATTAAACAAGCTCTAATGCAAAAAGAAGCGGTGTCGGGCGGTTTTTGGTGTGTATTGTACGTGTTTAGCCCTGTTTTGTTTTCAGATTGTGGCTATTTAATATACATGAGTGTAAATTAGCAATTGTTGTGATTTGCTGCCGGTCATGAGAAATCGGGCTGCCGCGCGGTGTAATCATGGTTTTCGGCATTATATGGTTGAGGCGCATTGATATTTTAGTGTGCAATAGCGGTAACTTTCTTTAACCTAAAAACGAACAAAACATATTTACAATTGTTGGAATATTATCAAACCCGAAACAGAAAAATCAACATCATTAATCAACTAATATCAGATACTCCATGTGGAAATTCCTATCTCCGCCAGCCTACAAGCCTGAACAGACAGGCGCTGAGGCAGATGCACGTTACAAAAGATTAAGGTGGCAGGTGTTTGTCGGTATTTTTATCGGTTATGCCGGTTTCTACATCGTGCGCAAGAACTTTTCTATGGCTATGCCTGAGCTCGGTAATTTCGGTTATGAAACCGGCGAACTCAGTATTGTGCTCTCCATGAACGCAATTGCTTATGCCTTATCCAAGTTTCTAATGGGAAGTGTGAGCGACCGTAGTAATGCAAGGATATTCCTTCCGCTCGGTCTGATACTCGCTGCTATATCAATGGCATTCATGATTGTGCCTGTTGTGGCGCTCGGTCCCGACCAAAAGCCACTTGCGATTGCCATCATGGCTGTATTGAATTTCCTTGTAGGATGGTTCAACGGCATGGGCTGGCCTCCTTGCGGGCGAGTGATGACCCATTGGTTTTCAGTAAAGGAACGTGGTACCAAGATGTCGATATGGAACTGTGCCCATAATGTCGGCGGTGCTCTTGTCGGTCCTATGGCTGTATATGGTGCCATATGGTTCGGACACTGGTTCTATGGCTCCAACAAGGAGTATTATTTCCTTATCGGTACATATGCGTTTCCGGCAGCTGTCGCCGTATTCATAGCTATACTCGCTTACTGTCTTATCCGTGACACCCCACAGTCATGTGGACTTCCTTCAGTAGAGAAGTGGCGCAACGATTATCCCAAAAATTACAGCTCAAAACAGGAAGAGGTGTTGACCGCCAAGGAGATTTTCTTCAAGTATGTGCTCAACAACAAGCTGCTGTGGTATATCGCCATCGCCAACGCATTTATCTACATGGTACGTTACGGATGTCTTGACTGGGCGCCTACTTACCTCAAGGAGGCACAGGGCTACGACATCAAGCAGGCCGGTTGGGCGTATTTTGCCTATGAGTTTGCGGCTATTCCCGGCACACTCGTGTGTGGATGGATGAGTGACAAGGTGTTCAAGGGTCGTCGCGCGCTCCCGACTATTATCTTCATGGCGTTTGTGGCGCTGTTTGTCTTCCTCTACTGGACTTTCTCCGACAATTATGTGATTGTTACCGCCTCACTTGTGGCAATTGGCTTCTTTATCTATGGTCCGGTGATGCTTGTCGGTGTCCAGGCGCTTGACCTCGCCCCGAAAAACGCAGCAGGTACCGCTGCCGGACTTACCGGATTTTTCGGCTACTTCTTCGGAACGGCTATTCTTGCCAACATTGTGGTAGGTTATGTCGCCCAGACTGCCGGATGGAACTGGACATTCATCATGCTTATCGGTGCATGTATCCTGTCAATGGTGTTCATGGGGCTCACTATCAAGGAAGAGCAATATCTTGTGGAACAGAAATAAAAAAGTAAAAAAAATACCTAAATCCAATTTTTAAATCTATGAGTAAATGTTTTATTAAAGTTGGTTACCTCTCTGCGGTTACCCTCCTTGCCCTGACATCTTGCCAGGAAGAACAAGACTTTACCAATGTCAACGTGGATGCTACCCGAGTTAGCGTTAACACAATCTCTCCCGAGATGGCAAAGGTGCGTGACTATGTGCCGCAATACGCGGTGATGGCTCACCGTGGCTCTACATTCTGGGGCCCCGAGGAGACCGAGGCTGCATGGCGTTGGGCTCGTGAAATGGGCGCCGACTACCTTGAATCTGACCTCCAGTGTACAAAAGATGGTGTGATTCTTGCCAACCATGATGAAAATCTATGCCGCACTACCAATATTGAAAACGTCTATGGCGAGTATGTGCCCCAGACCCGTAAGGCATTTTACATGGCTCACGGTGCTACCGAGGCGCAGGCTGAGGAGTGGTATAAGGCTGATGTCGCCTCTTTCCGCCCTTACTATGCCATGTCATATATGTATGAGGAACTCCTTGCCCTTGATGCCGGAAGCTGGTTTAACGAGTCGAGTCTTGAGCAGGCACGTAACAACTTTGCCCCCAAGTCACCGTCCAACCCCATGGGACAGCATCAGTATGTGTCGGCATTGAGCGACCAGATTGCTTTTGCCGAGGGCAAGATTCTGAAGCGTAACTCCGACGGAGAGCGCATATTCTCGGTCACCGGTACATGGGATCCCGAAAATCCGCGCGATTGTCTTACTTACACTCTTGAGTATGAAGCTGACCCCGAGGATACCGGCAACCGCCCGGGCATCTATATCGAGTTTAAGGAATCATGGCTTAACCCCGGCGACTTCGAGCAGCGTGTGTATGACGAGCTTGACCGTCTCGGATGGAATATCATCACCAGCCCATGTGACGGAGTGCCCAACTATAAGGATGGCAAGGTAAATGTAGGTAACGCCAACGGCAAGGTCGTGCTACAGACATTCTCGCTCGAATCGCTGCGCCGCACCGCCGATGTGTTCCAGGGACGACTCCCCATGTGTTTCCTCCTGTGGGAAGGTAAGGCTGCCACCGACCTCAAGGTGAACACTCCCCAAGGATATGCCGACTTCATCAACATGGCTCTTGCCAACAAGGCTCATATCATAGGCCCGTCGATTGCCGGCGCTCCCAATAACTATGGTGAGCTTGACGCCCCGTGGCAGGCTTATCTGATTGCCCGCTCACAGATGCTCAATCACCCCTATTCATTTGACTCTTATGCACAGATGGCGAAATATATGGGTCAATACAACTGGGGCAACACGACTCAGTTTGACGACCTGCTCGGAGTGACAGTCGACGGAAAGATGTGGACCGTATATCTTAATGGTCTTTTCACCAACCGTTCGGAGCTTACATTGCGTTATCTGATTGAAAACGGTTTCCGTTGCAATCCCCAGTTTGACAATGCTTCGGCACCCTCGTTTGTGCCCGATCCTGTGGAGACTCTCGAACGTCTCGGTTACTAATCATTCAGTTTTAAGTATTATTAATTGTAAACAACGATGAAAAGACATATAATTTTATGTGCCGCCGCTGCTTTTGCTCTATCTGTAGCCGCACAGGATTTTGACACTAATCCTACTGTCAAGATTGATAATAAGGAAGAAGACCTCCACTTTACTGTCGGAGCGCGTATGATGATGGATGCCGCATGGTATCACACTGATTTCACTCCTATGAAATCAGGCGCAAAGCTTACAGATGCCCGAATACGTACGTCGATGGCATATAAGAACTGGTATTTTTATGCTGACTTCGATTTCTCAGGCGGTAAGTTTAATCAGAAAAACATCTTCTTGCAGTATTCATTTGACCCTGACGAGGCTTACGGTGGCATCCACTCGATAAAGGCGGGTTATTTCAACGACCCTGCCGGCATGGCGCGCAACACCTCTCTCGGAAGTCTCCACTTCATCAACCGTGCCGCACCGACAGTGGCTCTCTGCCCCGGCCGTGAACTTGGTATCGCCTATAAGTACTACAATACTCCGTTCTACTCCAATATCGGTGTGTTTGCCGAAAACCTTTACAACAACCAGCCTTCGGGTTATCAGGGTGTGGCTGTAGGCGGACGCTGGCTCTACCGTCCCATTAATGACGAGACACAGGCGTTCCATATCGGCGCAAACTTCCACTATGAGAACCTGAATGTGGGCAAGACTGAAAACAACGTGAAGATGACCGAACTCGTGCTCGGCACACCGATGGAGACTCTTGTCGACGACACCCAGTTTGTAGAGGCTATCCTCCCTTATGCCCGCAATGTCTACAATATCGGTGCTGAGGTGCTTTACGTAAGCCCGAAATTCTTCGCCCGCGCAGAGTACATGTGGAAACATGTCACCAAAAAGCGCGACGACCAGACACTCTTTGAGGCTAATCTCGGCTCAATCGACTCATGGGCTACTCTTGAATCATGGCAAAACGGCAACCCGCTTGGAAGCAACAGCTTTAACGGTGCTTACATCGAGGCAGGCTATAAGATTTTCGGTCCCGACTATAAGTATAACAGTGCTGAAGGTCTGCTTGGCGGACTTTCCGGCCGCTCGCTTGAGATTGTGGCACGCTACAGCTACACCGGTCTTAACGACAAGGTTGACGGCGAATATTACTCCGCAGGTCGTGACCAGTATTATCCCAACGGCGTGATTGCCGACTATCCGGCTACATCTTTGAGTATTGGCGGTGGTAACCTTCACTCGGTTACTGTCGGTGCCAACTTCTCTTTCAACAAGTTTGTGCAGGTGATGCTGGAATATAACTATAATCATCTTGATCGCGACAAATACATGGAAGACTCTAATTTTAATTGTATCCAGGGAAGACTTATGTTCTCTTTCTGAATTAGATAATGAGTTGTTTTTGAGAGGATATGTTGCCCTTTGAGGTGATATATCCTCTTTTTTTGCAATAGGGTGGATGAGTTGTCAGGATTTTAGCGTGTGTTTAGGAAAAATTATTTGCTTTAACATTAATTCGTTTTTTTTTTTTGTTCTTTTTGCTGAAAAATTTTGTCAGGTCGTAAAAAGTTTTATTATTTCGCGCCGAATTTATCATTACTATGAAACGATAACTATGCTGAGTTACGTACAATCTATAAATTGAGTGGCATTAAGTGATATTTTCATAGAAAATGAGAGGTAGTGACGTATGACACGTCGGCGAATTGATAAAATGTTGATTAAAGAAGCAAAAATGAAGGGAAAATTTAGATTCACTAACTATCGCGGTATGTGCTGGATGACGTAGATGCGACATCTTGCCCATATGGCATATTTTTATGTGTGAACTTATCTGATATCGTCTGACAGCGGTATCGCAATATTAGCGGCTCAATTATTTGTGTCGCAGTAATTATCATGCTCTTTTTCTAAGAGTTAATTAAACCAGATTCAATCTATATTGAAATGAAAAAAGCTGGCTATCTGTTGTTTATAGCAATAACTATGCTTATTGTGCCAGTTAAGGCACAGAATGTTGCGGTAAAGACCAATATCCTTTATGACGCGCTGCTTAATGTGAATGCAGGGGTCGAGGTAGGGCTTGCGCCTCGCTGGACCGCCGAGATTTCAGCTGACTACAACAGCTGGACACTGTCACATGACAGGAAATGGAAACACTGGTTTCTTCAGCCTGAGGTGCGTTATTGGTTTTGCGAGCGTTTTTCCGGTCATTTTGTTGGTGCTCATCTTATTGGCGGTCAGTACAATGTCGGAGGACTAAAAAACGGAATCAATTTCCTTGGCACAGATTTTTCCAAACTGTCAGACAGAAGATATCAGGGATGGTTTGCCGGAGCCGGTATTGCCTATGGTTACTCATGGATTTTGGACCTGCACTGGAATGTGGAGGCTGAAATAGGCTTGGGATGGACTTATTCACGCTCCGATGTGTATCCTTGTGCCACTTGCGGCACAAAATTGGCTGAGGGAAAGCCCCACAACTATGTAGGTCCCACAAAAGCCGCTATTAATCTAATTTATACGTTTTAAAATCAGCGATATATGCTAAGTTCAATATCAAGAGTGGCTCTATGCTCAATGCTGGTGTCATGGGGTAGTGCTGTGGCTGCTCCGGTGACACTGACCGAGGGGAATGTGAATTTTGATAATATTTCGGTGGTGCGTTCCGACGACAAATTATTGGTGATGATGGATGTTGATTTTTCGGCATACAAGACAAAAACCAATAAGGAGTTGATAATAAAGCCGATTATTTATAATGGCACTGATACTCTCCGCCTGCGTGAAGTGGTTGTTGCCGGGCGAAACAGGTATTATTCCGACCTGCGCAACGGATTGAACTCTTCCGCCATACTTCTGCATGGCGCAAAGAAAGAGACATTGGAGTATAGCGCGGTGATTCCTTATGAAGGCTGGATGAATGGCGCGTCACTTGATGTTTCGGGTGTTATTGCCGGATGCTGCGATGAAACTATATTTGGCGACGGGCAGAATCTCATGAAACTCTCATTTGAGACAAAGCGGTTTATGCCCGAGTTTATCTATGTCACTCCGGAGGCGGCTCCGAAAATCAACGAGCTTGAGGGCTCGGCTTACATCGATTTCCCTGTAAACCGCACAGAAATTTACCCTGACTATCGTCGTAACCCTATTGAATTGCAGAAGATTATCGCTACTATCGATACTGTGCGCAATGATGCCGATACACGTATAATCGGATTGTCCATAAAGGGTTACGCTTCTCCCGAAGGCTCATATTCTAATAACGAGCGTCTTGCAAAGGGGCGTACTCAGGCTTTGAAAGATTTTGTGAACAGCCGTTACGCTTTCAACGATTCAATAATTGTCACTGCCTATGAGCCGGAAGACTGGCGCGGGCTTGAGCGATATGTAGAGTCATCGTCGCTTGACAACAGAGATGCCATACTCGGTATCATACGCGGCTCTCTCTCTCCCGATGAGAAGGATGCACGTATAAAGCGCACATTCCCCGGTGATTATGCTTTCTTGCTTAAAGAGGTATATCCGGCGTTGCGCCACTCTGATTATGTAGTGAGATATGAGGTAAGGGAATTTTCCGATATTGAGGAAATCAAGCGCTTGATAAAGACAGCACCGTCTAAGTTGAGTCTTAACGAGATGTATCTTGCCGCCAAGGAAATGGAGCAGGGGGGTGAGGAATTCCGTGAGACATTTGACATAGCCGTACACATGTTCCCCAATGATCCGGTCGCCAATCTTAATGCCGCAAATATTGCGATGATGTCGGGCGACATGAAACGTGCAGCCAGTTATCTTGAAAAAGCCGGTGACTCGGGAGAGGCTGAATATGCACGCGGAACCTATGCCGCGATACTCGGCGACAATGCGGTCGCCACCGGGCATTATGCCAAGGCTCGCGACATGGGTGTGGCCAAGGCTGCCGACATGATTAGACAGATTGAAGAATTAAACCAATAGAAATAAATATTTTAAGATTGTTATGGAAAGAAAAGTTTGGAAAAATTGTTTAGGTGCTTTCCTTGTGGCTTCAATAGCTGCAGGCTGTAGCAGCGACAACTTTGTTACCGATGAGCCGGGAACCTATCCCGTCGATCCACAGGATGCCGTGTACATGAATATCACCATGCAGCTCCCCGACAGCAGGGGCAGCCGTAGCGTGACTATTCCGGGAGGAGGAAGTTCTTCCGGTGTTGAAATCGGTAAGGATAAAGAAAACAAGATAAACGAGGTGATGATGGTGTTCACCAAGAGCAATTATGAGATAATCGCTTACGGTGAGCAGGAGTCAACAGCTGAAATTGACAATAACGGCAGGGTAAAGTCGGTGCAGAAGATCAGCAAGTCAGTGCTTTCTGCATATTACGGTACTGACAATACTCTTTCCAGCGAAGAGCAGACCGTAAATGTAATCCTTCTTGCCAATGCTAACAAGGCAATCAAAGACAAGATAGAAGAGGCATACACCCAAAAGACTACTACCTGGATTAACGAGATATGTACAATAAATGAGTCATCGTCTTCTTCTGTAAATGGTGCGTCTAATGACAATTCTGCAATATGGGGCGGTGACAAGCATGAAGGCGGGTTCCTTATGACTTCCTCAGTAATAGTGACCAAGAAGCTTCCGCGTGATTTCAGCGACTGGGAACACCATACATCGGCTGTCGATGCTTTCCAGCTTTCAGGTATCAATCATGCCAATTCCGATCAGCAGATTGACAATACCGGCTCAATCAGGATTGAGCGCAGCGTGGCGCGTTTTGATTTCCGTGACGGCAGCCCGAAGGGTAATAATACTTACGATGTCGTGACCGAGACTGTAAACGACGTTACAACCCCGGTGCTCCAGATTCAGCTTCAGAAGATGTCGCTTGTCAATATGAGCAAGAATTTCTTCTTCTTCCGCCGTGTTTCTGCCGACGGACTTCCCTCCGGCTCGATAATAGGTGGTTTGGAGACTGATAAGAATTATGTGGTTGACACTGACGCTTCGTCAAAGAATGACGAGACTTTTGTTAGTACTCTCGGCTTTAAAGACAACTTTAATTTCGGTCTGCACCACATTTCCGGCTCTGTCGCTTCTATCGATTATAATGCGCGTAATCAGTGGTACACTTCAAAAATCAGTGACGTGCTTGCCGGCGAGGGTGACAATTATGAAGGCTGGACAGGAGAGGGAAAGCCATCGTCCAATCCCGGTTATCATGTATGGCGCTATGTTACCGAAAACACTATTCCCGGTCCCGTTAACCGTCAGGTTGCAGGTATCACGACCGGAGTGGTGTTCCAGGGTAAGATGATTGCTCCTAAAAATTCTGAATCTACACTTGCCAAGGCTATTAATAACGCTACCGGTAATCCTAACACCGATGCGATACTTTATGTTCACGGCAACAATATCTATGTAAGCTGGGTTGAGGTCCGTAAGGCTGCGTTGGAGTCGGGTACCGGAAGCGACTTTTATCGCCAGGTGTTCGGTGTCCCTACCAATACTCCTTCTGACGTCACTTACAGTAATGACGTGAAGAGCCCCGATTACCTCTGGGATGCATGGCATAACAAGGCGATTACCAATGAAATCGCAAAGAAGGCATTCAAGGCTGCCGCGATAAATGCAGGTTGTACCATCTATGAGTCGAACATGGACGATGCCAACAACCCAGGATATTATTGCTACTATTATTACTGGAACTATCATAATGACAACGGCAACAGCGGTGTGATGGGCGTGATGGAGTTTGCTGTCGTGCGTAACAATGTCTACAAGCTTGCCGTAAAGAACATACGCCGTCTCGGACATCCCCGTCTGTCGGAAAATGACCCTGACCCTGTAACTCCCGGTACTCCCGATGAGAAGGGTGATGTATATTTTGACGTTGAGGTAGAGGCTGTGCCCTGGGTTGTACGCGTCAATGACATTGAATTTTAAGGCATGTCAGTAAAAACCAACATACAGATTATTAACAAGCTCATAGGTGTGATAGCCATTATCACATCTATGGGCATAACCCTCGCGTCATGTGAAAGGATGTTTGAGGACCTCGACCCATGTCCCCACGGGGTGAAGCTGCGCTTTGTCTATGATTACAACATGGAGTGGGCCAACGCTTTCCCCTCGCAGGTCGACTGCCTTACGCTCTATATCTATGACGACAACGGTGCTTATGTGGATACCCGTGTGGTCACCGGCGATGAGCTGCGTGACGAGGATTACCGCATGACTCTTGACCTTGAGCCAGGAAGCTATAGCTTTGTGGCTTACGGAGGCATAGCCTGTGACGACGCTACTTTTTCGGTCACGCAAGAACCCGGCAAGGGAAGTATGTTGACCGGACTCGGAGTGGCGATGGACCTGTCGGTAGTCAATGCCGCGGAACCCGCCTCACGCCGTCTTCACGACCTCTTCTGGGGTACGCTCACCGCTGAGACCGCCGACAATTACACCGAGGCGACCGTGGAGATGATGAAAGATACCAACAATATACGTATCGTGCTCCAGCAGCAGTCGGGTGAGTCTGTTGATTGCGATGACTTCGACATCTCGATTATTGACAACAATTCGCTTTTTGCTTACGACAACACTCTTGTGACCGATGATGTGGAGCCGGTGGTTTACCGTCCGTGGTCGAGTGGCGAGGTGCGTGCCGGAGTGTCGATTGTCGGTGATAATGTGGTGCCGCAGGATGTCATGGTGGCATTTGCAGAGCTGAGTGTGTCGAGGATAATGAAGGGCAACAGTCCGCGCCTGTTGATTACGCGGCGTGCCGACGGCGGTGTGGTGGTCGATTTCCCTATCGTCAACTATCTCGTGATGTTGCGGAGCGACCGTTATGCCTATCCTCCCTATAATCTTACCGACGACCAGGAGTATCTTGACCGCGAGAGCGATTACGCGATGGTGTTTTTCCTTCGTCCCGACAATACGTGGATTGACACCCGTATAGTGGTCAATGACTGGGTGGTGAGAATCAACGATAGCGAGTTTTAAAAAGAAAACAGTTGAAATAGCGTTAAATGCTGGTAAAGGTGAATGGATATTTTTTCAGGTTGCTGGTGACCGTTCTTGCCGTGTGCATGGTTTCATGCAGTAGGGGAGCGGCCGATGAACCGGCGATGCTTGTCGAAGATGAATTTGTCACCTTGGCGATAGATGCGTTCACTCTCGATGCTTTTGTTTATGCTGAAAATGAGCTGCCTGATGTCGAGAAGATGTGTAATCTGCGCATAATCGTGTTGAGCCGCGATTACAATGGCTCGGAATGGACCGTGGAGCATAATGACTACATTGCCTATGACTCGCCTGTGCTCCGGGACAAGAAGCGGTATAAAGTGAAGCGTAACACACTGAAGCGTGTCTATCTTATAGCTAACAGTGTGGGACACGGCTTTAACGATGCCGCAGGCGGTGAGCTTGACCTTAGTGACGGCGCGTCTTATCTTCCTGTTGATGGCGGTAACGCTCCTGTCGACGATGCGACATTTGTTGTCGGTGATATGGAGGGCGGATTGCCTATGAGCGCGCTCTTCGAGATTTATGTCAATGAGGTTGATGTCACGGGCAGCTGCCATATAGTGAGGGCGGTCAATAAGCTTACGCTCACGCTAAGAAACAAGACTGTTGATGACGGTGCGTCTGATATGATGCGCGATATCAGGCTTGTTGACTGGAGTATTGACAATATAGCCGATGTCAACTATATCATGCCCCACGTGACTAAGAGTCCGGAGGGATACAGGGTGATTGACACCGACCGTACTACTGAGCTACATGTCAGCGACTGGGTTGAGTGGCTTGTTGATGAAGCCTGCAAAAGGGAAGAGGGTGATGTGGAGCGATATCAGTGGCTTTCCGATTACGCTGTGCCCGCGGGTGCTGTACATGGTAAGCTGACAGAGCAAGCCGACGGTTCCGGAATGGTTGGTGCCGGTGACGACGCCTATACCCATGGCACGGTGTATTTTGCCGAAAGCCGTTACAATCCTTCGGCTCTCGGGCTGCAGGAGTACACGCTTACTCTGCATACGGAGGAACGCGATGCCGGCGACTCTCAGTGGATCCGGCGCGAATACAAGGCTGTGCTGCCTCAGCTGGTGTCATTGTTTCGCAATACCCATCTGATGATTAATGTTGCTATAGGCAAGTTGCTCGTAGTGACTGTGGAGGAGCAGCCTTACGCATCGGTGAAGCTTGACCCGGTGTTTGGTCTCGACCGCGATGAGAATGGTGAAATAATAAAGTGAATAAAAAGATATAAAGCACATTCACGATGATAAGTGATTGGTTTAGTCCTGTTTTGCGTGATATTACGATGAAGGCTGTCGCTCTGTTGGCGGCAGTGATGTTTTTACAGTCGTGTGAGGATGATTTCCCTGTCGAGTCTTCAATACCCGAAGGCGTGACGGCTATATCTCTCGAAATGGAGTTTTCGCCGATGGCAGAGGGTCTCACGGGAGGTCGTGCCGCGACAGGAAAGGGCGATGCGCTCAACGGCATATCCGACCTTTGCATACTCTTTTATGACAAGGATGGCAATCTTCTCGATGACTATGTGTACTACTACAATCCGGCGACGGGCGTTCAGAAGCCAGAAGGGTTGCCTGAGGGTAATTTCATAACTACGCCGGGATTGTTCAAGGAGGTGACGCGCACCGATGACGATGCATCAAACGGCAAGGTGGCGCAGGAGAAGTCGATGTCGGGTACTTTCCGCCGTCTCATCGTGCCTTTTGGCGAATATACCGTAATCGGCGTGGCTAACCTTGGTAATATCGTGTCTGACAAGTATAAGACCGCGACTACTACCTATGATGTGCTGTTTAATGACGATGCTGTCGATGTGTCGACCGTTGACGGTGTGCGCGGGTTGAGACTGGAGTGGGACTCCTCATGTCTTGCCAACAATGCCGAGATGTTTGGCTGTTTTACCGTAGGTCAAGGCTCGATGGAGGCAGCGCAATTTTTCAGCGCCGAGTCGCTCCCGACGGTTGTAATCAACAGCAACGGCATGGCTCTTAAGTCGTGGCTGCGTCGTGCTGCTTCAAAGGTGACGATTGCATTTGACGGTACGGGATTGCGCGATAACATATGGATTCATCTGAAGTCGGCGGCTATCATGGATATTCCTGCGGGATGTGACCTCGGGCGAAGCTGCAAGGTGACCGATACCGACAGTCTGCTTTGTGGAAAACCGACCGATGGCGAGGCATATGACTCCGATACCCAGGTGATAGACTATACAAATGGTCATGCCGCGGTTGACGGAGGCAAATATAATACTGAATGGACTACTATCGTGCATGGACGAAGATACCCTGAGGAAGAGTCGGAAAGCCATAAGTCCGATGAGATTTCGCTCTTCTTTTATGAAAATATGCAGGGTCTCGGGCGCGACAAGCGTCAGTATCCCGAAATAGGTGACGATGGCACACCTACCGGCGATGTCAAGGACAACGACATAATAAAGGACAGCAAGCCATGTGGCACATATATAGAAGTGAAAGCTTACTACCGCTCTCGCGACAATATCGTGAGCAACGGCGACATCATATACCGCTTCATGCTTGGAAAAGATACGGAGACCGACTACAATGCGGAGCGTAACTATCATTATAAACTGACACTCTGTTTTAACGGAAAGGCAAATGACTACGACTGGCATATCGACTATAACGAGGAACCGGGCATAAAGGTGCCGATACCTTATTACTATGTGCCTTATATGTATAATCAGCACATGGTGTACCCCGTGACTATTGTCGGAGAACTGGAGGGTGACCTTGAAGCTGAGATTACACGTTCCGACTGGTTTCCCTGTACCGATGAAAAGCCCGGGGAAATTCCGGCAGGGGTTGAAGTATATTCTCGTGAAAAAGTTAAAAATGATGGACCGTGGCACGGGTTCCTCTCTTTGCGTCAGGCTCCTGCCGATGATGTCGAGCGTGGATTCAAGGCTGCTGTAGGAGGTGATAAATACAAATATAATCATACAGCGTCTGATGGTCAGTTTAATGGCTTGCCTTACAATCAGGCATATTGGGAGGGAAAAGGTGATCCGGCTATTAAAGAGAAAGTTAACCATAGGGGACACCGTTTCTATAATATCGCCAAGACTCCCACGACCGGCAGAAGTGACAATGCCAACGATAATTTCTCTCTGGATGGCACTTATGAAGTGTCGACCACGGTCAAAAACGGAGTGCCTTACACCACCTTCATGATACCGCTCTATTCGCGCGAGATAAATCTTATCAAGACAGCTGGTTATCGCGGTAACAACCCTTATATCGGCTATTACCGTTATGCCGAGATTACGTTCAAGGCAAAAATCAAGGGGGTGGGAGTGCAGACAATCGTGGCAAAGGTGCTTCAGGTACCGCGTATCGTCAATCCGAAGGGCATATACCGCAGCTGGGACTGTACCGACCCGTTTAATGTGCATCTGATGCATAACACTACGGAAGATAGCTCCAAGCCTTATGAGCCGGTCAAATCATCGGGAGGTCCCTGGAGTGCCGAGGTTGAATATATAACCGGTGGCGGAGGCTGGCTTTCCATAGGCGGAAAGGTGGCGCGTGGAGTCAAGATTTATGGCGACACTGACAGTGAGATTCAGTTTGATGTTAAATTTCTTTCAAAGGCGGCATCGTCTAAAGATGTTCGATGTGCGGTTATAAAAGTGCTGTATAACAATTATACTTGTACCCATCGTATAATGGTGCGTCAGTGCTATGCTCCTGTGGCAATGACCGGTAGCAGCTCAGTGAAATGGCATACTGCCAATCTTGAGTATGTGACTACCGGTGATGACGGCGTTTATGTCGCGCATGAAGAGCGCTATCCCCGTTCCGAAGGCTCGATGTTCCGCTACGGAAACCTGCTGGACGCGATAGCGTCTTACAACAATAAGATGGCTGACCGTTTTCTTGACTATCCTGTAGGTCGTACCGATTTCATTATGGCTCCTTATGCCGAAAATAAGGATAAGCCAGGTAAAGAGTGGCGCGAGATAAAGACCAACAAAATCAGGGATTTCTTTAAAACCGCAAAGCTGTATATTGGCGATACCGAGTGCAGGGTGGCTTCACAGGCCGATTTTCAGAATCTTCGCAAGGAGTGTGACTTCGGTGCCGGAATCCTGTATGGTGACGGGGCGACGGAGACTTTGACCGATGTGGAGGCTACCGAAGGTTATGCTTCATATGTAGATGAGAATAAGCGCCAGTCCTATGGTATACGCGGATGGTTTGTGTACAATGTAGGAAAAGATGGTCTTAACCTGTTTTTCCCGATTGGTGTGTCAGGTCATGGCAGGCGTAAAGATGGCAGTGGTAAAAATGGAGCATATTATTCGGAAGATAATAAGGAGGGAGTCCTTAGATATGGTAACAGGGCGAAACTTATGCCTGACGGGACAGGGCATTATGCTGAATATCGCCCGTTGCTTTATACTATGTATAAGCAGAATGGTGCGGTTTATTGGACCGGTGAAGTGGAGCCTGATCCTGGCAATCCGGGACCTACACTTATATCGGCTTGGGATATAAACTATTCCACATTTGACTTCAACACTTTCAATAGTGATGCTTATTCATTGTTTAATGATACTGATGCCGCCTTTATAAGGCTTGTGGAAGATTAGTGAATAGAGCTATAACTTTATCTTAATATTAGAATCAATATTCAGCATGAATGTCGTGATGACATTCATGCTGACAGGTTTAATTAGACGAATGTTAATTACGTTTTAATGGGTGTCCTTGTGAAATGACACCCATTATTTTTATTATATGGCCGGATATTTGTTTGGATTCCGGTTGATTTGGTGTTATATTTGCGTTTGACCAATCATAAAACTTCGGCTATGGAAATAATTGCAGTAATTCTCCTGATAATAATAGTAGTATTGATATTGGGCATTAGAAGTGACGTGTCGGAAATAAAGTCGGATATTTCCTCTATTCAGTCAAGGCTTGATGGCGACTATGAAGATAATGAGTATTGCGGCGGCGGAGTTCAAGATGACGATGCTGCTGTAGTGGTAAAACCAGACGCTGATTTCGGCAGTGTATTGCCGCCCGCAATTCCCCCTGTGCCTAAAATTGTGGTGTCAGAGACGCCTGAGCCTGCCGATATGCCGCCTTTGCCGTCAATGGAATCCGCGACAAGAAAACGTCTCAATATAGAGCGCCTTGTAGGTGAAAACCTGTTTAGTAAAATAGGTATATTGGTATTGATAATAGGTATATGTTTCTTTGTTAAATATGCTATCGACCGGGATTGGATTAATGAAGTGGCGCGTACGTCGCTCGGCATGGCTGCCGGATTCTGTCTGTGGGGAGTTGCCTACAGGTTGCGCGACAATTACCGGAATTTTTCGTCAATTCTTGCCGGCGGTGGATTTGCGGTATGTTTTGCCAGTGTCGGAATAGGGTATAATTTTTATTCCCTGTTTGGGTCGACTGTCGCAATGGTGATACTGGTGGCGCTTACTGCGGTGCTGGTTGCGGTTGCTCTGCGGTTTGACCGCATGGAACTTGCCATAATTGCTGTTGCAGGTGGTTTTGCAGCTCCGTTTATAGCCGGGGATGATAATGGTAATTTCTTTTTCCTCATGGGCTACATGGCATTGCTTGACATAGCAATGTTTCTGGTGACGATGCGTAAAAACTGGTGGGTATTGCCTCCGCTTACATGTGTGTTTACCTATATCGTGACATTTGCCGGTATAGGGTCGGTTGCGGTGAAAGAGTCGCCGTCTGTGGCGATGCTGTTTATATTGCTTTACCTTATGCTGTTTTCATTGCCGCTTGTCACTGTGCTTCGCCGAAATCGCGAAAATTCTGTGATGATGACTGTGCTGCTTGGTGCCATGGTGTTGAACGATTTCGCCTATATCGCTTTGGGCGCGTATCTTTCAGGCAAGATTGGATGGATGGAGCCGGTGAAAGGTATGGTGCCGCTGACAGGGGCGTTACTTAACGCCGCGATTTTTTTCCGTTATTACCGTTCGGGCGATGATAAGCTGATTCAGACCATATTGACCGGAGCTGTCACGACATTTGTCACGATAGCCATATTCATGCAATTTTCCGACCCTGATGTGGTGATTGCATGTCTGGCGGTCTATGCCACATTGCTTGTCGGGCTTTTCTGCCTTACCTTGCGTCAGGTTTATCTTGTGGTGTCGCTGCTTATAGCCGTTCCGCTGGGCGCGATTATGATTATTGCTGGACTTTTAGGCGCAGAAAGCATATTTGGCGGATATATGGCTACAGGTGTGTCGTACATGGTTGCCGGTGTGGCATTTTGTACAGCAGCGGTTATTGTGAGGCATTATATGCCGGCTTTGTACACGGTGATTGCTGGTTTTGCCCGCGTTATTTTTGTCGCGGCACTATGGTCGGGAACCGCATTGTTGCTATTGGGTGCCGGATTTATTTACTATGACTGTTTCATCTATATGGTGTATCGTGGCATAGGATTACTTACGGTTGCGGTAGCGATGCTCGTGGTGTCGGTCATATTCCGTCCCGGCGAGTATGGTGGATTTCTGATTCCCGCTCTTGTGGTGATAGCCATGATTGTCGGGTGTCACACTGATTCAGTGTCGCCGTTTTGGACATATATCCCGCAGTATGTGGCAATGATTGCTTTTTGCGCGGTAATTGCCGTCAATGGCAGGGACGCTTTCCTCAGGATGGCGGTTACGGTAAGACATTACAGAGGATATGTGATATATTTTAATGTCGCGGTCTTGCTGTTTGCTTTGCTCGTCACGACAACGGTGTTATCCTCTGTTCATCTTGACAGGCTTTACAGTGCGTGCCTTTCAGTGACTCTCGCGATTGCCGGGGCGGTGCAGATGGCTGTCGGCATGAGACACCACTCCCGGCTGTTGCGCGTAATTGCGCTCTGTACACTGGGAGTGGTGATTCTGAAACTCGGTGTTTATGACCTGTGGCGCATGGCTCCGGTGGGACGCATCGTGGTCTTTATCCTGCTGGGTGTAATCCTGCTTGTGGTGTCATTTTTCTATCAGCGACTGCGTGGAGTGCTGATAGACAGGAATGGCGATGGTCAATAGCGTTTCCAGAGTATGCGCATGGAGTTGAGCACCGCGAGCAGTGCCACGCCTACATCGGCAAACACAGCCGCCCATAGCGAGGCGTAGCCGGCAGCTCCGAGTATTAGTATGATAGCCTTTATGGCAATGGCGCCGATGATGTTTTCCATCACAATGGAGTGGGTGGTGCGCCCGATTTTTATGGCGGTGATTAGTCGTGACGGCTGGTCGGTCTGTATCACCACGTCGGCGCTTTCGATTGCTGCGTCAGAGCCGAGACCGCCCATCGCCACTCCTATATTGCTTATTGCCAGTACCGGAGCATCGTTCATGCCGTCGCCTACAAATGCGATGCTCTTCCCCGGTGTAGATGATATGTGTCCCACATATTCAGCCTTATCCTCCGGGAGGAGTTCGCCGTGAGCTTCTTTGATTCCGAGGCGGCGGGCATAGTCGTCGACAGTTTCTTTCTTATCGCCCGATAGCATCACTACATCGTCTATTCCGAGCTTATGAAGGTGTTCGACGGTCATGGGCGCATCTTCTTTTATGGTGTCGGCGAGCGTCACGTAGCCTGCATATTTTCCGTCGACGGCACATGCTATTATCGTTGCCCCGTTGCATGTAAGTTCTTCCGGATAACTGATGTCAGCGGAGCGGAGCATTCTGAGGCTCCCCGCCATGACCTCTGTGCCGCTGACTGTGGCGTGAGTGCCGTTGCCGGCGATTTCCTTCATCTTGTCCGGGACGGGAATGGCGATGCCAAGCGACGTGACATATTCGACAACTGCTTTTGCAAGCGGATGACTGCTGCCACTCTCGGCGGCGGCAAGCAGCGACAGCATCTCGCGGCGGTCGGGCAACACGCTCTTGACATCAATCACGCTGAACCGACCGGTGGTGAGGGTGCCGGTCTTGTCAAACGCCACTGTGTTTACCCTCGTGATTGCCTCCAGATAATTGCCGCCTTTGAAGAGGATGCCTTTGCGTGATGCCGCGCCTATGCCTGCAAAGTAGCCGAGCGGCACACTTATCACCAATGCACAAGGGCAAGAGATGACAAGAAACACCAGGGCGCGGTAAAGCCACTCGGAAAATGTGTAATGAAATGACGGGTTGACCGTCGCGACGATAGCAGGGACGGCGATGACAAGCAGTGCAAGCACTATGACTACCGGGGTATAGACGCGAGCAAACCGGCGCATAAACAATTCGGCAGGTGCTTTTTTCTCCTGTGCATTGTTGACAAGATCAAGTATGCGTGACAGGGCGCTGTCGGCATATCGGCGCGTAACGTTTATCCTGACTCTCTTGCCCGATGAAATCATGCCTGCAAGCACTTCCTCGCCACGGGAAATATCGCGTGGCACACTCTCGCCGGTGAGGGCAGAGGTGTCAAACGCCGCCTCTTCGCTTTCCAGTGTCCCGTCAAGTGGTACGCGCTCTCCGGGATACACCTCGATTACTTCGCCCGGCATTACCTCTTCCGGCTTGACTCTTACAGGCTCCCCGTTGCGTATCACCGTGGCATGTTCGCCTCTTACATCGAGCAGCCTTGAGATATTACGAGTCGCGCGGTCGACAGCCATGTCCTGCAATGTCTCCCCGATGGAATAAAACAGCATCACCCCTACGGCTTCAGGATATTCCCTGATGCAGAATGCGCCTATGCAGGCGATGGTCATGAGTGTGAACTCGTTGAAATAGTCACGCGAGGCGATTCCTTCGATGGCTTCCCTTATTACCGGAAGTCCTGTGGGAAGAAATGCCGCGATATACCATATCGGGCGAATGATACTGTCAGGGGTGAAACCCATGATACCGAAATGGTCAAGTATGATTCCCGCGATAAGCATGACAAACGACAGGCATGGAGCCACGAACCGGCGTGCGCCTTCATGTCCGTGACGGTGCCCGTGGCTGTGCTTGCCATCTCCGCAAGCGCAGTGCTTCGAGTGGCGTGACTCATTATTGTGGGTGTCGTTACAGTTGCAGTGTTCCATAATCTTCTGTCTTTATATACGACAAAATTACAAGGAAAGTTTTGCAACCTGGTTTCAAATATTCCCTCATCGGGAAATATAAAGTTAGCGGTCAGCGCCGGAGGCATCCCCGTGGTCACATCTGAATTCAACCACGTCATCGGGGTTGCGCGGACCATTTGGGGTATATTGTGGACTCTCTGCTGCATTTCTTTTCCCGCAGGGAAAAATCCCTATGTAGCCGGGGGTTGAGCGCAGCGATACCCCCGGAATCTGTGTAAATCATCAATGTTTCCCATTCGGGAATCATCAATCGCGCTCCATGAAGATTCCTGTCGGAAACCTCGGCTGGTGCCACGCTGTCCGGGGGTATCACTGCGTTCAACCCCCGGCTACACAATGACGATGCCCTGTCGGGCAACGTCGGTATTGCAGTCTGACCCACCATTCTGTCAACGGTCTCAATATTCTACTCCACAGCTACGGTAATCGTCACCAAAATCAAAACTACCAATCGCGTCATATGTTGATTTTTAATCTATTCATTCTGCAGAAAGTGCCATGTAAACGATAGGAGCAAGCCAACTCACTACCGCTAATATGGACACAGAGGTAGCCCATGTCTGATACTTTTCTTCCCAGCCATCATATTTATCGTGATTGGCAAGTATTCGTCGATATCTTTTCCCTTGCAATAGGTAGCCTGCAAGAATCAAGGTAATGATAAGTGAGACTATAATAACTATTATTACCATGTTCTCTCCCCAAAATGTTCCTTTTAGATTGAATTTTTCAAGAAAAATAAATGATATCCCAAATGCATATCCAAAAATTATCATCCACATTACGCTCAGATGCTGAATAAGGCTCCAGCTTCCTCCCCATATACTGTATTCATACCAATAAATCCAGTAATTAATTCCGTCGATAATATCTTTCATGATTTAATAATATTTTTTTGTTTAGTGCTGAAGTATACTAGGAGAAATTGACCTAAAATTATGGCGTATTTTCCTCATTGCAGTCAATCAGGTAATATACAAAAGCAAAAATGTATTAGTTATTTGATGGGTGATGTTAAACATCGTCAGATTGAAACAGATTTTGCTTGTCTATTATTTTTGAGATGGGATAAAACGAACTAATAAGGGTAATTAGCAAGAATGCCAGATAACAATCTTTGGTATAATAAATCACCAGATTTTTATTTATAAACATCAGGAAGAAAGGATAATTCAGAACATAGTTTCCGTCAAGTCTTGAAAGTACTTCTGTCGAACATGCTTTTTGTACTTCAAATATTTCAGACGGAGACATGGATGAAAGTGATGTAAATGTGCCGTTTTTATTACCTATGGACTCTATTTTGATAATGCCGGTGGGGTTATTGATTTCCACGATTATATATCGCTCCAATGAAGGGGCGTATATGGCTGAGCCGGTTTCCAAGTCGAAGTCGGTAGAAGAAAGAGCCTTTAGCTGTTCTACACTGTTGTTATTTAATGGAATAGGGATATAGTTCAATTGATCAAAATCACCTCCCCAGTTTAATATTGCGGTCACAACAAACCACATGAAAAATATCGTAGCCGAAATCGCCGGGCTTGCCAATATCCATACTCCATATTTTGTAAGTATTATCTTTTGTTTCCTGTCCATAGTCGTAGCAAAATTAGTATCTGTCAATATTTAGGGCTTTTCTTTTTCCCGTAGGGAAAATCCTTGTGTAGCCGGGGGTTGAGCGCAGCGATACCCCCGGAATCTGTGTAAATAATCAATGTTTCCCATTCGGGAATCATCAATCGCGCTCCATGAAGATTCCTGTCGGAAACCTCGGCTTGTGCCACGCTGTCCGGGGGTATCGCTGCGCTCAACCCCCGGCTACACAATGACGATGCCCTGTCGGGCAACCGGGCGATAACACGCACGCTCCCCGCATGGTAGCAGGCATGAATAGCTCCAAGATAATCTCTCCCGTTTCCTTTTCGTTGATATGGCATTCCCATCGGCGCTATTGATTTTACCAAGGAGGACAATCCATAGGTGATAATTCTTCCATCTTTCCTGAAATATTCCATCTTATGATTATGGGTTGTATCGTAATACTTTGTTTAACTTTCTCAATACTATATTCATAAACGCATTTGTCTTGTCGCATACTGATGATGCTGGTTGTTATGTTATTGTCTCCAAATATGTAATATTTAGCCTTGTGTCGTACAATAATATCACCTGCAAAATCGGATGGATAATACATTCCAAAAACCATGATATAAATATCGGAATTTTCATCTGACGGCTTATATTCACCGATATATATATTATACGGGGGTTCTGCACTTGTGTCAATGCTTTCCGAGCCAAAGCATAAAACTTTGTATGGAAGTCGGGCAATGCGTGTCCTGCTTAACAATGAGTCAAGTTTTGAAAAGAAATTGACATCAGCTATTTCTGCTTTCCGCATTATGGTGCGAAGACTGTCATTGTTGACGAAATTGGTTTTAGCTTCTAATTCCGGAGTTAATATTACTACAACTGATAGACAGCCAACAAAGACAAACGCGTTAATTAGAGTAGTGAATATATTTTTTAGTTGGCACATGATAAATCTTAAATATTGGAACGTGTAATTTGTTGCTTGATTGTGTCTGTTTTATCCATTATCGTGGATTGGTCGGAATATAGAGGGCTTGTTGGACCTTTTTATTATCGATACGGTCTGTGAGAATAGGCTCTTCTGATTGGTGGAGAGTCTTTGACAAAGACCGGCATTTAATTCTGTAAGGCATGTCTCAGTGTCCGGCGATTGATTAACAGGTTGTCTCTATCATAAAATACCTGGTTGTCAAAATTTGTATAACTGCGTTTGATTAATCTGAAATTATCAAATATAAAAGATTGAGGGATAATCCTTATTTTAGATATTAAAAAATCTATTTCGGTCACAGATTCACCTTCGATTATGATATTAAAAGATCTGTTCGGCAAGACCAATTTAAAGAAAACATAAAATAATCCAAACGTGAAATTCACATTGCCATCCAAAAGATATGAAAAGAGTCGAATCCTTCCGATTTCGGGCTTTGAATAAAAAAATCTATGATGTACCATGTCGTAGTCATTGGATAGCCTGTCGTCTTTTTCAAACATCACCCAAAGTGTATCGTTGGAGATATTATGGATGCTGCAGGTTTTTGACCATACGGTGTCTCCCTCAATTATATAGTTGGAAGATTCGATTGTTTCCGTATAATTATTGTTCTTTATTACGATGGTGTCATCTGACTTAAGCATCTGTCCTGAGAGTGACATGCTGAAAACAAATATACATAATATGCTGATTATATTCTTGTCCATTGTTGTTTTTGTTTTATTGTTGTTTTATTTCCAAAGATGTTTCTTCACGGGCTTTCAATCGCGTCATATGTTGATGTCTTTAGCTTATTCTGTAAGCGCGAGATAGGGCCACGGACCTACATAGCTTATCGTAGCAATTACGACAATAGATATTGTCCAGATAATATATTTAGGTCTGCGAAATTTATCATGTTGGGACAAAATTGTCTTGTATCGCTTTTTCCATAATAAATATGCAGCAAGGCATGATGTTAGCCCAAGGGATATCAACGGTATGATTTCAAGGGGTGCTTCTGTCAAACAGTGGAGAATCATATTATAACGCACGAACATAATGCCGAAAGCCAACATACAGAACATTAGAAACATTATACTTAAATGGAGAAAAATATTCCAGCTTCCTCCCCATATCCTGTATTCATACCAATAAATCCAGTAATTAATTCCGTCTATAATATCTTTCATGATTTAATAATATTTTTTTGTTTAGTGCTATGGTTTATTCCGAATCCATCGGTCGCGACATCTGTCAAAAAGTTAGCAGTACTGATTGATGGTTAGTTAATGTTTTGGATGGATTATGGTTACGAATCATGAAGATTCCTGTCGGAAACATCGGCTTGTTCACCCTATCCGGGGGTATCACTGCGCTCAACCCGCCGGGGCGCATGGTGTTGCAGGCGCGGCATAGCAAGGCGTAAGGGTCGGCAGGTGCATTCTGCACCATGGCACTTCCAAGCACCGCCATAAATAGTATAAGGAGAGGCGTTTTCATGATGAGATGATTGGTTTTTCACAAATATATTGTTTTGGATATTAAATCGCAAGCTTTTGAGGAAAAACATTGGTGCTTTTATGCGACAGGTATTATCGGGCTTTATCTTGGAGGGGCATTGGACGAGATGCCTGCGTCGCAGATAATGGGGCACGCCGCGATGCGGGACAGATAGCATCTTGTCCAGTAGAGGAACGTTTCATATGGCTCGTAGCGGTGAGAAGCGCACGTGTGTGCAGATATTTCGCGCCCTCACCATAGCAAAAAGACGGTCAATCTCGATGAGCCTTTTGACCGTCTTTTTGCTGAGTTGGTGTTATGATATGAATACCTTGCCTTTTTTCGGCTTGATTCTTCCTTTCTTATCGCGCTTCGGCTCGTCGTCGGTGGCGGGTTGCTCTTTCTTCACGGCAGGGCGGTCGTCGGCCTTGACCTTCGGGAGCTGCGGCACGACTACCGGTTTGCTCGGGTCATAGTCAAAGCGTTCACCCGAGGCATGAAGATTGCTCATGTCAATGATAAACGGTATGTAGTCGCTTTCGGCAAGAAATTCGCCTGTTTTTCCCGGGTCGGTGTAAATCGACACTTTTACGTATATGCGGTATTTGCGCTTGTTTTTCAGATGCAGCTCATCGGCCGGGATGAATATTTCCATGTCGTTGACCTCCATGCCGTTGGTCTTAGCCGTCATGTAAGATGACGACGACACATAGTTGAGCGACGGCGACAGGCGGTAGCTGTCGTTGATGTCACGCAGCGCGCGACCGCCGGGGGTGGCATAGAATATCGCCTGACATTGCACTATCTTGTCTTTTGCTCCGTCAAGGTCGAAGTCGGAGTGAATCATCAATCCTTTTTCGCCATTTTTATCTACGTTGGTCTCAATCCAGATGCGTTTAAACTGTGCAGTGGCGGCGTTTATGGTGATTGTGGAGAGGAGGAGGGCGATTATTGTCAATAGATGTCTCATTGTCTTATATATATATGTTTTTGATGTTGTAAAAATTGTCAGTTGACATGGTGATGAGTCACCTTGATGTTGCGTGCCGCGGCATGGCGTGTCAGCAGGTCGATGGCGAGAGCCTCGGTTTCGTGGGCAGGCATTTCCTCGCCATATATGTTGATACACATGAGCAGACGCGTGGTGTCAAGGTCAAGCTTGGTGCGCTCGTTGTCGCTGGTAGGCGTGCCTATGCCTCCGATAGCATCGCGATACACCGGGAGGCAATGGATGTTCAGCTCTCCGCGTCCGATACCTTCAAACGGTTCACCCTCGCGCCCTACGCCGAGACATAGAGTGTCGCCCTCAATCTTGTCGGCGTCAAAGCCCCCGATAGAGTAGCCTGATGCAATCGACAACACATTGATGAGGTCGACAAGATTATTTATATAATACAGTCCCATGCCTTTGACTATGCGGCGGCACATAGCCTCACATGAGGGACGGTAACGGTTGGGCTCTTTTCCAAACGCTTTGTAGGCGCTCCTTGTAGCCGCTATGCCGGGTCGCTTGTTGATGTCGGGCAACTCGTAGCCGGCTGCAATTTTTGCAGCGAGCGATTCAAGTTCCGCTTTAAGCTCCGGGGTGGTGGGCGAATTTGTCACATCCGCCTCTATCATTATGACTTGAAGAGCGGAGGCGATGTCGGCAACTTTCGCCTCAAATTCTAAGTTCATAGGCAATTATAATTATTCGGTTGCAAAGGTACGGTTTTTCCGATTGTGTACCATCTAAAAAATTCGTAATTTAGCACTCTCAATTCAACTTGTAAATAATGAAAATAGGTATAATAGTGGCGATGCAGAAGGAGCTTGAATTGCTCTTGCCGCTGGTCAATGATTATAAATCGCGTGAAGTCAACGATATAACCCTTTATGAAGGGCATATGGGCAGTCATCAGCTTACCATAATGCAGTGTGGTATCGGTAAGGTCAACGCCGCCATAGGCGCGATGACTCTTATTGACGCTGCCCATCCTGATCTTGTTATAAATTCAGGTGTTGCCGGAGGTACGGGCTATGGAGCCAGGATACTTGACGTGGTTGTAGGTGACCGTGTCGCCTATCATGATGTGTGGTGTGGTCCGTGTGGTGCGCCTCGCGGATGTGTGCAGGGTTTGCCTCAGTATTTCGAGGCTCCGTCGGCGGTTGTCGGTTCGGCGGTATTTGACCGTGACGGGGTAAAGCGCGGATTGATTGCGAGTGGCGACCAGTTTGTAGACAGCGTGGACGCTCTTGCCGCAATCAAGGCGATATATCCGGAAGTGATGGCGGTCGACATGGAGTCGGCGGCAATCGCGCAGGCATGCTATCTGAAGAGCGTCCCGTTTGTGAGCATCCGCGTAATCAGCGACACTCCGGGGGAAGCCGACAATGCCGCCCAGTATGCATCATTCTGGGACGACGCGCCGCGTCACACCTTTGATGTGCTTGTCTCACTTCTTGAAACACTTTGACCTCATATGGAAAAGATTGCAAGTTTTACAGTCAACCATCTCACCCTGCAACGAGGCATATATGTGTCGCGCAAAGACACCACGCCCGGGGGTGACGTGATAACCACTTTCGACATACGCATGACCGAGCCTAACCGTCAGGAGGCACTTTCCGGCGAGGTATTGCACACGATTGAACATCTTGCCGCCACTTTTCTGCGCAATCATCCCGCATGGCGTGACAAGGTGGTCTACTGGGGTCCTATGGGATGCAAGACGGGAAATTATCTTCTCCTGAGCGGTGACTACGAGAGCGCCGACATCGTGGAGCTGATGAAAGAGACGTTTCGCTTCATAGCCGGTTATGAGGGGGAGATACCGGGGGCAACTCCGCGCGACTGCGGCAACTATAGTTACATGGATGCCGGCGGTGCGCGTCGCGAGGCTCAGCGCTATCTTGACGAGGTGCTTGAGTGCATCACTGCAGCCCAGCTTGTCTATCCGCAATAAACCCTTGTGAGCGATGAAGGATATACAACCCATAAAGGGGAAATATTATATTCATTCACTCATCATGGAGGGGGAGCATGAGCATCAAGACTTCAAGTTTGCCATAACCGATGCCGCCAAAATCGCCCATTCGATATCGGCGTTTGCCAACAATGATGGCGGGCGGTTGCTTGTCGGGGTCAAGGATAACGGCAATATAGCCGGTGTGCGCAACGAGGAAGATATCTATGTCATCGAGCAGGCGGCGCAGATGTACTGTCATCCGCCACAGGAAGTGAAGATTACGGCATTCAAGGTCGACAATGGTGCGGTAGTGCTTCGTGCCGATATCGTGAAGGCTGACCGTAGACCTGTCTATTCGAAGGGGACCGACGGTACATGGCGTGCATATTATCGCGTCAAAGATGAAAATATTGTGGCTCATCCTGTCATGGTAAAGGCGTGGCGTCATGTCGCGGAGGCAGAGGATGGACTCGTGTTGTCGCTTTCCGATACCGAGTCGGCGCTTCTTGACTATCTTGATGAGTGGGGATGGACGACGGTTGAAGATTATATGACCGGCGCACATATAAGCCGTGCGGCGGCTGAAGATATAATAGTGAAACTGTATGCAGTAGGGGTGATTGACTTCGCCTATACCGGCACAGAATTTAAGATTGTGAGGGTGAAGTAATCACTTTTGATTATTAACGGGCTGAAATATCGTTCAGATTACTTGATTTTAGGTATGGGGAGACTTGCATGGTTGTCGTAACTTTGCATATGGATAATTATACGAATAAACGATAAAAGAAACTTACTCAATAATTACTGACAGTTATTAACCGAGTAGTCTATTTTATTCTTAAAGCTATTGTTTTATACAGCGTGTCTGACAGTCCGTGAGGACCGTCAGGCACGTATCTTTTTATGATAATCGGTGATGTCTATAGGTTGTCGGCTAAGAATTTCTGGGCATTCTAAGGCTGTTGTAATGCCATGTAATGTGTGAGTTTGGAAGTTACGATTATAATCCTTATTTTTGTATATACCAATCAATTAAAAAGAGGTAGCGGGTTATGAAAAGATATTTGACGATATTGGCTGCTTTATTGTCAGTCATGAGTGGGTTTGCAATGGAAGTGATTGACCTTAATCATGGATGGCGTTTTAAAAAGGGTGTCGAGCTACGTACCATGAGCGATGGTGATGCTGTGGACCTGCCTCATACCTGGAATATTTCTGATGCAATGTTTGGCGGTGAATATTACCGGGGTGCGGCTGTTTATTCCCGCATGTTGGATGTACCGTATTCTGCTTCTGCCCGACGATATTTTCTGCGTATTAATGCAGCCCAGAGTGTCGCTGATATCTATATCGACAATAAATGGATAGGACAACACCGAGGTGGTTACACCGCTTTTGTCGTAGAACTCACGCCCTATGTCACTAAAGGGAAAAGCCATAAGATAGATATAAGGGTAAATAATTCCCAGGTGTCTGATACGGCACCGATAAGCGGCGACTTCAATATATTTGGTGGTCTGAACCGCGGAGTCGAATTGCTTGTTACCGGCGAGACATGTATAACTCCTGATTTCTATGGGTCGCCGGGTGTGTTTTTTGCACAGACGAGAGTCACTAAAGATGAGGCTATGCTTGACGTGACGGCATTGGTGTCATCTACAGCTGATAAGGCGGGTAGGCGTGAGATAATGGTAAATATGCTTGACGGTGACAGTGTTGTGGCTCATGGAAGGAGTGAGGTCGGCAGTGATGGTGTGGCGCGGCTGTCACTTGCATTACATAACCCGCATCTTTGGGATGGTATCGACGATCCCTTTATATATAAAGGAGAAGTCGTTTTGCTTGAAAATGGTATAAAGGCAGATACTCGCGCCATTGATGTCGGATTGCGCTTTTATCATGCCGATCCCGATTCCGGATTTTACCTGAATGGCAGACCTTATCGCCTTAACGGCGCCAATCTGCATCAGGACAGGGCTGAGAGAGCATCGGCATATCGCGATAGTGATTTCGATGAAGATATAGAGCTGGCTCTTGAAATGGGGTGTAACGCCTTAAGACTGGCACATTATCCACATTCTGAAAAGATGTATAGCCGCATGGATAAGCTCGGGCTTATTGCGTGGACAGAAATACCGTTTGTAAACGTGTTTATCTCAAATCCGGATTATGCCGAAAATCTCCGGCAACAGTTTAAAGAACTCATTTACCAGAACTATAACCATCCGTCGATATTGTCGTGGGGATTGTTTAATGAAGTCAATTCAGGCTGGATGGAACCTGTCGGGGAAATGGTTGCCGAGCTTGACTCATTGGCAAGAGAGCTTGATCCTACACGTAAGACGGTAGGTGCCAGCAATCAAAATGAGGCGTTTAACGGATATACCGACTATATCGCCTTTAATAAGTATTTCGGATGGTATGGCGACAATCCTGCTGATATGGCATCGTGGATAGATGAAGAGCATAAATCACACCCTGACCGGTCTATGGGAATAAGCGAATATGGAGCAGGGGCAAGTGTATATCAGCAATCCGACTCGCTTGTACATCCCGAACCATGGGGGCAGTGGCATCCGGAAAACTGGCAGACATATTATCATGTCGAAAACTGGAGGATATTGAAGAAGCGGGAGTATCTGTGGTGTAACTTTATATGGTGTCTTGCCGATTTTTCTTCGGCAGGAAGAAAGGAAGGTGACACATTTGGACGAAATGACAAGGGGCTTGTTACATACGACCGATCAACAAAAAAAGATGCCTTCTATTTTTATAAAGCTAACTGGAATACAAAATTACCGGTGTTATATATTGCCGGCAGAAGAAATGTCGTGGTAGAGTCTCCGGTCATGGACGTGATGGTTTTTGGCAATCGTGGCGAGGCTGAGCTTGAAGTGAATGGTCAATCATATGGAAAGGTCACTCCCGATGAGGTCAATACAATGATATGGCGCGATATACCATTGCGCAAGGGCGAAAATGAATTTGTGGTGACTGACTCGATTGGCAGTGACCGGTGTATCAAGATTTTGAAGTGACAATTGCATTCTGTCGTTTAAGAGCCTGTTTTCCTGATTCATGCCTGGTCGCGGATAATGTCGATGTCAGGATTTATTTCGATTAATTCCGCTACAAGTTTGTCGATGTCTTTTGGCGCAATCTCCATAGGGTAGGTGCTTTTCAATATAGCGCGGTCGCTGAAACTGATGGCGAGACGGTATCGGGTTTTACCCGGTAGAGAGAATTGGCTTCTGATATAACGTATGCGGGTTATTTTGTTTATTGGATAGCGCGAGCCTTGAAAAAACATATATACTACAAGACTGTTACCGTTAATCGAGTACCCTTCTCCAAAGACACAGATATATTCAAGTATTATCATCAGGCTGAAATATACCAGGGATAAAGTCAGCTTGCCTCCGACTATGGTGGCAAATATGGTAATACCTATAAGCAGTGGCGTTAAGATGGCATATAATCCGGGTTGCCGTCTATAAGTGATTTTCCTCATTTTATACTATTTGACTGTTTGCATTTCACAAAGATAACCATTAATTTTGAATGGAATATATAATTGACCTTAACCATGAATAGAAAGACCCTGTTTGCCCTGTTGGCGGCATTCATGGCAATCATGCCTATTGCTGCCCAACACCATGAACTTTTTGTCGATGCGTCGCTTGACGATGATGAGGCGTGTGCCGACGATACTTATTTTAATTCTTTGCGTGATGCTCTTGTCGAGGCTGAGAATATGCAGCGATTACATGTATACACCGAGGAAAATCCTTTGGTTATAAGGATTGCACCGGGTGTATATTGGCTCGATGACCCCGACGACCCTGATGTGCGCCGTCCCAAGCCCGGCGACAACACCCCTTATGCGCTGGAGCTTAATGTGAGCCATCTGCGACTAATAGGGCTGAGTGATAATCCTGAGGATGTGGTTGTGGCGTGTAACCGTGGACAGACTCAGGGTGCGGTAGGTAATTTCACGATGCTCCACATCGCGGGAGATGACATACAGGCCGAAAACCTTACATTAGGCAATTATTGTAATGTCGACCTCCAATATCCTCGAAATCCTTCGTTAAACCGGGCAAAGAGAGCCGATGCGATAGTGCAGGCGCAGCTCGCGATATGTGACGGAGACCGGTATGTGGCGCGCAACTGCCGTTTTATAAGCAGGTTGAATTTGTGCCCGTTTGCCGGAGCAAAAAGGATATTGTTTGACAACTGTTATTTTGAATGCACCGACGACGCTTTGTGTGGCACAGGGGTTTACCTCGGTTGCCGTTTTACATTTTTCAGCGGCAAGCCGTTTTATAATACCTACGCCCAGGGAGCATGTTTCCTCGATTGTGATATCCATTCCAAGACTGTAGGCAGGCAATATCTTGTGAAGGCGGGAAGCCAGGTCGCCATGGTTGACTGCCGCTGGACTTCTGATGACCGTGACCTGTATCTTGGCTGGACACAGGACCCGACTCCCGACTTGCGCTGCTATCAGCATAATATCACGCTCAACGGCGAGCAGGTAGTGATAGGGAAGGAACATCCGCGACAGACTGTGGTCATGACAAGGCTGCCTTTGCTTAGGGCTTATAAATGTGGCGACACATATAATGTGTATAATCTTGTGAAAGGCAATGACGGCTGGAATCCGCTCAATCAGGATACTACACAACTCGTTTCACAGCCGACGATGCTCACTCTTGATAAGCACAAGGCTGTCATCGAGACCGGCAGGGATACGCTGGTGATAAAAAGCAACGGGTATCTGACACGTTGGGTCGCTGTCGACGGTGAATCGAAATATGTGGATATGAGGATATATGAACCTGGTGAACTTACGGTGCTCGGGAGAAATTCCGGAGAAGAGCCGCAGCAAATCAATATAGTCGCTTTCTCTAAAGAAGGTCTTGAGGCAGAGTGCCCCGTTACCGTATACCCGCCTAAGCTGCCTGCACCGCAATTCACGTCATCTCCGGTGATTAAAAGGGAGGGCAACCGTCTCAGGGTGGATTATGCTCTTGACTTGGGGACGCGCAAGGATATGTCGTCGGTAACATGGTACCGCGCAAAGTCAAAGGATGGTAGCGGTGCGATTCCGGTAGCCGTGTCGCGCAACGATATTCCGAAACATGATTATGAGCTTACCGCTTCCGACAATGGCTATTATATAATTGCGACCGTGGCTCCGCGTCATGTCAGGTCGATTAATGGTGAACCACGTACGGCGGTCACTGCTGCGCGCGTGACCGGGATATCACCGCGCAAGTCTTTGTCGACTGATTTTGCTGATTTCGTCACCGACTGTCAGCCCGCTGTAATTCCGGGGTTTTGGACTGTTGATGCATTCAAGCCTGTTGACACGGCCGAATATGAATGGGTGCCTGATAAGGAAAACAGTTGGTATTATGGCTATGGGGTAGATGGTGCCGCAAAATCAGTGGGGCTGATGCAGAACACCAGGGGTGCGCGATTGCTCTATCACCCTGAAGGGGAGGAGTATGGCGATATGTCCCTGACGCTTTATGTTGACCCGTGCAAGACTGCCGGACAAGGATTTGGTAGCGCCACGGGGCAGTATATGGATGTGTATGTAAAGTTTGATGCCGTAACGTTGTCAGGATATGCCCTGCGGGTAATACGCACTGTCAAAAATGACAAGGCTGTCGATTTCATGCTCATGAAGTATGATAACGGGGTTGCCACTCCTATTAGCGAGCCTGTCTCGGCGGTGTGCTATCGTAAAGGATGCAAAATTTCACTTGAAGTAAAGGATAGCAGTTTGACTGCCACGGTGACCAATGAACTTGGTGTGCCGGAGCCTCATCGCCCCGGATTGGCAAAGGATGTCAGCCTTTCAGCCAATATCGAGCCTAACCGGTTTGGTGGCATAGGCGTGCAGCACACCGGCTCCTGGGGTGCAAGCGCAACCCTCCTGCGCTCCCTCTCCGTGAGCTGGGAGTAACCTCCACTTCCACAGTGAATGGTAATCAAAAAAGAGACGGGGTTGTGTCGCAAGACACAACCCCGTCGGTTATTCAGTGAGTGTACTGATTACTTGTTTTCGAGGGTCTCAACTTCCGGATCCACGCCCCACTGCTGCTGAGCGAGACGGCGGTAGTTGTTGTAACGCCACTGAGCGTTAGCCTTAGCTTCAGCGAAGAGTTCTGCTGCTTCTGCAGGATACTGCTTCATTACTGATGCGTAGCGAACTTCACCCTTGAGGAAGTTTTCAAAGTTATCCCAGTTAGGCTCCTTGCTGTCGAGAGTGAAGGGGTTCTTGCCTTCAAGCTCTGCAGCGGGGTTGTAGCGCCAGAGGTGCCAGTAACCGCAAGCAACTGCGTTGGCTTCTTCCTGCTGAGCCTTACCCATACCTGCCTTGATACCGTGGTTGATACAGGGAGCGTAAGCGATAATCAATGAAGGACCGTCGTAAGCTTCAGCCTCGCGGATAGCCTTGAGGGTCTGAGCCTGGTCAGCGCCCATTGCAATCTGTGCTACATATACATATCCGTAGGTAGTTGCGATAAGACCGAGGTCTTTCTTGCGGATGCGCTTACCTGAAGCGGCAAATTTAGCGATTGCGCCAAGCGGGGTAGCCTTTGACGACTGACCGCCGGTGTTAGAGTAAACCTCGGTATCGAGTACGAGGATGTTGACATCCTTGCCTGATGCGATAACGTGGTCAAGACCACCGAAGCCGATATCGTAAGAAGCACCGTCACCACCGATAATCCACTGGCTGCGCTTGATGAGGAAGTGCTTGAGCTCAAGTACCTTCTTGCAAGCATCGCAACCACAAGCTTCCATCAACGGAACGAGCTTGTCGGCGATTTCGCGGCTGCGGTCAGCATTGTCCTTCTCGTCGAGCCACTGGGTAGCGAGCGCCTTGATTTCATCGCTGCACTTGGGGCAGTCAAGGAGAGCGCGTACATCATTGTCAAGACGGGCACGCATCTTCTCGTTGGCGAGAGTCATACCGAGACCAAATTCGCAGAAGTCCTCGAAGAGTGAGTTAGCCCATGCCGGACCGCGACCGTTCTCATCCTTGGTGTAGGGAGTTGAGGGCACGGAACCTGAGTAGATAGAGCTACATCCGGTAGCATTTGCCACGATTTCACGGTCACCGAAGAGCTGGGTGATGAGTTTCACATAAGGAGTCTCACCGCAACCTGAGCAAGCGCCTGAGAATTCAAATAGCGGGGTAGCAAACTGTGAGTTCTTAACGTTAGCCTTTACATCAACGAGGTTAGCTTTTGACTTAACTTCGTTCACGCAGTATTCCCAGTTTTTCTGGATGTCGAGCTGGCTTTCGAGTGACTTCATCACAAGAGCCTTTTCGCCCTTCTTGCCGGGACATACGTCAACGCAGTTACCGCAACCGAGACAGTCAAGCACGTCTACTGCCTGCATGAAGCGCATGCCGGTAAATGTCTTGCCGATAGCGGGGATAGTAGCGTCTTCGCCAAACGGAGCCTTTGCCATTTCCTCGGGAGTGAGTACAAACGGACGGATAGCAGCGTGAGGACATACATATGCACACTTGTTACACTGGATACAGTTTTCTTCAACCCACTCGGGAACGAAAGCTGCAACACCGCGCTTCTCATACTTTGCAGTACCCTGATGCCAGGTTCCGTCAGGCTCGTTTACAAATGCCGATACGGGGAGAAGGTCGCCATCCTGTGCGTTGATGGGGCGAACTACCTTATTGATAAATTCGGGATCGTGGTTAGCTACAGCGGGCTCATCTTCAAGATTCTTCCATGCTGCATCGATGTCGAGTTTCTTGTATTCGCCACCACGGTCAACAGCTGCATAGTTCTTGTCGACGATATCCTGACCCTTCTTACCGTAGCTCTTAACGATGAACTTCTTCATCTGCTCGATAGCAAGGTCAACGGGGATAACCTCGGTGATACGGAAGAATGCTGACTGGAGGATGGTATTGGTACGGTTACCGAGACCGATTTCCTGAGCAATCTTGGTAGCGTTGATGTAGTAAACGCTGATATTGTGTTCTGCGAAGTAACGTTTTACCTTGTTGGGGAGGTTCTTGGCAAGTTCCTCGCCTTCCCAGATAGTGTTGAGAAGGAATGTACCGTTGTCGCGAAGACCGCGGGTAACGTCATACATGTGGAGGTAAGCCTGAACGTGGCAAGCAACGAAGTTAGGAGTGGTCACCAGATAGGTAGAGCGGATAGGCTTGTCACCGAAACGGAGGTGAGAGCAAGTGAAACCGCCCGACTTCTTAGAGTCGTAGGCGAAATAAGCCTGGCAATACTTGTTGGTGTTGTCACCGATAATCTTAACTGAGTTCTTGTTGGCACCTACAGTACCGTCAGCACCAAGACCGAAGAACTTAGCCTCGTAAGTGCTGGGGTCGCCGAGAGCAACCTCTTCCTTCATCGGGAGCGACATGAAAGTCACGTCGTCAACGATACCGAGTGAGAACTGGTTCTTGGGCTCGGGAAGTGAAAGGTTTTCGTATACAGAAAGAATCTGTGCGGGAGTGGTGTCCTTAGATGCAAGACCGTAACGTCCGCCTACGATAAGAGGTGCGTTTTCTACGCCGCGGTAACATTCAACCACGTCGAGGTAAAGAGGCTCGCCATTGGCTCCGGGCTCTTTTGTGCGGTCAAGCACGGCAATCTTCTTTGCAGTCTTGGGCACTGCAGCGAGGAAGTGCTTTGCAGAGAAGGGGCGATACAAGTGTACTGATACAAGACCAACCTTCTCACCCTGTGCAACAAGGAAGTCGATTGCTTCCTGAGCAGCCTGGGTAACTGAACCCATGGCGATAATTACGCGCTCTGCATCGGGTGCTCCGTAGTAGTTGAACAGACCGTATTTGCGACCGGTAATCTCAGAAATCTTATTCATGTAGTCCTCTACGATAGCGGGGACAGCCTCATAATATTTATTGCAAGCCTCACGATGCTGGAAGAATACATCGCCGTTTTCAGCCATACCGCGTGCAACAGGGTTGTTGGGGTTCAGTGCGCGGTTGCGGAAATCAGCAAGTGCCTCGTGGTCCACAAGGGGAGCAAGATCATCGTTGTCAAGAGCTTCGATCTTCTGGATTTCGTGAGAAGTACGGAATCCGTCAAAGAAGTTGACGAAGGGTACACGTGACTTGATAGTCGCAAGATGAGCTACGCCGGCGAGGTCCATGACTTCCTGTACAGAACCTTCTGCAAGCATTGCGAAACCGGTCTGACGTACTGACATTACATCCTGGTGGTCACCGAAGATGCTGAGTGCGTGAGAGGCAAGTGTACGTGCTGATACATGGAATACGCAAGGAAGCAATTCACCTGCAATCTTGTACATGTTGGGAATCATAAGGAGAAGACCCTGAGATGCGGTGTAAGTAGTAGTCAGCGCACCTGCCTGAAGTGAACCGTGAACGGCTCCGGCAGCACCACCTTCTGACTGCATCTCCTGCACAAGAACGGTTTCACCAAAGATGTTTTTACGACCTGCGGCAGCCCATTCATCAACATACTCAGCCATAGTGGAAGAGGGAGTGATGGGGTAGATAGCTGCTACCTCAGAGAACATATAGCTCACATGAGCGGCAGCTTGATTACCATCACAGGTCAAGAATTTCTTTTCTTTACTCATAATCGTGTAATCTATTTTATAGGAAATAATATACGTATTTCGTTTTTCAGGTTTTATTTGACGACAAATTTAACTATTAATCTGTTAAACGCCAAAAATAATCACCTCCGTTTTATTATAAAATATGCAAGTTGACTTTGTATAACCTGATTTAACGGTGGATTACATAGTTATAGTGTGGTAAAAAATCTCTTTTGGGTATAATATAAATATGTGTATTTCTGAAGTGGGATGTGAAATTGGGGAGTGTTAAATTTTTGCCGTTTGAAAGCGTATAATTGTTAAAAGAGTCGGCATGACCTATGCCGAATAATAGGGTATGTAGATAAAAAAGGTGCGGGCATCTCACGATGACAGCACCTTTGTAAACCTTAAAAATCTAATCCTATGAAAAAACATTTCAAAGATAATATTAAAATTGATATTACCCAAATTATGTATTTGCTTTTTGTTATAATTTAACCATAAAACTGTTAATCAGGCTTTGTATTGGATTCCTGTTGCGACAAGAATTGTCTTTAAATCTCATAAAGTTGTCATTTTGTCGGATAGCGGCCGGCTTGAAATTAGAAAGAATTATTATCTTTGCCATATGTCACAGTTTCGAGTAAGCTATCTTGGATGCGGGTCGGCGACTCCGACATTGCGTCATCTGCCGAGTTGTCAGGTAATCGATTACCGCGACAATCTTTTTATGGTGGATTGTGGCGAGTGTGCGCAGTTGTCAATGCGTCGTCAGCGATTGAAATATTCCCGCCTCGGTCACATCTTCTTGTCACATCTTCATGGCGACCACTGTCTTGGATTGCCCGGGCTGATTTCGACCCTTGCTCTTACCGGAAAAGAGGGCGGGGTGGTCACAATCCACACTACCGCCGAGGGTGAGGCGATATTTCGCCGGCTTATAGGATTTTTTTGCCGGGAAACACCTTTTGATGTGCATTACGATATTTTTGACCCTAAGGGGAGTGAGGTGATTTTCGACAGTGACTCGTTGACAGTGTCTACGTTTCCGTTATATCACCGGGTGCCCTGCACGGGTTTCCTGTTTGCTGAGAAGCCGAAGTTGCGCCATCTTAAAGGTGACATGATGAAGTTTTACAATGTCCCTCTTAAAGATTATAAGCGCATAAAGGAGGGTGGTGACTGGGAGACGCCCGACGGAAGGCTCATACCCAACGCCGCGCTTACATCGCCTGCCGACGAGGCTGTCAGTTATGCCTACTGCTCTGATACGGTCTATGATGAAAGGGTGGCGCGGTCAATCGAGGGTGTGCATACCGTGTATCATGAGGCCACCTATACCGATGATTATCGCGACAAGGCGCGTAAACGTGGTCATTCAACAGCGGCGGAGGCTGCACGTATAGCGCTTGCAGCAGGCGCGCAGCAGCTTGTGCTTGGTCATTTTTCAAAACGATATCTTGACGAGTCGCAACATCTTAAAGAGGCACAGGCAATATTTCCCAATACAATAATCTCCTCTGAAGGGCTTTCCTTGGATTTATTATGAATGAAATTTTAAACGACGATATATATTTCATGCGTCAGGCGCTTGCCGAGGCGCAGGAGGCGTACGATGCCGATGAGGTGCCGATAGGTGCCGTGGTGGTGTGTGGCGGGAAGATAGTTGGGCGCGGACACAATCTTACCGAGCGTCTCAATGATGTCACTGCCCACGCCGAGATGCAGGCCATAACGGCTGCGGCTAACACTCTTGGAGGCAAATATCTCGGCGACTGCACGCTCTATGTCACAGTGGAGCCGTGTCTTATGTGTGCCGGGGCTATCGGCTGGAGCCAGTTGCGCCGCATAGTCATCGGTGCTCCCGATGCCAAGCGCGGATATGTTAGTCAGACCTCCCGGTCGCCCTTTCATCCTAAGGCGGTGGTGGTGCCGGGGGTGCTTGAAGAGGAGTGTGCTTCGCTTATGCGCAAGTTTTTTAGCGCGAAGCGTTGATATGTTGCTCCCGATTGGTTAATTTTGTGTTTTGGAAAGTTACAATACCGACAATGACTTATATTGAAGATTTGGATTACGATGCGGCAGGCAAGCGGCTTGCTGAGGCACTGACCCGTGAGATTGTTGTGCTTGACGGCGCGATGGGCACCATGATACAACAGGCAAATCTTACCGAGGAGGATTTTCGCGGTGAGCGTTTCGCCGGATGGGACCGCAAGCTGAAGGGCTGTAATGATGTGCTTGTGCTTACGTGTCCCGATGTGATACGTGATATACATACCCGCTATCTTGAAGCGGGTGCAAGGATTATCGAGACCGACTCCTTTAATGGAAATGCTGCATCTCTTGCCGACTATGGACTTGCCGATGAGGTAGCGGCGATAAATGTCGCGGCAGCTAAAGTAGCGCGCGAGGCAGCCGATACATTCATGGCGAGTCATCCCGGCGAGACATGCTGGGTGGCGGGAAGTGTGGGCCCTTCAGGAAAATCGCTTTCGATGGTGCGCGAGCTTGACAATGACGATGATGTCATTGACTGGGATTTTCTTGCCGATACATTTTATCTTCAATGTAAATCGTTACTTGAGGGGGGTGTCGACCTCTTTCTCATAGAGACAATATACGACTCGCTTAATGCTAAGGCGGCGATATGGGGTGCGCGGCGTGCCATGGAGAGTGTCGGCAGGCGTGTGCCGGTGATACTTTCCGTTACTCTTACCGAGTCGGGGCGCACTCTTGCCGGGCAGACCCTTGAGGCATTTGTGGTTACGGTCAAGCATTGCAATCCGCTTGCCGTGGGGCTTAACTGCTCTTTTGGCGCCGATACCATGATGAAATATGTCGAGGCGCTCCGGGATTATCCTTATGCGGTGAGCGTGTATCCCAACGCCGGTTTGCCTAATGCGATGGGAGAGTATGACGAGACTCCTGAAAAAATGGCTGCGAAGATTGAGCCTATGCTCAGTCGCGGGCTTGTCAACATAATTGGCGGATGCTGCGGTACAACACCGGAGCATATCGCCGCAATTGCCGTGCTTGCAGCGAAATATCCTCCCCGTAAGGTGCCGGAGGCGGTAGAAGAGATGGAACTTGCCGGACTTGAACCGCTGACAGTGAGCCGCGACCGCAATTTTGTCAATGTGGGCGAGCGGTGCAATGTCGCCGGTAGCCGTAAGTTTCTGCGCCTGATAAAGGAGCATAATTTCGGGGAGGCGGTTGAGATTGCCCGTCAACAGGTGGAGGCTGGAGCGCAGATTGTGGATATCAACATGGATGACGCGATGCTCGACTCGACTGCCGAGATGGCTTCGTTTGTAAGCCGCATCGGGTCGGAGCCCGACACGGCAAAGGTGCCGTTTATGATTGACTCATCCCATTGGCTCACCATTATGTCGGGATTGAAGCGTGTGCAGGGTCGTCCTATCGTCAATTCGATAAGCCTCAAGGAGGGAGAGGAATCTTTCCTGGAGCATGCACGCTATATCCGTGAAATGGGTGCTGCGGTGGTGGTGATGGCATTTGACGAGCATGGACAGGCCGACACATTTGACCGTCGTGTGGAGGTGTGTCAGAGAGCTTATCGGCTGCTTGTCGAGAAGGTAGGGTTCAGAGGCTGTGACATAGTGTTTGACCCTAATGTGCTTGCTGTGGCAACCGGCATAGAGTCTCATCGCGATTATGCGCTTGACTTCATACGCAGTGTTGAATGGATAAAGCTGAATCTGCCCGGTGCAAAGGTGAGCGGAGGCATAAGCAACCTGTCGTTTTCATTCAGGGGCAACAACTATGTGCGCGAGGCTATGCACGCGCTATTCCTCTATCATGCGATAGCGCGTGGACTTGATATGGGCATTGTCAATGCGGCTGCCATGATGCCGGTCGACGAGATTCCTGCTGATTTGCGTGAGGCTATTGATGATGTGCTTTTGGTGCGTCGTGATGATGCCACTGACCGTCTGGTTGATATTGCCGCGGCAATCAAGGAGAAAGCTGCCGATGCCGGAAAGAAATCGTCAGAGGCGGCGACGGCGACGCAATTGCCTCCTGTCGAGCGTCTTGAAATGATGCTTGTCAAGGGACATTCCGACAATCTTATTCCCCTGCTTGAAGAGGTGATGGCTAATCTCGGGTCGGCTGTAGCCGTGATTGACGGTCCGCTCATGGCGGGAATGAACCGTGTCGGTGACCTTTTCGGTGAGGGCAAACTGTTTTTGCCTCAGGTGGTGAAAAGCGCCCGCGTGATGAAACTTGCTGTCGAGTGGCTTACCCCTTATATCGAAGAGGAGAGAAAAGGTGGCGGGGAATCATCGTCGGCAGGGCGTATGGTTATCGCTACCGTGAAAGGAGATGTCCATGACATAGGTAAAAATATAGTGGGTGTCATAATGAGTTGCAACGGTTATGACATTATTGACCTCGGAGTAATGGTGCCGGGTGAGGATATAGTGGCGAAAGCCATTGAATCGGGAGCCGGTTTTATCGGTCTGAGCGGTCTTATCACCCCGTCGCTTGAGGAGATGTGTAATGTAGCGCGGCTTATGGAAAGCCGTGGCATGACGATACCGCTTCTTATCGGCGGAGCCACAACTTCGGCTTTGCATACGGCTGTGAGGATTGCTCCCTGCTACAGCGGTCCCGTGATTCATACCCGCGATGCTGCTATGTTGCCGTCGGTGGCTCAGAGGTTTGGCAACCCGGCGACTTATCATGCCGCGGTCGAGGCTTTGCGTCAGGAACAGTCCCGTCTGCGTCGGGAATATGAAAGTTCGACGGCTGTAATCATCCCTTATGCCGAGGCGGTGAAAAGCGCGCCTCGCCTCGATTACGCTCCGGAGATTCCTGCCGCCACGGGTGTAATCGACTTGCAATTTAAAGTGAGTGAGGTGGCCGGGCTTATAAATTGGCGAGCTTTCCTTGCCGCTTGGAAACTTGATCCGTCGCTTGCTTCTGTCGCTGACATTCATGGCTGCGACCATTGCCGTGCGCAGTGGCTTGCATCTATGCCCGGTGAAAAAGTCAACAGTGCGGCTGAGGCTATGCAGCTTATAAAGGAAGCTCGGGTAGCCCTGCAGCGGCTTGAGCGTGACGGGATATTGATGAAGGCACGTGTGGCTTTACTTCCTGCAGGTTCTTGCGACGGCGATATCGTATATGAATATGAAGGCAAGCGGCATAAGCTTTCCACATTACGTCAGCAAAAGCCCGGCGAACATGGTGAGTGTCTTTCCCTGTCCGACTATGTGGCTCCGACATCAGATGACAGCCCGCTTCCCGACTATGTAGGCATGTTTGCCGTCACTTCCGGAAAGGTCGAAGATGTAATAGCTGCATATAAGAAAGGGGGCGATGACTATAAGGCGATACTTTACCAGACTCTTGCCGACCGCCTTGCAGAGGCGGCTACCGAGCATATGCACCGCATAGTCCATGAGACGCTGTGGCATAGCGCAGTGAAGGGTGTGCGTCCGGCTGTAGGATATCCTTCATTGCCCGACCAGTCATTTATATTTGAGCTTGACCGCGTGATTGATTATGCCTCAATGGGTATTTCTCTCACTGAAAGTGGCGCAATGTCGCCGGCGGCATCTACATCAGGACTGATATTCACTCATCCGAAAAGCCGTTATTTCGCAATCGGCAAAATTGGTGAAGACCAGCTTGCCGATTACGCCCGCCGCCGGTCGATGGATGTCACTGAGGTTAAAAAGTGGTTATCAATCGGCTTGTCGGTCGAGTCGTGACGCTTCGAGTATCGGCAGATTGTTTTCGGTAGGGACGTAAATGACGGTCTTGTTGTTGAGGTCGCTTTGCTGGCGTACCCACAGATACTGGATATAGGTCGGGGTAAGGCTTCCGTTTTCGATACGGATTGCCTCTGCCGCTCCTTTGGCGCGTTCGATTTCAGCCTGTGCGTTGAGCTTTTCTGCTTCAAGGTTGGCTTTTGCCTCCTCGATTTTAATTTTGCGGTTTTGCTCCGCTTTGGCAAATTCCGCGCGTCCCGACATCTCCTGTTGCCATACATTATAGTAAGGAATGGCGATGAATGCGCCGATAATTAGCAAAACTCCTGCAATAATCACACCTGCCGTGGTGAGATAAATTTTAGCGTTGTTATTGTTGCTCATAGTCTAACGTGTTGATTTGGTTTTATACTTTTTGTATGCTTTGGCAAGACGCTTGTGATAGCCGCGGCGTGCATATGACGGTCCGTTGTAGGCTCTTGCAAATCCTGCCCAGTCCTTTTTTCTCAGGTACTTGTCCATGCGGTTGGTCTTGATGAAATTGACAAAGAGTTCAAGCTGGTCATGCTCCGACCGGCTCATGAGCTCGATAAATTCACCGCGCGACGCCGCGCCACACTTTTTCCAGTTAAATCCTCCTATCTGAAACATGCCCCAGAACGTACCGTCTATCGCCGCTATTGAGTCTATGGACATTGCCGATTTGAGCCTTTCATGTTGAGCCGCCTGATATGAGCCGTATTTTCTTGTATCGGCGCGGTTAAACACTATGTGATGACTCTTCTTGTATTTATTGAGATTGATTCCGCGCCGCGATGCTGCACGACGAAACATCGTGAGGTCAAAATTGATAATCGGCTCTCCGGGAGCATGGAATCCTTGGTGGTCAGGTCCTGCTTCGATGCAGATGATGGCTTTTATCGTGGGCACATCTACTTCGAGTTCCTCGGCCGCCTGCTTGAAGTCTTCTTCGGTAAGGCGGTGAATCACGTCATGATGGCCGTATGTCACAGGAAAGGCAATCTCCTCAATGTCTTCAATATTTTCAAATGGTATGGAGTCGGATGTTACGGAGTCGGCAACATCTGAAGTAGTGGCGGTAGCCAACAGTGCGGAGATAAAAAGCGTGGCGGTTGTCATCATGGATGTATGATTTAGGAGTTACCGGTATGGAGACATGAAATTATAAGTCTCCATACCGGTAAAATAATTTTGACCGAACGGTTATTTCTGCAGGTCGGCGACTTTTTTCAGGATAAGAGTAAGATGATTCCAGAATTTCTCTACCGCCGGGATATGCATCTTTTCCGAAGGAGAGTGTACGCCGCGCAGGGTCGGACCAAATGATACCATGTCAAGGTGAGGATATTTTGTGAGGAAAAGTCCACACTCAAGTCCTGCATGTATTGCTTTGATTGCCGGCTTCACATTATATAGTTCCTCATAAGCCTCACTTGCAATCTTCATGATGGTTGAGTTCATGTCGGGAGCCCATCCGGGATATCCGTCGCCGTGGGTCACGTGTGCGCCGGCAATAAGGAAGAGGGCTTCAATCTGGCGGGCTATGTCCCATTTGCGTGACTCTACGGAGCTACGCTGGCTTGTAGTGACAAGGATAGTGGAGTTGTCCTGCATCTTCACTGCTGCAAGATTGGTAGATGTCTCGACAAGACCTTCGAGGTCGTGGCTCATTGAAATTACTCCGTGAGGACAAGCGTACAGCGACTTGATGAGGCGCTCGGCGGTATCGGAATCTATGGCATATTCAGGCTTCTCGACGCTCTCGATTGTGATGGTCATGTCGGGGTCGGTATGGGCGTATTCCTTTTCAACGTCAGCTACATACTGGTTGAAGGCTACCATTACCTTCTCCTTGCTTTCAGAACTTACACCGAATATTGCGTGAGCGGCGCGTGGTATCGCGTTGCGGAGGTTGCCGCCGCTTATTTCGCTGAGAGTCAGGACATGGTTGAGCGAAAGATTGAAAAGGAAGCGGGCAAGCAGCTTGTTTGAGTTGGCGCGACCCTCGTGGATGTCGCCGCCTGAGTGTCCGCCGCTGAGGTTGGAAAGCTCGATGCGGAACCAGTGGTTGCCGGCGGGAGCCATCTCTCGCTTGTAGTCAAAAGTGATTGTTGTGTCAACACCTCCTGCACATCCGATAAATATCTCGCCGTCATCTTCCGAGTCGAGATTGAGCAGGATAGTGCCGTTCATCATGTCGCTTCCGAGGTTGTTGGCTCCGGTCATGCCTGTTTCCTCATCAACGGTAAAGAGAGCCTCTACCGGACCATGTACAAGTGAATTGTCGGCCATCACGGCAAGAGAAGCCGCCATGCCTATTCCGTTGTCAGCTCCGAGGGTAGTGCCGTCGGCGTGTACCCAGTCGCCGTCGATGATGGTGGTGATGGGATTATTGTCGAAGTCAAAGTTCTTGTTGTTTGACTCACATACCATGTCCATGTGACCTTGAAGTATCACTGTGGGGGCGTTTTCCTTACCCGGGGTCGCGGGCTTGCTCATGACCACGTTGCCGACTTCATCAGTCTTTACAGCTATATTGTGTTCCTTTGCGAAATCAATAAGGTACTGACGTATTTTTTCCTCTTTTTTTGAAGGGCGGGGAATCTGGGTAATCTGGTCAAAAATGCCCCAGATTAATTCGGGTTTGAGATCTTTGATAGTCATTTTTTCAATGCTTTATTATGAGTAATATTGAGTTTAAAAAGATTGATAATGTGTATAAATTTGTTAAATCTATCACATTTCGCACTCTAAGTTACAAAATAAAATTTAGATATTACCAAAATTTATTTTCCTTTCTTATATTTGCAGCGCAAAAACATAATGACGCAGTGAAAATCGTGATATTGTCAATAATCCTGGTCGCTTTCGCCATAGTGCTTTTAGGGGTGAAAGTGCTGTTTGTAAAAGGAGGTAAATTCCCCTCGGGACATGCCCATGACATAGCTGCTCTTCGTGGAAAAAGAAAATAGTAAACAAATAAAATCATACCTTACACTGTAATGAAAAAGCTCGCACTTTGTGCCAAGTCACTTATGCTTATGATGGCTCTCGTCGCCACTGCATGTACTAACAACGACGCGTCATCAACCGCCGCTCCTTCAAAAGAATCAACTTCGGAAAAAACTATTTCGGTCAACATCCGTTACATTGACGCTGATTCAATCGCCGCTCACTACAATCTTGCAAAAGATTTTAAGGAGGCTCAGATTCGCTCATTCAGCAAGATTGACAATGCCCAGCGTACCCGCGGTGCCGAACTTCAAAAGCTCGGTAACTCAATACAGCAGAAAGTCAATTCCAACGGTTATCTTTCTCAGGAGAGCTACAAGGCTGATGTGGACAACTTTAACAAGAAGCAGTCAGATGCTGAAAATTACATCGCAAGCCTGCAGCGTGAGGCTGAGCAGGAGATGATTCAGCAGCAGATGCAGCTCACTGACTCTATCGAGTCATTTATCAAGGAATATAACGCCAAGAAGCATTACGATGCTATTCTTTATAAGGCTGCCGGTGTATATTTCAACCCCGAGCTTGACATCACCGATGAAGTAATCAAGGGTCTTAACGCCCGTTACAACAAGGTTAGCGAGAAATAAGATTGCATCTCTACGGTAACGTATAAGGCTATGTCGTCAGGCATAGCCTTTTTTGTTGCCATGCCGCAGGTTGAATGGCTGAACTTATGAACAGCGTGACACGTTTTATTTAAAAATAACAAAAACGTGACTGTTAAATGCCACTTTTTAACTATTTTCGCGTAACGATTTATTTAGAGAAAATATGGAACATATTAAAGTGAAGATTATAAACCGTTCGGGTCACGGATTGCCGGCTTATGAAACTCCCTCTTCGGCGGGAATGGATGTGAGGGCATCGCTTAAAGAGCCGGTGACTCTTGCGCCGTTGCAGCGCGCGCTTATTCCCACCGGTCTTTATATACAGCTCCCCCACGGATATGAATGTCAGATTAGACCGCGTTCGGGGCTTGCACTTAAGCATGGTATATCGCTTGTTAACACTCCGGGCACTGTCGACGCCGACTATCGCGGTGAAATAGGGGTGATACTTATAAATCTTTCCGACCAGCCGTTTGTAGTTAACGACGGTGAGCGTATATGCCAGATGGTTATAAAGGAGTACACGCGTGTAGAGTGGGAGCCGGTTGACAGGCTTGACGAGACCAAGCGCGGTGACGGTGGATTCGGTCACACCGGTGTAAATTGATAAATCAGCAGGATTATGACAACTTTCTTCCGTAAGATACTTTTTGGCGTTGCCATGATAGCATTTCTTTGCCCCGCACTTGGTGTGACGGCTGCAAAGAGACATGTTGATACAGCTGCCGATGCGCGCAAGGCTGACTATGTATTTATGGAAGCTATGCGTCAACATGCCCTTGAACATGAAGATGCGTATTACGAACTTCTCGGCAGGGCATACCAACTTGACACGACTAACAGTGAAGTCGCTTTTTATCGTGGCTATTACGACATGATGGTGGCTCGCGAAGATTCCCTGACCTTTGAGAAAGGTTATTCGATGATGAAACGTCATTTCGACGAGAAGCCTGAAGATTTTTATTGTAGTTTCGTGTACGGTTCAATCAATGACCAGCTTGGCGAGCGCGCCGAGGCGTTGAGAGTGTGGAATGCCCTTGACAAGGCATATCCTGCCAAGGCTGAAGTGGCATTCAAGTTTGCCGAGGCACTCGCTTCCTCACAGGATTCAGCCAATGTCGTGAAATCTATAGAGGTATATGACCGCATCGAGAAGTCGCAAGGCAAGAGCATACCGGTGTCGACCCGCAAAATAAGGGCATATTTTATCTCACAGGACACCGCTTCGATATTCAATGAGGTGCAGGAGCTGATTAAGGCATCGCCCGGCAGCCCTGAAAACAGCGTTTTTGCAGGCGATATATATGCCATGTTTTCCGAACCTGATTCAGCGTTGCATTATTACAACCGGGCATGTGAGATAGACCCTACATTCGGACTTGCATATTATTCACGTGCCAATTATTACAAGTCGATTGACGACAGTGTGGGCTATGACCGTGAGGTGTTTCAAGCTTTGAAACAGGAGAGCCTGGAACTTGACACCAAGCTTGAGCTTCTTACCGGATATATACGCGCGTTGTATGAAGACCCGGCGCAGCAGCCACGTATCCAGGAACTCTTTGCAACCCTTATCGAACAACATCCTCACGAAGTTGCCATCCATGATTTATATTGTTCTTATCTCATAGCAATCAGTGATTATGCTGGCGCTGCGGAGCAGATGAGCTACGCGCTTGATGTCGACCCGTCGGTCGAGGACCGGTGGCGTACTCTAATGACCCTTTATATTCAGGAACGTGATTATCCGGCAGCGGCAAAAGCAGGGGTGACGGCTTTGAAGTATCATCCTGAAAGCCCGATGATAAATCTTGTTCTCGGCTCTGTCTACAACCAGATGAAAGACTATGACAATGCGTTTGTCGCTCTTGACCGTGCGCTTGAACTTACCGATAGTGCCGATCTGGAGGAATTGTCATCAATATATTCATCTATCGGCGATGTGCATTACGCCAAGGGTGATACCACTTCAGCTCTGGAATATTATAATAAGGCTATCGAGGCAAATCCTGAAAATCTGCTTGCACTCAATAATTGCGCCTACTATCTGGCTGTAGAGGGCAAGGAGCTTGACCGTGCCGAAAAGATGAGCGCGAAGACAATCAAGGAACAGCCCGACAACTCGTCGTCGCTCGATACCTACGCCTGGATTATGTTTAAGAAAAAAGATTTCGCCCAGGCGATGGCTTATATAGACAAGGCTCTTGAAAATACCGAGGAACCTTCAGGCGAGTTGTTTGAGCATGCCGGCGACATATATTTCATGAATGCCGAGCCTGAGGCTGCGCTTGATTTTTGGGAGAAAGCCCTTGAACTTGAGCCGGAAAATGAGCTGCTTCAGCGTAAGGTGAAACATAAAACCTACTTCTACGAATAAATTTTTATAATCTCAATGAGACTATCATCACTATTTGCCGTTTTGCTATGTATGGCTATCCTTGCCGGGTGTAACTCGTCGCGTAAGGCGGTGACCCCTGCTCTGGGTCCGGTTTCCACTTCTGTTGCTGACCGTTACGACGCGCTTGCCGGGGCATATGGTACATGGACCGATGTCACTGTGCCGTTGTCAATCGACATTGTTTCGCCTAAAGGTTTTTCTATTTCCGGACGGGCTAAGCTTGTGCGCGGCAAGTCGGTCGACATAAGCCTGCGTATGCTCGGCTTTGAGGTAGGACGGCTATACGCCACCCCAGATTCGATTTACGGCATGGTGAAGGTAGGCAAGACTTACATGGCTGAGAGCCTTGCGGAGTTACTTCCGGGTATGCCTTTCACGCTTGGCAATCTTCAGGATATGCTTATGGGTCGCTTCTTTTACATGGGAAGTGATGCTCCGGTCGCGGGAGATTATAAGAAATTCAACGCAGAGTCGGTCGCCGGCGGCTGGATTCTAATTCCCAAGACCCATCCCGATGGACTGGAGTATGGATTTAACATGACTGTTGACAATGTACTCCGCTCGCTCGTAATAGCAGTCACTCAGAAAAATATACTCGCGCAGTGTGATTACAGCGGCGCGTATAATGACTCGAAGATGGGGCCGCTTATGAATGACCTGCGTGTGAAATCTGACACCCCCCGCTACAAAATAGATGCCACTATCTCATGGAGATGGAATGATGCCAGATGGAATGAGGGTGTCACTTCATCATGGTCGACACCGAATGGTTACAAGAGGGTAAAGGCTTCAGCCCTTGTGAAGAGTATAAATTAATATATAACCTTAGCGACAATGAGCCGTAAATTTTGCATTCTGTTTTTTGCAGTCATGCTGGCGCTGTCATCGGTCACGATGGCTAAGCCTCCGCAGCGCAATCTTAATAGTGTGAAAAAGGAGCAGCGGGCTACTGAAAAGGCTATAAAGCTGACTGCCGAGCAGATTGAGGCTAACAATCGCAAGACTAATCGTAATCTTAATGAACTTAACGCCCTTAATGCCGAAATCAAGGAGCATGAAGCGGCTATCAAGTCGTTGACCTCGCAGGTCGATGCCATAAACGGTAAAATCACGTCGCTTAATGACTCCATAGACAAGCTTGACTGTCGCTTGGCAATGATGCGTGACAGCTATGCAAGGTCGGTGCGCCGGGTAAATGCGGCACGTGAAGGCTCAATGTCAAAGTTGGCGTTCATATTCTCTTCCGAATCTTTTTTTCAGGCTTACAGGCGCATGCGCTATCTGCGTGAGTTTTCCAAATGGCGTGACCGAAAGGGTGGGGAGATAAAGGCTGTGCAGGATTCTTTAAGCGTGAAGAAGTCGGAACTTGCCTCGCTGCAAGAGAGCAAAGGGGAGTCGCTCAAAAAAATGAGTGTGGCACGCGGGCAGCTTGAAAGCAAGCGTGAGGCTACCTCTGTGCTTGTTGCCGAATTGAAGAAGGAAAATAGCAGTCTGCGCAAGGTTTTGCGCGAAAAGGAGCAGCAGGCACGTGCGCTCGATCAGGAACTCGACCGCCTTATTGCTGAGGAGCAAAGACGACGGGAAGAGGAGGAGCGTAGACTTGCGGAGGAACGCCGGCAGGCTGAAGAGCGTCGTCTTGCCGAAGAGCGCCGTAAGGCTGAGGAGCAGCAAAGGCTTGAACAGGAGCGTTTGCTTGCCGAGCAGAAGAAGGCTGACGAAGAGCAGAAAAGCAAGGAACAGTCAAAGAAAAAAGATAAGAAATCTAACTCTAAAAAGGATAATAAGTCAAAGGGTGATAAGCCGGTACAGGCTTCTCCGTCATCTGACAGGACTCTTGCCGAAGCCAAGCCGGCTCCTGCTCCTGCTAAAAAGCCGGCACCTTCATCGGCCGGATTTAACAAGGCGGAAGATGCACGCAAACTTACAGGCAGCTTTGAAAGCAACAAGGGAAGACTTCTCTTCCCTGTAAGCGGTCATTATAAGATAGTGCGTCCGTTTGGCCGCCATCAGCATCCCGACCTTCCTCATGTTACCACCGATAACGGCGGTATCGACATAGAGGTAGCTCCGGGAGGAAATGCCCGCGCGGTGTTTGCCGGTACGGTCTCTGCTATTTTCCGTCAGCCCGGTTTTAATACAATAGTCATGGTGCGTCACGGCAACTATCTTACCATCTATGCCAATCTTAGTGACCTGATGGTGAAAAACGGTGACTCGTTAAAGCAAGGGCAGACCATCGGCAGGGTATATTCTGACCCTGACGATGATAACCGGTCGATACTCCACTTTGAGTTGCGCCGTGAGAAGGAAAAGCTCAATCCGTCGGCGTGGGTGAAGTAATCGCGACCGGCATCAAGCGCTCTTATGACGGCGTGAACTGAAATCGCTGTCGCGGAGCTTTGCTATTGCCCTGAGATATTTTCTGATTGACGATACCATTTCCTGCGTCTCCTGAAGCATGTTGAGATATACGTAGACCACCGTCATGGACGCTGCATCGCCTTCGCGCAACTGGTCGTGAAGCCGGTGATAGGCATCGGATATGTTATCCTTGATTTCATCGCAGTGGCGGCGCAGCATGGTTATGGTCTCTTCAGCTCCTGTACTCATCATGTCGAGTGTGTCGTCAAAGAGGGTGCTTACGCGGGTGCGTATCAATTCATATTCTTCGGTGTATTGCTTCGGGAGAGGGAGGAAATTATTGTCGACATGCTCTTTGCATATTTCGTTAATGCGGCTCAGGTTGTAGAGTATGCCCATACAGCAGTTGTTGCTCAGGTGAAACCACGTGCTCTTTTCGATAGCTGTCTCGCGGCTTACATGGCGCAGACATAGTGTCTCTTTGCGTCTTACATTTTTCAATACGTTTTTCTGCTGGTACAAGCTGCTGTTTGCCTTGCTCAGCGCGCGGGCGTTTTCAGTGATAAATGCTTCAGTAATGCCACGGTATGACCGGTTGGCATAAGTGAGAAATTGGTGTTGCTGTTCAAATATATAGATGAGCAGCATGTTCCATGCCTCTGTTTTGTCTTCGGTTGACAATATGGTTCCAAACATCGCGTCGCCATTTTCTTCTTTGCAGCGCTTGCGGAAGCGGCGGTTGCTGCGTATGATAAGGATTATGGTCAAGATGCCGAGCGCAAACATCACCCAGTGTCCTCCGTAGTGCATCGCCGCCACTATTATGCCGGCGCCTATGAAGGCGGCTCCTGCCGTGAGAAACCATCCGCCGATTACCGAGATTACGCCGGTGATACGGAATACCGCGCTTTCGCGGCTCCATGCTTTGTCGGCAAGTGATGTGCCCATTGCCACCATGAAGGTGACGAAGGTGGTTGAGAGCGGGAGGCGGAGTGAGGTACCCAACGCGATAAGCGCACCGGCAAGTACAAGATTGACCGAACCGCGTATAAGGTCAAATGCCGCTCCCTGGTCCATGATAGTCTCATCGGTATTGAACCGCTTGTTAAACCATGCCCTGACTTTAGGCGGGGTGATGCTTCTTACCCAGGCGATGATATTGAGCGTCCATCTTACAAGGCGTCGCGCTATGCGTGACGAACCAAACATCTCGTCGCCTCCTTGCTGGCTTCCGAGTCCGATTTCGGTCTTTGACACATTCTGTGCTTTCTTGGAAGTGGCAAGTGATGCCACCATGATGACGCCCGCGCCGATAAGAAAGTATATGGGAGTATTGGAGGGACCGTTGAGCGATTGCATCATGTAGCCGTGAAGGTCGCCGCTACCGTTGGCAGCGTAATCCTGATAGGCTGAAAGTCCGCTTAACGGCACACCGATGAAGTTTACCAGGTCATTTCCGGCAAATGCCACTGCAAGTGCAAAGGTACCCATCAATACGATGGTCTTGAGTACATTGACCTTGAGGGCGTGCAGCAACTGCATCAACACCGTGAAAAATACAAAGCATCCGGCGACTATAAGCAGTGTGTTGTGATTAATCCACTCCTTTACGTCAGTAGTCATGAAAGTAAGGTCCTTTAGACCTTTTATAAGAAGAAAGTACACTATGGCGGTGGCACATATGCCTCCGAATATGCCGATTTTCCATTTCAGGTTGCTCTTGTAATTGAACGAAAATATCATTCTTGACAGGAATTGCACAATCGTGCCGAAGAAAAATGCGATGGCAACCGAAAGGAATATACCGAGTATCACCGACAAAGCCTTTTCTGTGTTGAGCAATTCATTTAGCCCGAGGTCGGCACCTCCCGCCATTTTTATCAAGGCGACTACAAAGGTAGCTCCGAGTAGCTCAAACACCATTGACACCGTGGTCGAGGTAGGCATGCCGAGCGAATTGAATATATCGATAAGTATAATATCGGTGACCATTACTGCCATGAATATACAGATGAGGTCGTAAAATGAGAAATGTTCAGGGCGGAATATCCCGTGACGGGCTATGTCCATCATGCCATTGCTCATTGCCGCGCCTATAAATACGCCTATCGAGGCGATGATGATTATACGCTTTAGTGAGGCAGCCTTTGTGCCTATCGCCGAGTTGAGGAAGTTTACGGCATCGTTGCTCACTCCTATTGACAAATCAAATATTGCCAGCATAAAGAGGAATATTACAACACAGAGAAACATTATTTCCATGAATCTGATTATTTTGTGCTTTATTTACAACACGAAATAACAGGGAAAATGTTTCATAGTTGTTTCAAAAAGTTTAATCTATTATGAAACAACCGGGAGGCCTGATTCTATTCAGGGAAGGTCATTTTGAATAGCAGTCCGCCTGTCGCCATGTTTTTGACTGTTATGGCGCCACGATGAAGCAATATGCCGTTTTTTACGATTGAAAGTCCAAGCCCTGTTCCTCCGGCGGCTCTTGAACGCCCTTTGTCTATGCGGTAAAAGCGCTCGAAGAGTCGTGAAAGATGCTCATCGCCTACACCGTTGCCATTATCGGCTAAGGTAATTGTTGTCTTTCCGTTGCTTTTTTCAATAAGGGCGATGGTGACGGTGGTGCCTCCGCTATATGATATAGCATTGTCGATGAGGTTGCGGAATATCGATTCAAGTATTCCGCGATTTCCGGTAATGGTGATGTCGCCGGTCACGCCATTGTCTATGGCAAATCCTTTAGACCGGGCTATAGGCTCCATCTCTTCTGCCACTCCGGCTATTATATCGGAAAGATTGACGCGCGTCATAGCTATGGCATCGCTGCCATCTTCCATCCTGGTAATCAGCGATACATCGGCGAGCAACTTTTTTAGACGGTCGGAATTTGCCAGACTACGGTCGATAAACTCCATGCGCTTTTCCTCGGTAAGACCGGGGTGAGCTTTTAAGGTTTCGAGACACACCTGTATAGCTGCGACCGGAGTTTTCAACTCATGGTTGATATTGTTGGTGAGCTGTTTTTTTATCCTCTCTTTTTCTTTCTGCTCGTGGAGTGCCGCCGAGTGCTCGCGGTCGCGTTCCCGCAGCGCTTGTTGGAGACGCGCATACATTCTTACGATGTGGCTCGAAATTTCTCCTAATTCATCGTGAGGAAATGATTCGGTGTCACATATTGTCTCACCTTTTTCCGCACTTTTGGCAAATCGGTTGAGTCGTGAGATATGTTGCCCGAGACGGCGCGTGGCAAAGTATCCAAGCAGACACATGATTGCGGTGACTATGCCCATAAACCAAAGAAAGCCGTAATCAGCGCGTAGTAACCCGTTGAGCGACAAAGAGTAGGGGACTGCCGTGCGCACTATTACCCCGTTGTCGCCCATTTTTGCCGAGTAGAAGTAAGTGAGACCGGTGCTTTCGCTGTGGCGCACGGTATAGCCGGTGCCGTATAGAAATGCTTTTGCAATCTCTTTCCTGTGTAGATGGTTTGCCGCCGGTATGGTGTCAAGAGTGTTGTCATAGGCGATATTGCCTATGTTGTCAATCACGCTTATGCGAAGATCGTTGAATGTATGGAAATCATCAAGTGGGATATCCTGGATTTTATTTCCTTTTTCAAGCTCGTTTAGCAGGTAGGAGTTGATAAGTTGTAGCTGTGCGTTTATCTTGTCGGCCTTGAACTCTTTCTCGCGATTGTATTGAAACACCACAAAACACCCTACCAAGAGCAGGGAGTAACCGGCAAGCCACAAAAATAAGCGGCGGTGATAAGTGAGTTTAGTCCTCGACAAATCCGTAGCCATAGCCGGAACGCGTGATTATATTTTTGCCGTAGCTGCCTATCTTTTGGCGTATGCGCGTGATGTTGACATCAACTACGCGGTCAAGCACCACGACATCATCGTGCCAGATAGCGTTTAAGAGTTCCTCGCGGGTAAACACGCGCCCAATGTCGGATAGCAATTTGAGTAATATCTCAAACTCTTTTCTCGGCAGCTTTATCTCTTTGCCGTCAATCATGCATTGCTTTTTCTGCGGATTGATTACAAGCCCCTTGTATCTTACTTCATTGCTATCGTCACCATTAGTGACGGCGGTACGGCGCAACACGGCTTTTATACGCGCTGTGACATTGCGGATGGAGTAGGGCTTGGCAATATAGTCGTCGGCTCCGAGGTCGAGTCCGGCAATCATGTCATCTTCTGTATCTTTCGCTGTGCAGAAGATAATCGGTATCGCTTTCGTGGCAGGGTTCGCCTTCATGATGGAGGCGAGCTGTATGCCGGAGATTTCTCCCATCATGATGTCAAGCAACACAATGTCATAGCGCGAAAGGTCCATCGCCAGCGCCTCTTCCGCACTATATGCCACATCTACGTCATAGCCCTCGGCTTCAAGGTTGAAACGAAGAGCCTCGCAGAGTGTCTCTTCATCGTCGACCACAAGTATCCGTCGGTTCATGTCGTTGCACTGATTGACGTTGACTCCTGAATTTTAGCGTCCGCTGACCGGGATTAGCTTTGCCACTTCCGGAGTGAGCAACGGGCGTATGGAGTCGTAGCTGATAGTACATGAAGGCATTCCCGCCGCATAACACGCTATCTCATATTGCTGATAGGTGAAATTTATGCCATCTTCCAAAAATAAGGGAGGAAATACCGGCAGGTGAAGCGTGTCGGGATTTATGAGCAATGCATCGCGGAGCGTGGTGCTGTCACCCTCCATGTCTTGCTTGAAATATTGCTCCCACAGCCCTTGGCGGAGCATCGCCGTAAGTTCGTCGAGGCGTGAGGGCACGAACATATTGTCGCCGTTAAGTCCGACACCGCTCTCTTTTACAAATGTCTGTCCCGCTCCGGTTGCCCCGCCATGTGCGCCACCGAGATATACATACCCCGAAAAAGAGTAGGTCAATACTTGGTCAGTGGTATATATCGGGCGGAAGCTGAAGTCATATTCATAAGATGTAGTTATGCCGTCGGTGAGAAATTGCTCGAAGTCACGCCTTGTGTCGGCAAGAATTGAATCGTTGGCAACTGCGATGAGGCTGTCTCCGTTGGAGACAAGTGTTTTTGTCGGCTCAAACAGAGGGGTGGCTGTGGCGCCGATTGCATGACTCAGGCGGTCTCCGATCCATAATCTTACGCTGTCGGCGACACGGCTGTCGGTATCGGAGGGATACAATCCAGTGATTTTTGTAGTAGCCTTACTATCGCCAATAATCAGCGAGTCACTCAGAAATAATGAATCAGTGGCAATTGTCATGCCTGCTTCTTCCTTAGTCTCGTTAATATTTTCTGAAGTTGATTTTTTGTTACTGCATCCGGCGGTCATGACCATGCATAGTGTCAAGAGCGGATATATACCTTTTATTGTTGATAGTGTCATGTTTGGATAGATATTTTTATGAGCGCAAATATACTACAAATTAAGAATATCACAAATACAACATAGAGATATAAAAAAGCGGATGCATCCCGTTAGAAATGCATCCGCTGTGTTAATTGGGTTATTGCGAGTTTACTTAACCATGACACGCACAGTGTGTGTGCCTGCCTTAACAATGTAGATTCCATTGCCGACACCTACCGATGTACGGTCTCCGCATATGCCGGAGGCGACAACTATACCGTCAATGCCGAAGATAGCATAGTCTTCTCCGTCAAATCCTGAAATCTCGATTTTGCCGTTGGTCGCATTTATCGAGCCGGTTACTTCTGTAACGTTGTCGATACCCGCACTTTTGTCAACAGAATAGCTTGCCATTATGAGGTAGTGTTCCGATGATTTAAGGGTGCCGTCAATATACAGGTTCATCCATTGACGGTCAAGATACTTGGCGGGGATTGCCACGGTGACAAACTGCCAGCCGTTGCCGAGGGGCACGGTTGCAATCTTTTCCGGAGAGTCCATTCCGTAAGTGATGGCATATATGTCAATCGGGTCGGCGCAATGATGTCCGGTCCATAATTCAAATGTAGCGTACGCCTCCGTAAGCGACTTGGTGGATACTTTAGGAAGACGCATGCGCACCTTTGCCGATGACTCATCGGTATATCCGATTATCGCATAGGTAGACTGATTGCCGGTAAAGTCGGGATTAACCAGTTCCGGCTGTCCCATTGACCAGGCTCCGTTTTGATATGCCGAAGTCGGTGCCGAAGCTGTCATCGGGCTGTATTTCGTAACAAGATTCTCAAATTCCTCGACAATGGGAAGTTGATAAGGTGTGCCTACGATTTGCGTTACATAATATATTGCATGCGAAACGCCTGCGGCATTTTCTGCCACGACAGCGATGCGGCAGAACTGCTGCGGAGTGCCTTCCGGGCATACAAGTGTATATTCGGTCACATCGGGTTCTGTACGTATCGGGTCGTTGATAAATTCACCGTCAGCGTAAATTAGACCGATATTGTAGCGTATGCCGGTAGTGGCGAAATAACCTCCGTTAAGCGATTCCTTGGGCGGTTCCCAGGTAAGTCTGACGCTCATATTATCCTCGCTGATTTCACCGCGAAGATTTTCGACATAACTGAGCATGTCCATTCCGGTGAATATGGATACCTCGCTGCTGCGTCCTGTCGCGCCATTGATTTCAGCAACAACTGTGATATAGTTTTCACCCTGCGCGGTGGGCACTGTCATGGTGACAGACTCTCCGGGAGCACCTGCTGCCGATACTTTTTCAGCGCCTGTTGCGGTAACGGTTATTTTCGTACCTGCCTCAATGGCTGTCCCGCTGATATATTTTGTCGGCAAAGTCATGGTGATTGTCGCTGTAAGGTTGGCGTCGCTTGACGAGGCAATCTTGAGGTCACTGACAGCTTCAGGTGAATTGATGCTGTATTCAGTCTCTGTGATGCGGATATTTTTTACGATAAGATTTTTCTGGTCCGGATCAGATACCCCATGAACAGCGATATAATATGTTCCGGCTTGCGGAATTGCGAAAATGCCTGAGTAATCAACCCATTCGTTGTAGTTCCTTGCACGCGTTTTTTCGATTACGGGAATAGTCATTGACTCCGGGTCAGGTGACGTGCCTGCCCACACCTCGAAATATTCACGGGTGCCGATTTGTCCTCCGCGTGCTGCTTCCAGTGACACAGAATATACCTTATCGGCATCGGGGAGCATTGTTATAGGGAGTATCAACCAGTCATCGGGCTGTTCATAGCTCCATCCTGAGGCGAAGCAAAGATCACCCCACAGGTCGGAAAGAGACCATGTGCCGTAGTCGGGACTTCCATCGCGGTTGATGTAGGTACAAAGTTGTGCCTGATGTTCAGTGGGGATAATCTGTACAGGCAGAGATAAAGGATTCCCGAGAATAGCCTTTTCAGAAACACCTTCTGCCGAGGTCTTGCCGTTGCACACGGCTACAACTTTCGCTACGAATGCATCAAGTTCCTGAGTATTGTCGATAGTATATTCATAGACTGCTGATTGGGTCTTGCCAAGCAGCCGGTCATTGAGATATACCTCATATTCGATAGCTGTAAGATCAAGATAGCCTTTGTGGGTGCCTTCGGTGACGGCATCCCAACTTATATTGGTCTTGTTAATCACGACATTGGCGGGAGTGGCGGGGGTGTCGTTGCCGACATAGAGATGTGTCACGCAGGGCACACCTTTCTTTCCGCTTGCAGATGCCTCTATACGGAACGTGTAATAGGCATCGGTAAGACCCGTAACAGGTACTGCTATTTCGCTCCCTGCCATACCGTTGCCTTGCGCTGCTTGCTTGCCGTTGGTATAAAGCGTGTAGGAGAGCTCTCCCTCGATAGTCTCTCCGCCAAGGGTCTTTGACGGCAGGCGGAAACTTATTGTGCCCTCGTGGGCTGCATCCTTGAAGTCGGCTCCAAGATAAGTTGCTGCGGCAGGTGCCGCTTCATCAACTTCAAAGTCAGGCGAGGTGAAAAAGGTGAATTGGCGGTCGATGTCAAAAGTGTGAAGTTTTTCGATACGCTTTTCGTCAGGATAGATAGCGTAGAGCGTCGATGATGCCGCGTTGACGGCGGGATTCCATAGCAGGTAGCCGTCATACGGGCTGAACACCAATGCGCTTGGTGAATTGGCAATATTCTCCAACGGTAATTCACATAGCTCAGTGTAGGTGCCGTCGCGGTCGATTTTTACAAGCTTGCTCCATGTATTGACTCCATAAAAGCAATGGTCTACCGGATGCCAACAGAGTGAGTAACAGCGTTCGCCGGGACTCACTTCCGTTATCATCACTGCTTCTTCGGGCTTGTCGGCAGGTGCCGACTTGAATATATAGCGGTTGTCGGAGTAGATGTCTCCAATCCTGCCGAAACCGTATATGCGGTCATCTTCAGGCACATATGCTGCCTTGTGAAAGTAGGGAAGTGTCTCGTAGAGTACATCAATCTGTCTCATTAGGGTCATTTTTCCGGTAATGAGGTCAAATTCTTGATAAGCATAGTCGCCTACGAGATCTTCAGATCCTAAGGTGTACACACCAAGTCCGCACAGGCTTCCGTTGCGTATCCATCCGTTGGATAATATGGCACCTATATTGGCATAGCTATAGTCCCATAAACGCGTCATGTCGCCGGTGGGCTCTATTTCATACAGACCGCCGGTGAATTCATCTAAGTCGGCGTAAGATTGATATCCGTAGATGGTGGAGCCGCTTGCTCCTACCTTGTTGATGGTATTGCGCGCCGGTTCTTCCGTAAAATCACGTACGGTATTTATTTTTGTCGAAAATGGCGATAGTGTAGCGCCCGACATTATTTTTCCTGACGATTCCTGAGGAAATGCCGTTATGCCGTCTTGTGCAAAAACAGTGCTTGCACACAGAAACGCAGGACATAGGGATAGAAAAAGTCGTTTATTCATAATGATAATAGAAGAGACCGGAGCAGGGCATGACTGTCTTGCTCCGGTCATTGTGTTTTAGCGGTTCCTGTATATTTCTTTCTCTGCTTTCTGCTCTCCTGAGGAGAAGGTTGTGCGTTTGATGAGCAACATGCCCTCAGCCGGAGCGATGACCTTTTTGCCGTTTACGTCAAAATACTCGACAGATGCCGCGCCCTCTGCTGTTACAGACATTATGCCTGAAAGCTTGCTGCTGAACTTGATTTCTTCAGAGGCAACCGAGGGGATTTCGCCATAGTGGGCAAGGATGGTTACATTGTAGTCCATGTCAGGCTCGGGAACGATTTCAAATTTGGGTTCTGTGACTTTCACGGCTTCTTTACCGTTGACGGTCACGTCATATGAATCGGCTGTGACGGTGCTGTTGGATGGGGCTTCCCATGTAATGGTGATGCCTGTTTCCTCATTTTGGACAGTCACGTTGTCAACCGGAGGATAATCGTCAAGATATATGCCATCGATGTACACGTTGGTAACATTAATCTCTTTCTCAGGATTGTCATTTTCAGGGACGTAAGCATGAAATACGAGGTTAATTTCTTTCCCGGCAGCTTCGGAAAGCGGTAGGGTTTTCTTTACCCATGTTGCATCGTTTTCAAGAGTCGAGTTTTCATTGATGCCGAGGTCGGCAAGCTCGTTTTCTGTTTCTCCGTCACGATAGCTTACTGCAAGCCGGTTGTCCACATCGGCAATTGCTGCATAATGGAATATGAGCACCGGACATTTTGCTTCAGAGAGGTTGATTTTTGACGAGATGAGATTGTCGTAGTCACCGGGATCGCTATAGCTGTGGCCGCAATAGGCATAGCCCTCTTCTTTATCGGCGTCGCCGTCCAAGCCGGTGAAATCCGACAGGCTCCAGGTGCTTGACTGGTATGCCCAGTTTGTACCGCCGTAGTCAGATGAAGTCTCGCTTGTCCAGAGATTTTCAGGTAAATATGTCGTGTACCAGTCACCTTCAATAACATTGTTGAAATTTTCCACAAACGGGAGCTTGATTGCCGGACCTACTACGATTGACTGGCGATAAGATACATATCCTCCCTCGCCTTGCTGATTGCTTGCAGTCACGGTATAAGATACTTCGGTGGGTGCCGTGATGTCGGCGCAGTCGTCGATATAGCTGCATTCGGTAAGCTCTGTGGCGATAGTCTTACGCTCGGCTGCGGTGATACGTTCGACTTTATAGCGGGTATCTGACGGATTGAAAAATCCGCCGTGAAGACTCTCTTCCGGGGCGGTCCATGTCAGTTCCACTCCTGAGCCGGTTGAGGTGACTGCGAGATTTCCGGGCTGGGCAGGCACATCTTTGCCTACAAAGACACTGACCGAAGTGTAGTCGCTTGTGCCGTATTCGGTAGAAGCATACAGGCGTAATGAATACTCCTTGCCTGATTCAAGGTCAATGGTGAAAGTATATTCCTTTCCGGCTTCGGGATTTTCGATTTTCTTCAATTCCGCCTCGTTTCCGTAGCTGATATAGTCCTTTACGATAAGAGATGTAAGCGGTACCGACAGCTCCGACTCTGAAGAAGATTCAGTGGAGGGGGCTTTTACGGTCAGTGTGACAGGCGGATTGCCTTGAGCGTCGGTAGTACACGATATCACTTCGGGTTTAGCCGGCTTGATACCGGTGAAGATATATAAATTCTTTCCGTAGCTGTTTTTGCCGTCGGCATTGTATGCTACAGCCTTGTAAGTGTAGTCATATCCTGTCAGAAACTCATCGTCAGTGCCGGTAAGCACAGCCCCCGGAGCAGGATTTTCAAATGTTTTTACAGGTTCGTCAGATTCTCCGGCATAATAGCTTGAGCGTGTTACCTCTATTTTGGCGATTTCAGTGAGCGGTTGAGGATTGTCCCAGCTTTGGGTCATTGTGGGGGCGGTAATCTCAAATGAAATGACCGGTTTTCCCTCAACAAGCTCAAATTTGCCGGTGAACGACGTCGGTTCTCCGGGTACGGGCAATTCTTCTTGGGCGATGGCAATCTGGAAACAACTTGCCAAGGCTACGGTAGATAGTAAAAGTTTGTTCATAGAAAATTACTTAATAATGAATGTTTGAGTGCAAATATAACGATAAAAATGTATTTTGAAATCTTTTTGGCTGTAAAATATCGATTTTGGTGACAAAAAGATTGTTTTTTGTTGTTTTGATGTGCCAAAACGGGATGTGTAAGTTGCGGTTTGATAAAAAAGCAGGGCATCCTCCAAGAGAATGCCCTGCACGATTTTTATGGCAAATGATTATTCTTCATTGCGGTCACGACGCGGTCCACGGTCGTTGCGGGGTCCGCGGTCATTGCGCTGGTTGCGGTCGCCGCCTTCACGACGGGGTCCGCGGTCGTTGCGAGGTCCACGGTCACCACGGGGTGCACGCTGCGGCTCTACCCAGCCTTCGGGCTTGGGAAGAAGGGCACGCATTGACAGGCGGTACTTGCCGGTCTTCTTATCAATCTCGATAAGCTTCACCTCTACGGTGTCGCCTTCTTTAAGACCGGAAGCTTCCATGTTTTCGAGACGGTCCCAGCTGATTTCAGAGATGTGGAGAAGTCCGTCGCGGTTAGGCATGAATTCAACAAATGCACCGAAGTCAAGGATAGAGCGCACCTTACCGGTGTAGACCTTGCCCTCTTCAGGCAGCTCTACGATAGCGTTGATCATCTCTACAGCCTTGTCCATCGAAGTCTTGTTGGTAGCTGCAATTTCGATATAGCCTTCGTTGTCGATTTCGTCGATTGACACAGTTGCGCCGCTCGCCTCCTGGATACCCTGGATAATCTTTCCGCCCGGGCCTATCACGGCACCGATAAGATCCTTCGGTATGGTCATGGTGACGATACGCGGTACGTGAGGCTTGTAGTCTTCGCGCGGTGCGGGTATTGCCTCCTCGATTTTGTCAAGGATATGCATTCTGCCTTCGCGAGCCTGAAGAAGAGCCTTTTCAAGGATTTCGTAAGAAAGACCGTCCACCTTTATATCCATCTGGGTAGCGGTGATACCGTCGCGTGTTCCGGTTACCTTGAAGTCCATGTCGCCGAGGTGGTCCTCGTCACCGAGGATGTCGGAAAGCACTGCATACTTCACGCCGTCGGTGTCGGTGATAAGACCCATTGCGATACCGCTGACGGGCTTCTTCATCTTTACACCTGCGTCAAGAAGAGCGAGTGTGCCGGCACATACGGTAGCCATCGACGATGAGCCGTTAGACTCAAGGATGTCGCTGACGATACGGCATACATAGGGGAATCCGTCGGGGAACATGCTCTTGAGGGCACGGTGAGCAAGGTTACCGTGACCTACCTCGCGGCGACCTACGCCACGCTGGGGCTTAGCCTCGCCGGTTGAGAAGGGGGGGAAGTTGTAGTGGAGGAGGAAGCGCTCCTTGCCCTGGTTAAGCACATCGTCGAGTATCTTCTCGTCGAGCTTGGTACCGAGGGTTACGGTAGCAAGAGCCTGTGTCTCGCCACGGGTGAACACGGCTGATCCGTGAGGTCCCGGCACATAGTCGGTCTCAATCCAGATGGGGCGGATGTCGGTGGTCTTGCGACCGTCGAGGCGGATACCCTCATCGAGGATGCAACGGCGCACAGCCTCACGCTCTACATCGTGGTAGTAGCGCTTCACCAGGGGAGCCTTTTCTTCACGCTCCTCTTCGGGAAGTGATTCGATATATTCATCGCAGATGGCATCAAATGAGTCCTGACGCCAGTGCTTGTCGGCACAGCCTGCCTTGGCGATTGCATATGCCTTGTCATAGCATTTGTCATGCACATCCTTGCGGAGGTCTTCATCGTTGACCTCGTGGCAGTATTCGCGCTTAACAGTGGCACCTGCCTCTTCAGCAAGCTCCATCTGAGCCTTACACTGCACCTTGATGGCATCGTGGGCTGCCTTGAGCGCGGCAAGAAGGTCGGCTTCCGACACCTCGCTCATTTCGCCTTCCACCATCATGATATTGTCGTAGGTAGCACCTACCATAAGTTCCATATCGGCGCTCTTAAGCTGCTCGAAAGTAGGGTCGATGACAAACTCACCGTTGACACGGGCTACACGCACCTCAGAGATAGGTCCGTTAAATGGAATGTCGCTCACTGCAAGCGCGGCTGATGCTGCAAGACCGGCGAGAGCGTCGGGCATGTCCTCGCCATCGGCTGAGAACATGATGATGTTTACAAATGTGTCGGCGTGATAATTGTCAGGGAAAAGAGGGCGCAATACACGGTCTACAAGACGTGCGGTGAGGATTTCATAATCCGAGGCGCGGCCCTCGCGCTTCAAAAAGCCGCCGGGAAAACGGCCGTTAGATGAAAACTTCTCTTTGTATTCTACCTGCAGGGGCATAAAGTCAACCCCTTCGCCAGCCTCCTTGGCTGACACTACTGTCGCAAGGAGCATTGTGTTGCCCATGCGCAGTTCTACCGCTCCATCGGCCTGCTTGGCGAGCTTGCCCGTCTCAAGTGTGATGGTACGTCCATCACCGAGCTCGATGGTTTTTTTAATAGGTTTTGCCATAAAAAGTGTTAGTCAGTTATTTTTCTTGTACAAAAAATCGCACAAAGATATGTAATCTTGTGCATATTTCCTATAAATATAGGTATTACTTCTCGATTTTTATCCAATATTTTCAACGTTTTCAATATTTTCATTTAAAAAGAGTCGGTGAGATGCTTCAGTATGCTCTCTCCATCTGAATATGGATAGGGAAGAAATACCATAGCAATTATGATTGCAATCAGTATGAACGCCATCACGGCGACCCCTGCGCGCAGCGGTGTTGACGGTATTTCACTCAGCAGATGCCTGATTTTCTCCGACCGTAAGGCAATATGCTCATCATTAGTCTCTTTCATGCTATTTCCCAAGTTCGAGCTGATTTTTTACAAGATTATAATAGCGTGAACAGAAAATAGACTGGTGGATGATAGATGAAGATGTGTCAAAATGCCGGTAGCTTATTTTGACACATCTTCATAAGGTCAAGCAAACAAGCTGATTGTAATTTTCATTATTAAGTGATTGATTGTCTATGTATCTCCGTGGTTAATTGGCAGTGTCCTTGGCGGTGCTGTTGCCACGGTATTTGCTTTGTGTGCCATTGAAAGTGTAGGATATTCCAAACCACACGGAACGCGAGTCGGAGGTGACCCAGTTTGTAGTAGTGCTGCCGCCCATATAGTTGACCACTCCGTATTTGGATGTATGGAAGATGTCGTTGGCTATTAACGATAGCTTGACTGTGCGGTTGAAAAACCATTTGTACACGACTCCGGTCACGTTAAAGTTGTCGCGTAATAATTTTGATGAGCGTTGGTCGCCTTTTGTATTATATATAAGCTGCAGTATTATCATCCAGTCTTTAGGCAGCGTGAGAGTATTGAACAAGAATACCCCGAAAGTAGGCTTGTTAAACGACATGCTTTTTCCTGCAGTCTCTATGATATACCGGGGCTTGTTAAACGACAGCGACAGTCGGGGCTGATAGCAGCCAAATTGTGGTTGTGCCGTTATCGCAACTCCGGCGTTCTGAATGTTGTGACGCAGGTTGACTGTAGTCATTATCTCCACTGCCGGGTCTTCCGGGTCGATATATGATTGACGTGTAAACGGGTCTTTGGAATTTTCATACCAGGCACTGAGTATCAAGAACCGCCACATTCCCATCAGGTCGACACTTTGATATTTGGCTCGTTTAATATTCGGATTGCCCGCTTCCCGGCGATAGCGGTTTATGTACTTCACCTCGTTAGAGTATGTGGAGTAGCCGGGTCGCGATGAAAATAGTCTGTAATTTAGCTGCAGCTGTACCTGCCCGAACTGTCGTGCCCATGATAGCGACGGATACAGGTCGTTGTAGGTATGGCTCAGGTTATTATTTTTTAGATTGCCCTCATAGTAATTCTGGTCGAGATGCTCATATCGCAGCCCTGCCACGATGCGCCCGAACGGGAAGTCGCGCGTGTACTCGATGAAAGGCGATATGCTCTGCTCGCGTAGCTTTGTGTGATAATATGCAGTGGAATTTCCATTTTCGGTGTATGATGAACGGTGTGACGAGAAATAATAATGTGCGCCATATTCCAGTCTGCCTCCCCATAGCTTGTTATCCATTACAAGTTTTGCCATCACCATGTCTCTTGACGCGTGGCTTGTCGAAAGCACTTCATTGGCATCGCCATGTTGCGGTGTCTCTTTAATGGTCTGGTCGGTGTCATCGGCGTTGCTGTAATAGTCGGCGTTGAAGTTGATGGTGGTTTTGCCGATGCTGCCTATGTAGTAGGCGTTGACCGAGTGATAGGGTGAAAGTCCGTTTTTAGTGTATTGGTCATTGAGCGTCATCTCTTCTTTTTTGCCCCCTACAGTCGATTCAAGCCATCCCGAAGAGCGAGAATTCGTTTTAGGATATCCGAAAAAGTAATAACTTGCCCCGAATGAACTGTTTTCGTTGACGGTGTAGCTTGCCCCGGTTCTTACGTATGCGCCGCTGTTCCTCATTCTTGTGGTCGAGTTGCTTTTGAACTCGACCTCGGGATGAGTGTTGAGTATCGTATGTGCGTCTACTGTCTGGCGATTCGGTATATCTTGATAGTGTCCTCGTGCAAATATGTCAAGTTTTCCATGCCTGTAGTTAAGATTGGCATTTGCTATTATAAGCCGTTTTTCGGAGTATCCTATATTCGGGTCTATCATGCCGCTCAATCCCTCGCCTTGTGGACGGCGTGTCTTTATTCTGACTACGGCAGTGGTGCCCGGTGGATATTGTGCGCCGGGATTCGTTATAACCTCCACATTAACGATGTCCATTGAGCGTATTGCTTCGAGTTCGCTCTTGTCGCGCATCTCCCTGCCGTTGATATAAAACACCGGAGTGCCCTTGGTCAGCACGGTCCAACTGTCGCCCACATTCACGAGGAGAGGGATGAAGCGGAGCAGGTCTTTCGCTGTGCCGATGCTGCTAAGTTCCGTGTTGGCCACATTGGTGAGAAGTCCTGTCCCTGTCAGTTTTGTCGAGGGCTTCCTTTCCGATACTATCACCTCGCCAAGCTCCGTGCTCGACGGGGTCATCACTATGTCGCCCATTGCGTCGGATGTTACCGGGGTGTCGGTGACTCCATAGCCTATATATGAGACGCGCAGAAACATCTCTTTTTTCTCATCATCGGGCAATGGGATTTTAAACAATCCATCTTCGTCAGACACGCTTCCGGCTATGAGCGATGAGTCAGCGACACTCAGCGTCACCACATTGGCAAAAGCAAGCGGTTCGCCGCTGTCAGCCGTGATTATACGCCCCGACAGATTCCGCGCCATCAGGGCGCAGAATCCTGTCAACAAACAAATAGTGCAACATAGCAAATTTTTCATAATCCTATTGATTTTTATTGCTGTCCGATAAAACTTTTTGAGGCACGACAAAATTAGGGCTGATTCC
>CAJTSK010000012.1 GCA_910578835.1 uncultured Muribaculum sp.
GCTATAATCTTTGGCTGTGAAAAATTTATTTCCCCACTGATTTTCTACTGAGCCCTAAATGTGGCGGATTGTGACTGTATGGAGAATTAGAAGGGTATATAAAAAAAGTTGCCCGCCCCTCCCTTCAAACAGGGAGGAACCGGACTAAAGCCAAAAGGCATGATTCTGTGATTCTAAAGATAGTTGTCTTATAGCGATTTAAAGTGTTGAGAAAGTATTACTTACTTCACTTTATTCAACTTCATCCGCTTCGCAGCGTCTTCTGCTGAAGATTGTTGCCTTTTCCTTAGTCCGAGTAAACTTAAATGTTGCGTAAAATAATTATTCAGCCTAAGGAGATTCAACAAATGTCTCTATTCGGTGCAAAGTTAGGTATTTTTTCTCAGATGGCAAACTATTTTGATATTTATTTTGAATAAAAATTAAATACGCTTAAACTTTTTCATAAGACAGATGTTATAATTTGCTTTTCTTGCTTTGTGATGGTTCGTATTTTGTCGTTGTTAGAAATTTTTGCTAAATTTGTACCTTACGAAAACCATGACATTTTAATTAAACTAAATCATTAATAACTGACCATGAAGCATTTTTGTTTTGTTATTGCGGCACTCCTGCTGCCCCTCCTTGCTTGGAGCGACGGATGGTCGACGCAATACCCCGAAATCGAAAAAAACATCAGGCAACCCAAGTTTTCTGAAAAGGAATTCAAAATTACCAAGTATGGCGCAAAGACCGGTGCTTCGGCTGCTGTCAATCAGAAAGCTATCAACAAAGCCATTGATGCGTGCTCCAAAAAGGGAGGCGGAAAAGTGATTGTGCCGGAAGGAAAATGGCTTACCGGTGCCATTACATTAAAGAGCGGTGTCAACCTCGTGGTTGAGCGTGGTGCCACTCTTGAGTTTGTATTTGAACCGGAGCTTTATCCTATCGTGAAGACTCGTTGGGAGGGTCTTGACTGCTGGAATCTATCACCATGTATATATGCCTACGAAGCTACTGACGTAGCTATCACCGGTGAAGGCGTGATTGATGGTGGTGGCACGAATGACACCTGGTGGAAATGGTGTGGCGCTCCCCGCTATGGATGGAAAGAGGGTGTTATCAGCCAGCGCAACGGTGCTCGTGCACGCTTGCTGAAGATGGCTGAAGATGGCGTGGACATGGATGAACGCCGTTTCGGTCCTGAAGATGGACTTCGCCCTCAGCTTATCAACTTTAATCTTTGCGACGGTATTTTGATTGAGGATGTAACCCTGTTGCGCTCTCCGTTCTGGGTTATCCATCCGTTGTTGTCGCAAAATATTACTGTTCGCAGGGTTAAGATTAATAACGACGGTCCTAACGGCGATGGCTGCGACCCCGAGTCATGTAACGGCGTGCTTATCGAGGATTGCTTCTTTAACACCGGCGACGACTGTATCGCAATCAAGAGCGGCCGTAATATGGACGGACGTCTCTGGGACCGTCCCAGCGAAAATATAATTGTCCGTAACTGTGAGATGAAAAACGGTCACGGCGGTGTGGTGATAGGTAGTGAAATCTCAGGCGGATGCCGCAACGTGTTTGCTGAGAATAATCTCATGGACAGCCCTAACCTTGACCGTGTGATACGTATAAAGACCAATACATGTCGTGGAGGCGTAATCGAAAATATCTATGCACGCGATATAAAGGTAGGTCAATGTGGCGAGTCAGTGCTTAAAATCAACCTTGACTATGAGCATAACGAGATATGCTGCCGCGGGTTCCTCCCGACAGTACGCAATGTGAATCTTGAAAATGTCACTTGTGAAAAGAGCAAATATGGCGTACAGATAATTGCACTCGACACATGTGTCAATGTATATGACATCAATGTAAAGGATTGTCATTTCAACGGTGTTGCCGACGGCAATTCAATCACCGGAATGGTAAAGGATATAAACTACGACAATTATTACGTCAACGGAAGTCTTTGCCTCACCAAGAATCCTTACAAGCATTATAGCGAGTGGATTACCGCATCGGAAATGAAGCGTGTGCCGAAATCGTTTCTTCTTGACTTCGCGCAGAAGCCCCGCTGGAGCTATGTGATGGGAATCGAGCTTGGCGGAATGCTTGACACATATAAGAAATATGGCAATAAGGAGATTCTTGACTATTGCAAGATGTACACCGATACCATGATTAATCCTGACGGCAGCATACGCAATTACAAGCTGTCGGATTATAACCTTGATAATGTGCGCACCGGTCATTTCGTTGCGAAGATGTATCAGATTCTGCCGGAGGAGAAAAACCGCAAGGCTCTCTATACGCTCATGGAGCAGATGAAAAATCAGCCACGTACAAAAGAGGGCGTTTACTGGCACAAGGCTATCTATGCTTATCAGGTGTGGCTCGACGGTATATTCATGGGACTTCCCGTGTCAACGCTGACTGCAGGAATGTTCCTTCCCGAGAAGGAGGCGATTGCTATCTATGACGATGCTGTTGACCAGATGAAGAAGACTTATGAGCGCACTCTCGACCCGAAGACCGGTCTTAACCGTCACGCATGGGATGAGAATCATGATATGTTCTGGTCAGATAACGAGACCGGTCTGTCGCAGCACTGCTGGGCACGCGCACAGGGCTGGTTTACAATGGCTCTCGTAGAACTTCTTGATAATCTGCCTGAAGATTATGCCCGTCGCGGTGAAGCTGTTGAATTGCTTGGCAAGGTGCTTGCCAATGTGGTGAAATGGCAGGATAAAGACACCGGTGTATGGTATCAGGTAATGGATAGCCCCGGCCGTGAAGGCAACTATCTTGAGTCGACCGCTTCGTCAATGTTTGCCTACGGTTTGCTGAAATCTTACAATAAGGGATATGTCGATGCATCGTTCCGTGATGCCGGTATCAAGGCTTACCGTGGCATTATCAATAATTTCATCAAGGTCAACCCTGACAGCACAATTTCTCTTACCAACTGCTGTGCTGTGGCAGGTCTTGGCCCGGGTATGAGCGAGTCGGTGAAAAAGGCTGCTCCCAAAGTTAAGGAAAACCGTCGCCGCGACGGCTCTTACGAGTATTATCTTAGCGAGCCTGTGCGCGACAACGATGCCAAGGGTATCGGCCCGTTTATCTGGGCGTCGCTTGAAATGGAGGATATGGGATTTACCACTGACAATGTGATGAAGCCCATCGACCGTCAGGCGGTAGTGACACGAAATAATCCGGTGGTTACCAAGTATGATCCACTGGCAAGTCTATCAGTCGGCAATGGCAGCTTTGCTGCCACTGTCGACCTGACAGGACTCCAAAGTTATCCTGATGAATATAAGGTTGGAGTGCCGGTCACCACAATGTCAGAGTGGGGCTGGCACTCTTTTCCTAATGTTGACAATCTTTTGCCTTCCGAGTCACAGCGTACCATGAATCTCGGGCATGGCAGAGATGAAGTGTATGCCGTGGAATATAAGGATGGCAGTCGCAATGCAAAGGCTACCGACTATTTCCGTGTAAATCCTCACCGTCTTAACCTTGGTCATGTAGGACTGCTGCTGACTGACAGCGCCGGACGCCGGTTGGCAATTGATGAATTGACCGGGGTAAGACAGGAACTCGCTCTCTGGGACGGCAAGATAGAATCGGTGTTTGATGCCTTGGGGCAACGGGTCGAGGTGACCACATCATGTATGGCAGGTCGCGATTGCCTGTTCGGGCGAGTAAAGAGTGAGCTGCTTCACTCGGGAAATGCGGCGGTGACCTTGAGATTTCCATATCCGACCGGACTTCACGCCGATGATGCCACTGATTATTCGCGACCTGAAGCCCACTCGTCGAAAATAATAGAATTGAAACCACACAGCGCTGTCATCCAACGCATACTCGACGATACAAAATATTATGTTACGGTAGAGTGGGAAGGCGGTGCTACATTTAAGGAAGTGGCGCCGCATTGTTTTTCGCTCTCGACCGACGACAATGTGCTTACCTTTGCCGTTGAGTACAGTTCTAAGCCTGTAGAGCCGCGCGACGTGTCATATTCCTATGACCAGGCGTTGAAAGCGGGCATTAAAAACTGGCAGGCATTTTGGAAGAAAGGCGCTATCGTGGATTTCTCGGAGTGTACCGACCCGCGTGCCGCCGAGCTTGAGCGCCGCACAGTGCTGTCTCAATACCTCACCGCGATAAACTGTGCCGGAGCTGTGCCCCCGCAGGAGACAGGTCTGACAAGTAATTCATGGTTTGGCCGTCCTCATCTTGAGATGACATGGTGGCATGCCGTGGACTTCGCGTTGTGGAATCGTCCAGCAGTTGTCGGAAAGATGCTTGATTGGTACAATGATGTGGCTTATCCGGTAGCTGCCTGGATTGCATCACGTCAGGGATTTGACGGCGTGCGCTGGATGAAGATGACCGACCCCGATGCCGGTGAGGCTCCCTCTAACACCGGGTCATTCCTGATATGGCAGCAACCCCATTATATCTACATGGCTGAAGAGATGTACCGTGCCAATCCTGATGACGCCACCCTCGACCGCTATGGCGAGCAGGTGGAGGCTACAGCCGCGTTTATGGCGGATTATGCCCGTGCATGCGCTCCGAAGGGCAAAGGCACTATACGTCTTTTCGGTCATACTGCGATGCAGGAGTCTATGTCAAAAGATTTTTCTTGCAATCATCCGTTTGAACTGGCTTATTGGCGTTACGGACTTGAAAAGGCACAGCAGTGGCGTGAACGTCGCGGGCTGCAACGTCACAAAGAGTGGGATGATATTATCGCCCGGCTCTCACCGCTCCCTCAGCGCGACGGAGTGTACGTGGCTGGCGAGCCGGTAAAGAAATTTGACAACAGCAAGCGCGGCAATGCCGGATTTGACCCCTATGTGGCGGCAGCGCAGAAGGGCGCGTCATCTATCTCTGAAGCCGACTTCCTGGTTAAATGCAAAAGCGACCACCCGGCGGTGCTTGGCGCGTGTGGACTGCTTCCCGACATGGGACACTATGACCGCGCGATAATGGAACGCACGCTTGACAGCGTGTTTGCCGACTGGAACTGGGACAGCACATGGGGATGGGACTATGGCATGATTGCCATGTGTGCCGCCCGTCTTGGTCGTCCCGAAACCGCTGTTGACGCGCTTTTGATTGACAAGGGCAAAAACACATATCTCGTAAGCGGACATAATTTTCAGGAACCCAAACGCCTGCGACTCTACCTGCCCGGCAACGGCAGTCTGCTTGATGCAGTGGCAATGATGTGTGCCGGCTGGGATGGCTGCAAGGGAGTGCGCAATCCCGGATTCCCCGCCGACGGAACATGGAATGTACGTTGGGAAGGTCTGCGCCGCATGCAATAATCAATTAGACATAAAGCGACTGGACACGGAGCGTATATCGCTGCCGTGTCCTTTTTTTGTGGATTTTTGTCACCGGATTGTCATATGGCAAGCGTTTCTTATTCAAACATGTTCTGTCTGTCATCAAATATGGGCATTTTATCAACAAACGGGTAAACTTTTTATGATTTTGCTTGTTTGGATTGTATAAAGAATGTATCTTTGTGCAAAGTTTCAACATCTAAATCGAGCAACCCGTAAAGCATATTTACAATACGAGTTTTCGATTATTTCCCATAGTGATAAAAAATTTAAGGCATGTCCTTCGTCATTGGTGTCTGATGCACCGGATGAATTATGTGATGTGACAATTGCCGAATCTAATGATAATAACCTCAAGAGTTAAGAATGTATAAACTTGATGATCTCAATGCGATGGACGAAAATCAATTGAAGTCGGTCGCTGAATCTATGAACATTAAGAAGGCAGACTCTTTTCCTCAGGAAGAGCTGGTATATAAAATCCTCGATAAGCAAGCTGAAGACCTCGCCTTGTCGGCGGGCGATAAAAAGCGTAAGGCTAAAGAGCCGAAGCCTAAAAAGAATGATGCCGAGTCGCAGGAGCAGAAAAGGAAGAAAAAGCAACCTTCCCAGCCTCAGAATGGCGCGACTGCGGAGCCGCAATCTGAAGAGCCTGCCGATTTGCAGGCGGCAGTTCCTGCCGATAATCAGCCTAAGGCAGAGATGCCGCGCCGCAAAAGAGGGCGTCCTTCAAAACAGCAGAAAGAGGCGGAAGCTGCCGCCATTAAAAATAGTCAGTCCGACATGTCGTTGTTGCCTTCGCTTGACGAGCCTGTCGCTGAATTGCCTGTTCCCGAACCGGAAGAAGATCATCGCGACCAACTGACCTTGATGGCGCCGCTTCCCGTTGAGGAAAAGAAAGAGCCGGTAGCCGGTTTGCTCCCCGATGGCAATGTGGAGCATGGTTCCGATACTCCGGAGCTGCCGGCTGCACAGGGTGAGCAGGAGTCAAAAACTGACGAGGAGCCTCAAGGCGAACAGCGTCGCCGGGATTTCCGTCCGGTCAAGGACTCGACATTCGGGTCATTTTTCCGCAGTGACCGTAAGTTTGTGCCCCGCTCTCAGCGTGAAAAGGAAGAGGCAGCCGCTGCCGCTGCGAGAGCAGCCGCCACAGCTCCCATAATCATTCAGGAGCCGGGAGTGGAAGCGCAGCAGCCTGCCAACAATAACCGCCAGCAGCAAGGTCAAGGCAAGAAAAACAAGAAAAACCGCAATAACCAGAACAATAATAATCAGCAGCAACAGCAGCCGATGGCTCCTGCTCCTCAGGAACCGCCGATGCCTCAATATAATTTTGACGGGTTGCTGACTGCCTCGGGTGTGCTTGAGGTAATGCCCGATGGATACGGATTTCTGCGCTCAAGCGATTACAACTATCTGTCGTCGCCCGATGATGTCTACGTGACCCAGTCGCAGATAAAACTTAACGGCTTGAAGACCGGAGATGTCGTGGAGGGATATATCCGTCCGCCGAAAGAAGGTGAAAAGTATTTCCCGCTTAGCGAGGTGCTGATGGTCAACGGGCGTACTCCCGAGTTTATCCGTGACCGCGTGCATTTCGAGCATCTCACACCTCTTTTCCCTGATGAGAAATTTGACCTTACAAGCGGTCGCACATGCAATCTCTCTACCCGTATCGTCGATATGTTCTCGCCGATAGGCAAAGGTCAGCGCGGACTTATCGTGGCTCCTCCCAAGACCGGTAAAACTATACTTCTGAAAGATATAGCCAATGCCATTGCCGAAAATCACCCCGATACTTATATTATAATTCTCCTTATTGACGAACGTCCTGAGGAGGTGACCGACATGAGTCGCAGCGTAAATGCCGAGGTTATTGCTTCTACGTTTGATGAGCCTGCCGACCGTCATGTCAAAATCGCCAGCATCGTGCTTGAAAAGGCTAAGCGCATGGTAGAGTGTGGTCATGACGTGGTAATTCTGCTTGACTCTATTACCCGACTTGCCCGCGCTTACAACACAGTGTCACCCGCTTCAGGAAAAATACTTTCCGGTGGTGTTGACGCCAATGCCTTGCAGAAGCCGAAGCGATTCTTCGGTGCGGCACGCAACATCGAAAACGGAGGTTCGCTTACAATTATCGCCACGGCTCTTACCGAGACAAGCTCGAAGATGGATGAAGTGATATTCGAGGAGTTCAAGGGCACAGGTAACATGGAACTTCAGCTTGACCGCAAGCTTTCCAACAAGCGAGTGTTCCCCGCTGTCGATATCATGGCGTCAAGCACTCGTCGCGACGACCTTCTGCTCCGTCCCGAAACATTGCAGCGTATGTGGATTCTCCGCCGCTACCTTAGCGACCGCACCTCTGTCGAGGCGATGGAGTTTATGCGTGACCAGATGGAGAAGACGCGCGACAACGACGAGTTGCTCCGTTCGATGAACGCATAACATCGAGCTGGCTCCCATGTCAGTTGTGTGTCACAAGTGGATGCTTCGGCTTGTTGGAGCTTGTATGGCTATATCCTTGTGGGGATGTAGTTCTACCCGACATGTGCCTAATGGTCAATATCTTGTTGACAATGTAGATATAAAAATAGTTGACAATTCCGAAGTCCAGGAGTCGGAACTTGTCAACTATTTGCGTCAAACACCCAACCATAAAGTGTTGGGGTTCATGAAGCTTCAGCTTGCCACATACAATATATCGGGTTCTGACACGACAAAATGGTTTAACCGCTGGGTGCGCCGTCTTGGTCAGCCTCCGGTCATTTATGACCAGCAGCTTACCGAGATGTCAGAATTTCAGCTGCGGCAGGCTCTTGTCAACCGTGGTTACATGAGTGCAAGCGTGACTGCCGACACCGTGATTCATGGCAAGGGGAAAAAGGTCGACATTACTTATAATATCACCACCGGCAAGCCTCATTTTATCACGACGCTTGATTACAATATCCCCGATGATTCCATACGGGCGCTTATAAAAGCCACTGACAATATTTTGCAAGTGGCGCCCGGCGACATTCTTGACCGCAACAGGCTTGATGAGGAGCGCGCAAGAATCACCGAATTGTTGCGCAACCATGGCTATTATACGTTCAATAAGGAGTATATAACCTTTTCTGCCGACACCGCGGCGGGATCACGTGAAGTAAACCTTACGATGAACCTGCGTCCGCCTCACTTGCGCGGACAGCAATCCTCCTCGCCCGATTCACTGACTCACCGCGTGTATTATATCCGCAACATATTCTATGTGACTGATTACAATCCGGGGGTTGACTATGGCACTTACGAGTTTCATTCCTCTGACACCGTACATTATAAGGATATCACCATACTTTATGGTGATGACCGCTACCTGCGTCCGAAGGTGTTGTTTGACGCGTGCCATATTCAAGGCGGAAAGAAGTATCATGCCTGGCAGATTGACCGCACTTATGAGTCGCTCGGGCGACTTGGCATATTAAAGTATGTCAACATCGACATGAGACGGGTAGGCACGATTGACGGCAAGACATGGCTTGACGCTTACATACTTCTTACCCGTGGCAAGAAACAGGGTGTGTCGCTTGAACTTGAAGGAACCAATTCGGAGGGTGACCTCGGTTTCGGTGTAGGGCTTACCTATATGCACCGTAACCTTGCCCATGGCTCGGAATTGCTCACGGCAAAGTTGCGCACAAGCTATGAGAGTCTTTCAGGCGATTTCAGCGGACTTATCAACAACCGTTATATGGAGTATGCCGGGGAGGTCGGAATCACGTTCCCTGAGTTTGAAGCTCCTTTCCTTTCCTCCGGATTTAAGAAGCGTGTCAGGGCATCGACTGAGTTTGCGGTGTCGTTCAATTATCAGGAACGTCCTGAATATACGCGTATTATAGCAGGTGCAGGGTGGAAATACCGCTGGGCAAACCGTGGCAACACGCGCCGTCACCGCTTTGACCTGATTGATATAAATTATGTATATCTCCCCAAAAGCACTATCGATTTTATCAATCAGATTGCACCCTCCAACCCGTTGTTGCGTTACAGCTATGAAGACCATTTCATAATGAGGATGGGCTATGGCTTTTATTATACCAACAAGCGTGTGCCGTCGGCTGTCGCTATGCGCCGGTCGCTGCTTCAGCCCTCAATCTACACCATACGAGCAAATGTCGAGACGGCGGGAAATCTGCTTTACGCCATCTCTTCAGCTATCGGGCAGCATAAAGATGATGGTGCCTATAAGGTATTTGGCATTCAGTATGCCCAGTATGTTAAGGCTGATGCCGACTATTCTTATACCAAAAACTTCGATTTCCGCAACTCTCTTTCCTTTCATGTGGGTGCCGGTATCGGTGTGCCTTATGGCAATTCATCTATGCTGCCGTTTGAGAAGCGTTTTTATGCCGGCGGTGCCAACAGTGTAAGGGGATGGGGAGTGCGCACACTCGGTCCCGGCAGCTACGATGCCAAAAATTCTGTGACCGACTTTATCAATCAGTGTGGCGATATCCGTCTTGACTTAAATCTGGAGTATCGTGCACGATTGTTCTGGGTGCTTGAGGGTGCGCTTTTTATTGATGCCGGCAATATATGGACCATACGTGATTATGAAAATCAGCCCGGTGGTGTATTTAAGCTTAATGAGTTTTACAAGCAGATAGCTGTTGCCTATGGTGCCGGTATCCGTCTTGATTTCACTTATTTCCTGCTCAGGTTTGATTTGGGAATGAAGGCATATAATCCGGCAAGAAACCAGGAGCGGTTGCCGCTGATTCATCCTCGCTGGGGGCGTGACGCAACGTTCCATTTCTCGGTAGGATATCCGTTCTAATATATTTTGACGATGAAGAAACTTGTAATTTTTGATCTTGACGGCACTTTGCTTAACACGATAGAAGATCTCGGTCGCGCTACAAACTATGCGCTTGAAAAGTGTGGACATTCGGCTCATCCGCTCTCGGCTTATCCCGGTATGGTGGGCAACGGGGTTAAGAAACTTATCGAGCGTGCGCTCCCCTCAGGTCTTGACACAGAGGAAGAGGTAGAGCGGGCAAGAGAATATTTTAAAGAGTTTTATGAGGAGCACAATACCGAGCATACCGCGCCTTATCCGGGCATCATGCAGCTGCTTGGCGACTTGCGTGCCCGCGATATAAAGGTTGCGGTTGCGTCCAACAAGTATCAGGCTGCCGTGGAGCGTCTTGTCGACTATTACTTTCCTGAGATTGAGTGGGTTGCAGTTGAGGGACAGAAGGAGGGTATACCGGTGAAGCCCGACCCGTCAATAGTGTTTGAGATACTTGGCAAGGCTCCTACGCCTAAGTCGGAGGTTCTATATGTAGGCGATTCAGGTGTAGACATGGAGACAGCTCGCCGTGCATGTGTCGATTCGGTAGGTGTTACATGGGGATTTCGTCCGATGTCGGAATTAAAGGCTTATCATGCCGATAATATAGTCAATACCGCTGATGCGATTCTTGACCTTGTATTGACCGACAAGTATTGACACACGCACGATTATTCATTCTCGTCATTTCTTAAAAAATTTAGTGAGAAAAAGCCCGATAGTGGGGTGGGAGTTCGATAAAAAGTCGTAACTTTGCAACTCAATTTCTAAGGCAGTTTTTTTTACGCTGAACAGTATGGATTGGATACAACAGTTACTTGCACCGGGCAATATGGCGTTGGCGAGCACCATTTTGCTTTATTCGTTTGTTATCGCCGTAGGGGTTTATCTTGGTAAACTTAGAGTAGGAGGTGTTTCTCTTGGTGTCACTTTTGTCCTTTTTGTGGGACTGATAATGGGTCACCTCGGTTATAAGGTTAATCCTGAAGTGCTTCATTTTATCCGTGAGTTCGGACTTATCCTGTTTATTTTCTCTATTGGTCTACAGGTGGGTCCTGGATTCTTCTCGTCATTCAAGAAGGGAGGTATGCTGCTTAACGGACTCGCCGTGCTTATCATCGCGCTCAATGTGGTGATAGTGCTCGCCATTTTTTATATCGATGGCAACACTACGATTACCGCACTGGTCGGTATTATGTCGGGAGCCGTGACCAATACGCCGGGACTTGGTGCCGCACAGCAGGCTATACTTCAGGTAAATCCGGAGGCTTACAAGCTGTCGGAGGAAATGGCTATGGGATATGCGGCAGCTTATCCGCTCGGTGTTATAGGCATTATCCTGTCGATGTTTCTTGTAAGAGCCATTTTCCGGGTGAAAATCGATAAGGAAATCGAGAAAATCGAAGAAGATACCGCGAGCAGCCAGCTGAAACCGCATATTGTGACATTTAAGGTCACTAACAAGCTTATCGATGGCAAAAACCTGATGCAATTGCATGATATTATTTCCTGCAACTTCGTGATTTCGCGTCTGAAAGATAAAGATGGTAATGTGATAATACCTAATTCGCAGACAGTGGTTCATCTCGACGATATGCTTTATATAGTGCTCTCTGCTCAAGATGAGGAGCGCTTCAAGGCAGTAATCGGTCCGGAAGTGGATATGGACTGGGAAGCTACCCCGAGTCCCGTGGTATCGCGCCGTATAGTCATTACCAAGAGCGAATTTAACGGTGTGCCTATCGGTCAGCTGCGTCTGCGCATGGGTTATAATCTTAACGCTACGCGTGTTAACCGTGCCGGTGTCGACCTTCTTGCCTCTCCCGGTCTTCGCCTTCAGGTAGGTGACCGTATGACGGTGGTAGGTCAGGAAGCTGATATCAAGCGTCTTGCCGAGAAGCTCGGTAACTCGATGAAGCGTCTCAACGAGCCTAATATGATAACACTCTTCGTAGGTATATTCCTTGGTATCCTGGTAGGTTCTATTCCTATTGCGTTCCCGGGTGTTAGTGTGCCGATGAAGCTTGGTCTTGCCGGAGGTCCGCTTGTCGTGGCTATCCTGATAAGCCGTTTCGGATACAAGATAAAGCTTGTCACCTATACCTCGTCGTCAGCTTCGCTTCTCATGCGCGAGATTGGCATATGCCTCTTCCTTGCCTCGGTAGGTATTGCTTCCGGAGCCGGATTTGCCGACACAGTGTTTAACTACACCGGTATGTGGTGGGTGATATGGGGCTTCATGATTACCTTTATCCCGCTATTGATCGTAGGCTGTATCGCACGTGGGGTCTATAAGATTAATCTTCTTACTATAATGGGTCTCTTCGGAGGCGGTATGACTGACCCCCCTGCACTTGCTTATGCCAACAACAGCACCGGTAACGATGCTCCTGCTGTGGCTTACTCTACCGTTTACCCGCTCACGATGTTTCTGCGAGTGGTGGCGGCGCAGGTGCTTGTACTCTGTCTTGCATAGAGCGTTTCCACGCTTAAGATATAAATAGCTAAGACCGCAGGTGTTCCAAACGGAGCCTGCGGTCTTTTCGCATAAAATAAGTGAATCAGTTAATTCTTGTCAAGCAAATTCTTTAAGCTTTGCCTCAAGGTCTTCGGCAGAGTGTACGCCGGCAGCTCTCCATTTTACTTCTCCATCCTTGAAGATGATGAGCGTAGGCACTGACTGCACACGGTATTGTGCCGACAGGTCTTGATTTTTATCTACATCTATTTTTACAATGGCGACATCATCGCCCACCTTGGATTTTAGTTGGTCAAGTATGGGGTGCATCATCTTGCACGGACCACACCATGTGGCATAGAAGTCGACGAGTGTCGGCTTGCTTTCTTTAATGATATTGTTAAAATCACTCATGTCGTTTGGTTTTTAGATAAGTTTTTATCATATAACGCAGCTATAAGCAATTAGGTTTGCTTGTGAATCCAAATTCTGCGGTTTGAATTTTATTTGGATTTTTTTCTTTGTCGGTATTGCGATATTATCTACCTTTGTGAAAGCAAAAAGCATATAACGATACCTATATGGCACGTATTAACTTAAAAGGTATGGGGGTGGCGCTTGTCACACCATTCAAGCAAGACAAGTCAATTGACTTTGATGCGCTTGCCCGATTGTTGGAATATCAGATTAAGAATGGAGTTGATTATATGGTGGTACTCGGTACTACTGCAGAGACGGCTACTTTGTCGGCTGAGGAGAAACACGCGGTGCGTGATTTCGTTGTCGAGAGGGTGGCAGGCAGAATCCCGCTTGTCATCGGTATAGGCGGAAACAATACTATGGCTCTTGTCGAAGAGTTGAAGAGTAGCGACCTGTCACCGTTTCAGGCTGTACTTTCAGTCGTGCCGTATTATAACAAACCCTCACAGGAGGGTATATACCAACACTATAAGGCGATAGCCGAGGCTTCGCCTATTCCGGTTATATTGTATAATGTGCCGGGTCGTACAGGTGTAAATATGACTGCCGAGACCACCTTGCGCCTTGCTGCTGAATTTGACAATATTATTGGTGTCAAAGAGGCATCGGGCAATATTTCACAGATGGATGACATCATTAAGAATAAGCGTGATGATTTCATGGTGATTTCAGGTGATGACGGCATAACATTCCCGCTTATCACTCTTGGTGCTGTCGGGGTGATTTCGGTAATAGGAAATGCATTTCCAAAGGAGTTTTCCCGCATGGTGCGTCTCGCTCTTCAGGGCGATTATGAGCGTGCGCTCTCAATACATCACCGCTTCACCGAATTGTTCAGTCTGCTCTTTGTCGATGGCAATCCGGCGGGCGTGAAATGTCTGCTTCATGCGATGGGTTTCATAGAAAATGAGCTGCGCCTGCCGCTTGTGCCTACACGCATCACGACATATGAAAAAATACGCCATGTGCTTGAACGCCTTGGTTAAAAATCAGCAAAATTTAACATAAAGGTCAAGTGTTATCATAAAATACAGACCGTAGATTGAAATTTTGTTTAAAATTCTTGCAAATATTAAATTTATTGATTATGTTTGCATATATTAAAACTTAATGAAATACATTTTTTTGCACAATTCGCCTCGTAAACCTACATGAACATTAGCTATCATGCGAAAATCGCAATCTTATGAAAAAACATTTTTGCTGTGAAGGATACAAAAACGATACAGGCACCCAAGTGGGTGCCTGTATCGTTTAATTGTACCACTAATGGTTGTATTAAATAGCGTTAAGCTGTTTGTAAAGATGTGGCTTTTAGCTTATCTTTACAATGGAATTTAATGTGGACTATGGAACAGGAATATGCTTCTACTTTGCTCGAAAACGCAGTTAATCAGCTTTCACGCCTTCCGGGTATAGGGCGTAAGACGGCATTGCGTCTTGCCCTGCACATATTGCGCCAGGAGGAGCGGATGGGTGTTGACCTCGGTGAGTCTATTGTGGCTCTTCGCAAGGGGATACGCTATTGCGTGAAATGTCATAATATATCGGAGGATGAAAAGTGTCCGATATGTTCCAATCCGTTACGCGATGCATCGACTGTATGTGTGGTCGAAAGCGTGAAAGATGTATTGAGCATAGAGAATACGGGTCAATTCCGTGGTCTTTATCATGTGCTCGGCGGACTTATTTCGCCTATGGACGGGATTGGACCATCGCAACTTGAAATAGATTCACTTGTAAAGCGTGTCGAGGATGAAAAGGTGGATGAGGTGATTCTTGCGTTGAGTGCCACGATGGAGGGTGAAACCACTAATTTTTATATTTATCGCAAACTCGGCACACTGCCTGTCAAGATTACTCAGCTGGCAAGGGGAGTATCGGTAGGCAACGAGATAGAATATACTGACGAGATTACTTTGGGGCGCTCGATTGTCAACCGTACGCTTTTCAGTGAGTCATTTAATAAGGATGTACAATGAAGGAATTGCTTGAAGATGATGAGATACGCTTGCGTGCGCTTGAGCCGGAGGATTTGCCCCTGCTTTATAAATGGGAAAATGACACTTCATTATGGAGTGCCGGAAGTGGTATTGCTCCTTTTTCCCGAAAGATACTGTGGGATTATATAGAAAATTACTCTCCCGATATATATGCCGCCCGTCAATTGCGCCTTATGATTGAGGTGAAGGCTACCGGGGAGGCTGTGGGCACGGTTGACCTATATGATTTTGACCCTCACAACAAGCGTGCCGGGATAGGGCTGCTGGTAGATTCACTTCATGCAGGGAAGGGGTATGGCTCGCGTGCGCTGGCGCTTATGGTGGTGTATGCACGTAAGTTTATAGGTATGCATCAACTTTGGGCTATAGTGGCTGTTGACAATGCCCCGAGTCTCGCCACATTCCGTAAATGCGGGTTCAAGATTTGCGGGAGGCTGCGCTCATGGTTGCGCCGTGAATCCTCTTATGTCGATGCTTACTCGCTTCAGCACTTGGTTGATGAGTCGTGACGGCTTATTGTGACGAAGTCGGGAAAAGACTCAGCTGCGGAAAGCAGTGTTTGGCTGACATGGTTATCTTTTCCTGACAACACTATTACGAGAGTATCGATGGCGCGGGTAAGCGGCATCATCATTTTTATCACCTTATCATTTTTTGACATCATCTCTTCATAATATGCGTCAAGCCCGAGGCATACTACTGTCCAGCCTTCTATGCCGCGACACGATTGATAGTGGTAAAGGCGCGGCTGGTTGTCGGCAGGTGGTTTTTTGCGGTTTTCAGTTATGCGCCCGTCATAAATATTGTTGATAATGTCTGATAGGTATTGATTGTGTTGGCTTCCTGTAAGCAGAAGCATATCGTAGTCGTCACATCCATGTTTCCGTTGCTGTCGCAGTAAATCGTCATGTATATCCCTGTCATACCGGTCAAGCAGCAGTACCTTGCCTCCGGGGAAGGCTTTGCTGCAATCGACATGCCAGTCACATTTTAGTATTGCTGCGACTTCATTGACAAATAATGCGACATTTGAGAACATGCGTCGGCACGATTTGACATTTATGGTATGTATATTCTCCCAAGTCCCGATATTGCTTTTTCTCATAGGCTGGTCGATTCCTACTGCAGCAAGCATTTCTGATGCAGGATATAGAGAAAAGATAATTTCGCGTTCGATATTGCTGATGTCTTGTGCTTCATCTATGATGAAATGGGTAGGAGTAGGGGATATAAGTGAGTCTGCTTCATCGGAAATGACTATTTCATGAAGTCGCGAGAGTGCATCGTAGTATTCGGCTTCGTAGTCGGAAGATGAGTCAGGACGGATAGGCGAGGAGATAATATGGTGGCGCTGCATGAGCGACTGGAAAAATGAATCGATGGTTTTGAAGTTGTCATCGGTAAGACTGCCGGATGAGAAATAACTTGTAAGTCGTTTTATGTCAGCGAGTAACGAGTGGTTATAGGTAAGAAACAGCACTTCATTGTCAGGGTCGTTGGCTATATTTATCGCCTCTTTTATGAGTAGAAGTGTCTTGCCTGTGCCTGCACGACCCTTTATTGCCGTGTCGCAATTTTGTGGCGTGATACAATTTAGGTATGGGTCGAGACTTTCTGAACAGAGTAGTTCAAATTTACTCCGTAATATCGCAGGTGCTGTGGTGAGGTGAAAAGCATGTAGAAGCCTGTCGCGTGTATTGCTGTCTGATTTCAACGGGTCATGCATGTCGCGTGGCAGAAACCGTGTAGCAACGATATCGAGCAATTGCTCAAAATTAAATGACGCACACAATGTGTTTTCATTCCTCCGGCATTGTAATGCCCTGAGTGATTCATCATCGATGGAGCGGAAAAATATTGCCGGAACGACAAAATCACATTCTATCCGGGTCAGCGGATTTTTCCGGTGGGCGGAGGGGGATGTCGGAGTATAGTGTTATCTTTGCAAAATATGAAACCAGATCAGTTACTCAGAGCCATATTGCCCGATGTGTTGATAGACAACTTCGATATCGATCGATTTGAAAAAAGCGATACCCGCTTCGACATATGGCTTGATGAGAAGAAAGAGCAACTTCGCGAAGACAAGTACAATAATGACATAATCTCCTACGGATTCGGCGATTACCGCACCATACAGGATTATCCGATACGTGGGCGCGCCACATACCTGCATGTGCGGAAGCGCAAGTGGCTTGACAAAGCTACCGGCGAGATATTCAGCTATGAGTGGGACATCTCCGAGTTCGACGGCACGCGGCTTAACGCCGAGTTTGTCGCTTTTTTAAAAGAGGGAGATTGAAAGCACTCCCGTGAGCATATCCACTCTTGCCGCCCGCAACGGGCTTAACGGTCAGACACTGCGCAAGCAATACAAGGAAATAATCAGCGATTACCGGATATGGAATCAGCTTGACCATGCCGATGAGTACATACTGTATCCTGAAAATTTCGGCGAGGACATGAGTCTTGATGAGACGTGTCTGAGCAATGGCGATGTCTACACCATACTGACCAACAAAGCCGCGCATGGCGGCAAAGGGGCTCTTGCGGCGATGGTTCGCGGCGTGGCAAGTGACACGGTGTCGGCAATACTGCGGAAAGTACCTTTGAAACAGCGCCTTAAGGTAAAAACTGTCACTACAGACCTTTCTTCTGCCATGATGCTTACTGTCAGAAACGTGTTTCCCGGCGCATCGCTTGTCAATGACCGGTTCCATGTCCAGCAGCTCATTTCCGAAGCCGTTGACCAGCTGAGGATACGACACCGTTGGGAAATCCTTGATGCCGAGAACAATGCGATCAGGGAGCATCGCCGGAAGAGAAAGGATGCAAAGTCAAAAGAGGAACGCGAACGAATCGGACAATGGGAACCCGAGAGGATGGAAAACGGCGAGACCATGCCGCAGATCATGGCTCGCAGCCGACACATCATCCTCAAACACAAATCAAAATGGAACGAACAGCAGAAAATACGCGCCCGGATATTGTTCAGGATGTTCCCCGATCTTGAAAAGGCATACGGGCTGTTCCTGAAGCTTGTTGACATATTCAACGAGAAGACTTCTGCCGGAGTCGCCAGACTGAACCTCGCCAGATGGTACAACGAAGTGGAGGGGTTTGGGAATAATGAATTCAACAAGGTCCTTGAGACTTTTGAGAACCACAACACCACAATAATCAACTATTTCGAACGAAGGCTCACCAATGCCTCGGCGGAATCCTTCAATGCCAAGATAAAAGCGTTCAGAACCCAGTTCCGTGGAGTCGGAGACATCAAATTCTTTATGTTCAGACTGGCAACACTATACTCTTGACATCCCCTCCGCCCACCGGAAAAATCCGCTGACCCTTCTATCCCTGAGCCGTTTAGATGCTTTTTAAGTGAAAGTGCTTCTGACAGCGCCTGTCGCGTGACATCCTTCATGCCGTCGGAGTATGTGACAAGGTAGTGGTGTCCGGCGTCGACGCTGACATATTCTATCGGGTGAGATTTTACCTCGACAATCATTGCGAATGAATCGATGTGGTAATCATCTTGCAGCGTCAAGCCATGAAATCCTCCAAATATCGCGATGTCAATGTCGTTGCGTATCTGGTCAAAAGTGTAGATTGATGGGACTATGAGTAAAAATCCGCTTACATCGTCATGTCGCGCAAAGTAGTCGCGGGCAATATCTTCGATATGTCTCGCGGCAATCGACTCCGGCGTGTTAAGCCAATATGTTGACAGATTAGTGATTTCGACCATAAGCGTGGCTTGGGGCAGTTGCTCTCTAAACGCCAGTCATTGCCTGATTGTTCAGGCATAAAAAAACCGGCACTGGAGAGTGCCGGCTCTTTTATAATTTGAGGAAGTGGTGGATTAGCGATTTTTGTACATGTCGTCGTAGTAGCGTTCGTAATCGCCGGAGGTGATATTGTCCATCCATTCCTGATTGTCGAGATACCAGCGCACGGTTTTTTCGATGCCTTCTTCAAACTGCAGGCTCGGTTCCCAGCCAAGTTCTCGCTGTAGCTTGCGCGAGTCGATGGCGTAGCGCATGTCATGACCGAGGCGGTCGGTGACATAGGTAATCAGCTCGTCACTGTAGCCTTCGGGATTTCCGAGGAGACGGTCGACTGTGCGTATGACTACCTTGATGATGTCAATGTTTTTCCATTCGTTGAAGCCGCCGATGTTGTAGGTCTCGGCGATTTTGCCGTTGTGGAATATGGTGTCGATGGCGCGGGCATGGTCAACTACATAGAGCCAGTCGCGCACATTTTCGCCCTTTCCGTAGACGGGTAGGGGCTTGCGGTGACGGATATTGTTGATGAAGAGAGGAATAAGCTTTTCGGGGAACTGGTAAGGTCCATAGTTGTTGGAGCAGTTGGTCACAACGGTCGGCATTCCGTAGGTGTCGTGGTAAGCGCGCACAAAATGGTCGGATGACGCCTTTGATGCGGAATACGGGCTATGGGGGTTATATTTGGTGGTCTCAAGGAAAAACTCTGTGCCGTAGGCGTGATGGTGTTCCGATGAGGCGGCTGTGGTGAATGGCGACTCGATGCCTTCCGGATTGGTCAGTTCAAGCGCGCCATACACTTCATCGGTAGAAATGTGGTAGAAGAGCTTGCCTTCGTATTTTTCGGGAAGTGATTCCCAGTATTCCTTTGCTGCCTGCAGAAGGGCGAGCGTTCCCATCACATTGGTGCGGGCGAAGGTGAACGGGTCTTTGATTGACCGGTCGACATGGCTCTCGGCGGCGAGGTGGATGATACCGTTTATTTCATATTCATTGATTATGCGGCGCATCTCTTCCAGGTCGGCGATGTCGGCCTTTACAAAGGTGTAGTTGGGCTTATCCTCGATATCTTTTAGATTGGCGAGGTTTCCGGCATAGGTGAGCTTGTCGAGATTGACAATGTGATACTCGGGATATTTGTTTACAAACAGGCGCACTACGTGTGAGCCTATGAATCCGGCACCGCCGGTAATCAGTATGTTACGTTTCATTTTGTGGAGTTTTCAGTTTTTAGTTTTCTGTTGTCAGGTTGGTTATGCATTGGCGGAGAGAGTCGGTCCAGTATGGCACTTTCATTCCGAATGTTTCTTTGAATTTTGTCTTGTCAAGCACGGAGTAGGAGGGACGTACTACCTTAGAGGGGAATTCATCGGAGTGGCAGGGTTGGATGTCGCAGCCGGTGTTTCCGGCATATTCCGCAATCATCTTGGTGAAGTCATACCATGAGCATACGCCTTCGTTGGAGTAATGGTAGACACCTTCTTTTCCGGCAAACGCGCGACTTTCAATGATGTCGAAGAGCGCCTGGGCAAGGTCGCGGGCATAGGTGGGGGTGCCTGTCTGGTCAAACACCACATTGAGCTGAGGCTTGGTGGCTGTGAGGTTGAGCATGGTCTTGACAAAGTTTTTGCCATACTCGGAATAAAGCCATGCCGTGCGGAATATGAGTGCCTTGACACCAGTCTCGGCTATCGCCTGCTCGCCATGGAGCTTTGTAAGCCCGTAGACACCGGTCGGGGTGCCTTTCTGGTCTTCCCGGCAAGGGACATTGTAAGGCTCTTTGCCAAATACGTAGTCGGTGGAGACGTGGATGAGGGTAGCGTCGTTTTCCTTTGCCGCTTCGGCGAGGTTGCGTACGGCAGTGGCGTTGAGAAGTTCGGCAAAGTCAGCGTCATCCTCAGCTTTGTCTACGTTGGTGTATGCCGCGCAGTTTACGATGACATTTACGGAGTGTTCGCGCGCCATTTTTTTTACGGCGTCTGCATCGGTGATGTCAAGCTCTGCGACATCGGTAAATATGTATCTGTCGGTGGAGCCTGCCGAGATGTCGCGCAGACAGCTGCCAAGCTGTCCGTTGGCTCCGGTCACTAATATGTTCATAGAAAGGTTTTTTATCCAAATAAATCGCTGTGAGAGCCGGTGTTGATCATGACCAAAACAAGTTTAGTGTCATCCTGCTGCCAAATCAGCAACCAATCAGGCTGAAGGTGACATTCCCATAATCCATTATATTTGCCTGAAAGCTTGTGTGGCCTATATTTAGAGGGTAGAGAGCCTTCAGATGCGAGAATTTTTACAACAGTTTCAAAAAGCTCGTATTTAAGTCCTCGTTTGATACACCGCTTCAATGCTTTGGTGAATGACGTCGGCGTTTCAATCCTATATTTCACGACGGAGATGGTTAAAGAAATCGTCAACTGACTCATATCTGAGAACTTCACCTCTGCTTACTTCCTCAAGGGCATCGTCAAGCGTGTAGGATTCATCCTCATCAAAAGAGACACCTTTAAAATTGCCCATTACTTTTAAAAGAGCCTGTTTTAATGCTGATTTGACAGAAGCATCCTCTATGTTTATTACGAGCTGGGTCATGTCTTCAAGAATTTGTTTACAAGACAAATATACGACTTATTCAGTAGTTAAACAATTATTACCTGTTAAAGTTGGTAAAGGTCATCGGCGTAGTCGAAGGGCGAGTCGAAATCGGCAAGCACGGAGTGTTTAAGGTCTTTTTCCGAGAGAATCGCCTTTGACGGGTCAATCATCCAGTCGATGCCCAGCGATGCATCCTGAATAGAGATGCCTCCGTCGGCTTCAGGGTGGTAATAGTTGTCACACTTGTACTGGAATACCGCGATGTCGGACAGAACGGCAAATCCGTGGGCAAATCCGCGCGGGATGAAAAACTGGCGGTGATTGTCTTCGCTCAGCTCCACGGCGACATGTCGTCCGTAAGTGGGGGAGCCTTTGCGTATGTCGACAGCTACGTCAAGCACGCGGCCCTTTACACAGCGCACGAGCTTGGACTGCGCAAACGGGGGACGCTGGAAATGTAGCCCGCGCATGACTCCGTAGGATGAGCACGACTCATTGTCCTGCACAAAGTCTACCGGGCGCACTTTTTCGTCAAACTCCCGCTTGGAATAGCTTTCAAAAAAGTAGCCTCTTGAATCCTTGAATATGCGTGGCTCAATTATCACCACGCCCTCTATTTCAGTCTTTATTACTTCCATGTGTGGTAGTTTTCAGTTTTCAGTTTTCGGTTGTCAGTTTTCAGTTGTCAGATTGTTGGTGTTTTGATTTTATGAAACGCATCAATCCACAAAGCATTTTATCAATTTCCACAATTTCTTGAATCAATGGATTGCTCGTTTCTTCCGTGAGATATCCTATCTTAGTGCTAAGAATCAGCTGAGTTTGTAATTCGGCTGCCGAGCCGCGTGAAATTGATAGGAAACGTAAAAATTCTTTGGCGGTATTTCTGGCATGTCCTTCAGCAATATTTGAAGGAATAGAAACGGTGCTCCGCCGGATTTGATCGGAGAGACCATATCTTTCATCAGGAGGAAGACGTCTGATTAGGTCATAAATCTCAACCGCAAGATTCATTGATTTTTGCCATACAGCCAGTTCTTTGAAATTACTTGTTTTCATATCAGACAAAGTTAGCAATTACTTGTGTAATTATCAACTATCGTAATTGTAATTATTTGTAGCAAACAGAACTGACAACAGACAACTAAGAACTGACAACAGACAACTCCTAATTTTCTTAATCCAGGTTGCTGAAGCCGGTGCGGTCAAGCTCCTCGACAACCTTCAGCAAGTATTGTCCGTATTGGTTTTTCAGCATCGGCTGTGCAAGTTCGACCATGCGTTCCTTGCTTATCCAGCCTTGACGGTAGGCGATACCCTCCAGACAGGCTATTTTCAGCCCCTGACGCTTTTCGAGCACCTCGACATAGATTGATGCCTCGGCAAGAGAGTCGTGTGTACCCGTGTCGAGCCACGCAAATCCGCGGGGGAGTGTCTGCACCTTCAGCTCGCCAGCCTTAAGAAACTCCTGGTTGACGGTAGTGATTTCCAGCTCGCCGCGTGCCGAGGGCTTGATATTTGCCGCGATGTCCACTACCTTATTGGGGTAGAAATAAAGACCTACGACGGCATAATTAGACTTCGGATGCTCAGGTTTCTCCTCGATTGAAAGACAGTTGCCATCGTGGTCAAACTCGGCGACACCATAGCGCTCCGGGTCATCAACCCAGTAGCCGAACACTGTCGCCTTACCCTCCGTTTCCGCCGTCTTGACTGCATCTTTCAGGATGCCGGAGAATCCCGCGCCATGAAATATGTTGTCGCCAAGCACCAGACACGCCGAGTCATCGCCGATAAATTCCCTGCCGATGATAAACGCCTGGGCAAGCCCGTCGGGCGATGGCTGCACGGCATAAGAGAAGTTGACCCCGTAGTCAGAGCCGTCGCCCAGCAGCTCGCGAAACATAGGCAGGTCCCTCGGCGTGGAGATAATCAGGATGTCGCGTATGCCCGCAAGCATCAGCGTCGAGATCGGGTAATATACCATCGGCTTGTCAAACACCGGGAGCATCTGCTTCGACACCCCCTTGGTGATCGGATACAACCGTGTGCCCGACCCCCCGGCAAGTACAATTCCTTTCATAAAAATGTATTGAAAAATTAAGAAAAATCCTTATTGTCAGTTATGTGAACAAAAGAGAGAGAAGTCACTACTTCACAATTTCTTTCAATGAGCGGAGCACCAGTTCATTTTGCTCTGCAAGCGAATCGGCACGATTTGTAAGATTTCTAATTTCAGTGTCATTCTGCTTTACCAGACGGTCAAGCAGGATAAGCTGCTTCTTAGATGTCTCGTTATCGGCAGTACAGATGTGAATGACTTCTAATACTGCAGTAAGCACGATGCTTGCAATTCCGAATCTGATGCCGATTCTGCCCAACCGGTTGTTATACGCATTGTTGAGCGTGTTGTAGGCATCTACACATTGTTCCCTCAGCATTTCGAGGCGAATCAATATATCGGAAAGGTTGTTGTAGACTTTTGATTTAACTGAAAACCGCGACATACGCAATAGTGATGTAGCATATGCTGCTTCACCTGTCACACGGAAGCAATCCTTTTTCAACTGACTGCTTTTGTTGACACCTGTTTTGTATTGCTTCTTGTTGTTAACTATGTCTTGTAGAAAAGCGAGTTGTGCCGATAATGTGCGGTAAGACTCGGTCAGTTTCTCGATGTATTCCCGGATATAGTGGGTAAATACTTTCTTTGGCACTCCATTATCACCCCATTTCAGTTGATTTGTGGAACAAAATCCTTTGAGCAGTGAGTCACACTCTTCATCATGGAATGCATGTTGATGGAATAGACCTTTAACGTAATGATAAACAGAGTGATGTATAGATGATAGCAAGTTGGTCGTCAGCCGGTCGTTTGTATCTTCAAATTCGAGTTTGTAGGATATGAACCCCGACTGTGTCGATTCAAGATGAGTAAACTCTATCTTGTTTTCCTGACTGTCATTTCCAAGACGGTAATATAATGTGAAATTTTTAGTCTGCTTATCAACCGAGCATCTAAGATGGCACGATGGCATCCCGGGTACATCACTCAATTCTACCGGCTCCGGATTGTCGTTGATTATCTCGGGGACATATTCAACAAGAACCGGAATCCACAGTATAGCGTAGCGTACCACTATGACTTTTTATCAGATGGTGAGGTCCATGCGCAATACGTCATGCATAAACCAGTCGTATATGCGTGTCAGCAAAGAGCGCTTGGAAAGGAAATAGTTTCTTACATCCTTGCCATGTTGAGTCAGCGCCCATGTATCCTGGTTACCCGATACGGCATTTCTGATAAAGCCCTGTAGCTCAAGGCTTCTTATCTCGTCAGGGGTCATGTTAAGCTCACTTATCACTCCATGCTCCTTTTCGAGAGCCGGGCTGCAGATGGGTAAATTTAAGTAAGCGTTCATGAGGTAATTGTTTTGGTGGTTGCTTCTATTACAACGCAAAAATAAGCGATATTGTTGTAAAATCCAAATAATCAGCACAAAATCTAGTTAGTTATAAAGATTTTCATATTGACGGGCAATAGTTTTCCAGCGGTAGCGACGTTCAGCTATTTCCCGCATTGCGGTTGCGTTGGTGTTAAAATCGAGCGTTGTGTTATTGACAACTTTGACTAATTCATCTGCAGAACTAAAGTAGTTGGCTCTATTTTCGGTCGACTCACGGTTATAGATACAGTCAAAGGCAATTATGGGTTTTGCAAAAAACATCGCTTCTACAAGTGATGGATTTGTACCTCCTGCACTATGTCCATGTAAGTAAAATTTGCAGTTGCTTCTCAACACATTAAGATCACGCAAGTCGTAAACTGCCGGTTGGATTTTTATGTTTGGAAAGGCGGAATATCGCTCACGCATTTCTTTGCCGTAGGTGCTTTTGTCCCAGTTCCCTATAAAGAGAATGTTTTTATCGGGCATACAGCTAAATGCTTCAAGTATTGTATGCACGTTATTTTCCGGTTCTATACGGCAGATTGCTAATGAATAATTGTCCGCGGTTAATCCGTATTTGTTTAAAATTTCCGCAGCTTCTTGCTCCGATATGTCCTGAAGTACATGGTCGCCACCATATGCAATCAATTCCGAGTCTTTGCCGTACTCATTTTTGACATAATCGGTGATTCCTTTATTGTCGGTAACAATGACATCGCCATATTTCACAGCCTGACGTTCGGAATATTTAAGGAAACGGCGCGCCCACTTGTTCCATTTGTCACGGCGGTGTTCCAGTCCGTCAATGTTGATTACGAGTCGTTTTTTGGAAAACAGTCTGAATACGGGGAGAAATGCACATCCCGACACACCGAGAATCAGCACAACGTCGCTCTTTCTTGCAGCTTTTATCAGCGAAAGAATATCGTAAGGGATGCTCTGGATGCCGTTGGCATTCAGCCCGACATACTCTGTCTTCGCCCCATGATATACCCACCGTTTATCATTATACGATTTTTTGCTGCAATAGACTGCATATTGCAAATCTTCTGATTGGTTGTGACGGACAAGCTGCTCGACAAGCGTCTCAAATCCGCCGTAATTAGCCGGCACACCGACGGTGCCTATTATTGCTACTTTCATAATAATTACTTATTTAAATAAATTATATTGGGGCAATAATCTTGATATTTCGGATTTATATATCTTGATAATTTGTTTTACATCAAATCTGGACAATGCATATTCCCTGCTTTCACGGCGCATAGATCGCTTGTCATTATCAGAGAGTTGATAAATTGAAATCAAGCTGTTTAATAAGGCTTTACTATCTTTTGGTGGTATTATATATCCTGTTTTTCCATCGATTACTAATTCTCTGCATCCCCGATTGTCTGTCGTTACGATTGGAATACCCATGCTTAGGGCTTCCATAAGGCTTCGGTTCATGCCTTCATTATAATATGACGGTAGCACAATGCAGTCAGCATCTGAGATAAATTCTTTAAGGTTGTTTAAATGGCCTTTATAGATTATAAATCCTTTTTCTTCTGAGTTATCAATTTCTTCTTTTAGAACTTTGTCAGGATGTATGTAATCAATACCACCGCAGAGATAAAAATCCCACGGTAGTGATTTTGATTTGGCTGCTTGTGCGCAATCAACAAATTCATAATAGCCCTTTGTTTTGAGTACACGTCCTACCATCACAATCTTAAAGCGATTGGAATCTTTCTTTTCATTGGAAGGTTTGTAAAAATCAGTGTTGACACCTTCTCCTCCTTCAAGAAGAGTTGTATTGGATTTGTCGTAGAAATTATTGGCTATCATGAATTTGAGGTCTTCTTTATTTAAAAAGAATGCTCGATTATTTCGCCTAAGAATATATCTTATAATTAAGAAAATAAGTCTGCTTTTTTTATCGGATTTGTTTGATAGATTGGTCAGTTCTTTGCTTAATCCTGCATACACAGAAATAGTTTTGTATTTGTGTAAAAAAGACAATAAACTACCAAAAATGATAGGTTTTAAGGTGTAATTTATAATTAGGTCAGGATGAAATTTATTTATTACGTTATTTAGTTGTAACAAATAGCCAATGTTATCCTTTATACCTTTTGACGTGCGGTTCATTTTAATAGGGCAATAAATTACATCTGAAAATGGAATTTCATTTTCTTTTTCGCTTTCTGGGGCACATAAGATTATTTTGATACCTTGCGATTTAAAATATTCAATCAAATCTTTTCTAAAATGCAATAATGCGCCTAGATGATTGTCATTAAGCATTATTGTAGGTGTATTTACTATCCGTTTATTCGCTTGTTTCATTGTTATTATAAAATTAATTAACGTTATAGATATGTGTGTGTTTCGTAGTTAAAAGATTCATTCAGAAAGTATTACAATGGTAAATAGAACATAGCTTATAATAGCCAGCTGTAATTTTATAATTTATGTCCTAAATAGTAATAATCGTGCGTAATTTATGAATGTTAAGAAGATTCATAAACTACGCATTCTTAATAGAGTTATAAATTTAAGCTAATCCTAGTTCGCTAATTTTATCAATAAATAATTTAAACTCTTTTCGATTTTCATATTCTGAATAATCAAGGTCAGAATAAAATATTTTTGTCCCATGGTTTGTTATTGTGTCGCTTATAGCAATTGCATATTCTTTAGGTGAATTTCCGCTTAAGATTCCAAAAGATGGGAATTTTTCTAATGTTTGAATAAAATATGGTATTTTTGAAGCGATTATTGGTCGCTTAAAGTGAAATGCTGTTTCAATAATGCCACTTTGCGACGTCTTACGATATGGCAATGTAATATAGTCACATTTAGAAAAAAGAAATTTCAATTCGTCATCCGTAATGTGCCTAGATAAAATATGTATATTTTTGTCAAGTTGAGTGCAATATTTGCATATGGTTCCATCAAAATCTTTTCCTGCAATAATTAGATTCGCTTTCTCAGACACTGGCTCTTCCAGGAGTCTAAATGCTTCAATTACAATGTCAACACCTTTGCTGATATTTAAATTTCCAAAAAATAAGAAATTAATTTTACTTTGATTAAATAATTCGGTTAAGCTGGTTGGTATCTTGTCAATATTATATTTTTTATCATATTGATATTTGAAATGAGGAACAAAAATTCTATTCCCGCTATACTTAAATTCATCTAAATATATTTCTGTTCGCTTTGAATGGAAAATTATATTATTAACGTTGTTTTTATATATCTTTTTCCAACATTGTTTTAATAGATGATTTGTGTCTAAACTTTGAGAAATTGCCTCATGGATATCGATGATTCCATTGCGCTTTTTACTAATAATTTTTATAAATGGAATATCTATAAAATGACCATAACTTAGATATATGAAAGTGCCATTTGGGGTACTTTTTATAAATTTATTAAGTTTGAGTATATTACGTAATAAATAATATATTTTGACAAATGTGTTTCCTTTATATTGGTTAAAAAAGAATGGCGTTACATTTTTATCAGAATAGTTGGAGAGTATGTTCACTTCTGAATTCGGAATTTTTGATAAATTTGATTTGAATGCATTTAAATAATAATCCATTCCACAATGAACTCCGAGATAGTCGATTAAGTAAATTTGGGTTCCCATTTGGTTTAATAAATTAGTGAAAAGGTAAATTGAAATTGCAGTTGTAGCAATAATCAGAATTCGGTTGTCTATGCCCTATTATTTTTGCTGGAATACCTGCAACAATTGCATTTTTAGGTACGGATTTAGTGACAACGGCTCCTGACGCAACAACACAACCGGAATCTAATATTACTCCAGGCAATATTGTGGCGTTTGCGCCAATCCATACAAAATCTTTTATTACTATTGGCTTTGATTGATATTCAAAGTCAGGAGTGTTTATTTTATGTGAGCCAGTTATTAAATTTGCTTTAAAAGAAATAGAGACATTGTCTCCAATTTCAATTCCTCCTCTGCCGTCTAAAATACAATTTCGATTTATATGAGAGCCATTTCCTATTCTTATTTTGTAGGGATCAATTATTATTTGAGACATATTGATTTGTGAATGAGATGCAATTTTCAAACCACATGTTTTAAGATATATTTTTCTTAGTATCCAAAACGGGATATAATTTATCCAATAATTTAATATGTAATAAGTAAATAGATTGACGAAATATCGAAATGAAATTTTAATAAGATATGAGTTTTTACAGGTGTCTTTGAATGATTTAGTCATAATTAATTATGTAAAAGATTATCAAAAAGAGATTCCCATTTTTCAAGAACTACGTCTGGCAAATATTTGGAAACTTCATTGTATGAAGCTTTTCCCATTTCGACTCGTTTCGATTTGTTTTTTATTAGATTTTCAATTTCTGCGCTAAGGATGTCGATGTTTTCAGGAGGGATAAGAATGCCAGCATTATTATTGCCAAATAAATCTAATGGTCCACAGGGACATTTAAACGACACTATTGGTAGTCCCACAGCCATGGCTTCTAAAAGGACCATTGGCAACCCTTCAAATCGTGAACTTAAAATATAAAATGAAGCTTCCTGTAGAACATTATATACATTATGAGTTGGAGGATAAAAATGAACATTATTTGTCAACTCTAAATCAGACCTTAATTTTAATAAATCATCTTTTAATTCACCATCGCCGTATATGTCCAGATTCCAGTTGGGGTATTTAGTGGCAATATTTTTCCATGCGTGCATTAGCATGTCATATCCCTTTTGGTAAGTTAAGCGTCCGATAGAAATTGCCCTATTCGTATTTAATTGAGCAGGAAAATCAGCTTTACGCTCAATGAAATTTGGAATAACATGTAAATTTCTAAGATTTCCCCATTTAAGTTTGTCTTCCTCCGTAAGACAGACAAAAGCATCTAATTTTGAAATATTCTTTTTAAATCGTATATTTAAAAATTTATGGATGTATTTTCTTAGGTAACTTTGTCCATGCATTAGTCTATAGTCATGAGAAAAATGAATTTCTGCAATTCGCTTCATTCGTTTTATAGACTTAATTTTATGTAAAAATTCAATTTCATTTCCAAATGTGGAAATTATTAAATCTGGTTGAAATTCATCAACTAAGCTTTGTAGTTTTAATTGATGAACTTTTATCTTCTTATATCGTGTAAAAATTTTTTTCACGATATAATCATTCGATATATCATCATAGTTTATGTTTAAATCAATTAATTTGATATTTGCACTTATATCGAAAAATACGTGTCTGCACTTCTGATTGACTGTTGCAATCATGACTTCATGTCCTTTAGACTCGAAATGGTTGGCTTTTGCCGTTATTATCCGCTCCATGCCACCCGAATTGTAGAGACCTTCAATGCAATATAATATTTTCATGATTCATTCAAAGTTTGAAATGTATATTTTTGTGGAATTATTGCAGTTAAAATTATCATCCATAGAATAATCCCGGCTCCTGACGGTGCGCCAAATGTAGATTCAGCCATAGCTGCAAATAGCATACCTATAATAAAAGGTATATAGGCTTTTATTTCGTTAAATGAACTCATTATTGCTTTATAGCAACATATACAAAAAAAGGAAAGAGTTATTATTCCTCCTAAGTGTAGCATTGCAAGATAGGCATTGTCTAAGGGGACATCTAATTCTAATGGCTTTCCAAGTAAAAAGTCGATTATTGTAAAATCTCTAAAGAATAAATAAAATAAATATAAACGACCGCTAACTATTTCATTAATAAATTCAACATCTAAATATTCATATTGTATGGCAATATATACGATTAGTGATACAAATACAGTTGGGAGGAGGGCAATGTAGAATCTATAATATCGTTTTAACAGTCCATTAAAATATATGAGCCCAAAGAAAATTAGAATTAATGAACTAAGGAAGAATGTTCGTGATCCGCAATAGTAGTACATCAGCAAATCGATTGTAATAGATGAAATAACGAATAATGTCCTATGATGTTTAAAGCATATAAGGTATAATAAAGAAATTAGATAGAAAATTGTTGTTCCTACATTGTTTGAATTTCCTAAGCCTAAATCATATATTACGCTATGTGTTTTTTCTACTATAGTTGGTGTATGAGATGTAATTCCCAAAAGAATTAGTTCTATTTGAAATAGTAGTTGAAATAATGTGATTAAGAATGCTGTTATTGCGAGATTTCTGATTGGTATTTTTAATTCGATAAGTTGGTAAGCTGTGGCAATTACAGTCCATAACATCAGCCAATTTCTAAATATTAGACAAATAGGTAATATCAATAATAAAATAGTCTTAAATTTGCCGATTTCTAGTGGATTAATCGAAAGAAGAGTAAATATAGCTACAAAATAGTTTAAATTTACAATATCATTAATACATTCAAATGCCTTATAGTGAAGAAATGGGTATACTGAGCAGAAAAAGAATGATATATATATCATAAGAACTCTGAAGACGTGGAATCTGTAATTAATGATTGAAGCCATATCGACGGTTTAATATAATGCAGATTTATACCCCATTTTATAGCAGAGTCTTTTATAAATGCGATTTAGTAATGTAGGTGTAAGTACAGACAGAGGAACTTCTTTTTTCATCCTTTTGATCGATTTATATAATCGTCCCCATCGCAAATTAAATAAATCTGAAATAATTAAGTCATATATGTTGTATGCATGTATAGGAATGTGGTTTTTTATAAAAAAGGCTTCTTTTTTTGTGAAAATCGAATAGAATAACTCTTCTCTTTCTTTAATAATTGAATTAACTACTGAATCAGTTCTAAATGTCACGACATACATTATGCGACTGTCAACACTGACTGAGGTGCCATAGAATCCACATAAATAGGAAAAGAGTGTGTCATTATAACATGGCGTTTCTTGAAAATTGATAGAATACTTCTTTATGAGTTCCGATTTTATTAGTTTACTCCAAGGTTCGCCGAATGCAAATCGTAATTTTAGAGATGCTTTTTGTTGGTTCTTATTAAAAAGGTCAATAGCATAATTGTGAAAAAGAACCCTGTTTGATGGCTTATATGAAATAGAGTTTACTGATGAGACATTACAAAATATGATATCATAAGTGGTGTCTATATATGTATCTAGTATATCGGATAACGCAGGAGTAAAATAGTCATCAGCATCTGCAAATAAGATATATTTACCATAAACATGTTGAAGTCCAATGTTTCTAGCTTTGCCTCCACCTCCATTAGTGCCTGTGTCATACCATTCTACCCAGTCATATTCATTTTTGACTAATTCTAATTCTTCTAAATCTTTGGTGGAGCAGTCGTCAACTACTATGACTTGTAGGTCTCTGCGTTTTGGAACCGTCTGCAAAAGTCTCTTCAATAATTTGGGAATATTGAAATGAGGGATTATTAAAGTGTAATTGTAGTCCATATTAACCGTTTAAGAAGATATAGTTGAGTATTGTAGTGGTCTGATGATATAGTATTATTGTGGTTTGAAAAATCTTTGACGTAATACTTTTAGAATTGCCTGTCGTTCTGTTTTATTTATACCGATACAAAATATTAGTAGGATTGTAAAAAAAACTGATGCTGCGACAAATAAGATGAGAAAGCCGATGTTTTTGGGAATGAATCTATATATGCATATGGAAATTACAAAAGAAAAAAAGACAACAGGAATTATCCTGATAAAAACTTCAGTTATAAATTTCTTATATGAAAATAAAATCAACCCATGTAAAAGTCTCAATCGCACCATTATTCCAAGAATTGAAATTGTAATTGCAACAAATAATACTATGTATGGATTAGCGTCAAATCTTAATAGAAGCCACGATATTGGTAAATTAAGGAGCATAATTATCGAGATTATAATTTGAAAATTACGGATGTGACCAGTTGCTTGAATTGCTGTCGTAATAGGATTAATTATGGATTCTATTAAAACTAAACATAAAGTCAGCTGCAAAAATCCAATAGTATATTCAGTGCAATTCCCAAGCCAAAGAATAAGTATTTCTTCTGCTGCAATAATTAACGGGGTCGTTATAATAGCCATTAAAAGTACAGAAAATCTACAACCTAAAAACACGAGTTTAATCATTCCATTAAGATCATTGGCTGCGTATCTTTTTGTGATTTGTGGGTTTATCGCCATTTGGAAATTAGAAGCTAATCCATTAATTGTTGTCCCAATTTGATTTGCAATGCCTCTTGCTGCATTAATGGCGACACTGAAGAAAATATTTAGCAAAATATTTATTCCTTGGTCTTTTAAAGAATACCCAAGACTTCCGACAAAACTCCACCCGGAAAAAGAGAACATATCTTTCATTAGCTTGGAGTCATGAACTTTTCTAATTTTACATTCATCAAAATGTTGTTTACAATATATTTGATAAATTATTCTCATTAGTACAGATACAATAAGTACAAGAATGGAATAAGTTATTAGCTTGTCAAAGGGTATAAATATGAGCAAGAATACTGTGATAAGTTTTAATATGACGTCTAAAATGCCTAAGTAACCATATACTTTCATGTGTTCATGAGCAACAATGCATGAATTATATGGTACACTTATTATTGTAATGATGAATGCAATTATAGAACACTGATACACCCAGTTTGCTGCGAGCATCCTGCCCTCTGGAATATTAAGCTTATTATTAAGAAACCACAGACCGGCTGTTTCAGCAAGAACAAAGACAACTATTGCCAACAAAGAATGTACTGTTACGCATATTGAAAAGACTTTGTTTAATTGGTCTTTGTTATTTCGACCTAATTCAAATGAGATAAATCGCTGAGAAGAAACTATCATTGCGGTATTTAAGAATGAGAACATCATTACAATTCCGCCGACAACGTTATATATACCATAGTCATCTACACCTAACACTTGCCAAATGATTCGGAAGGTGTAAAGATTGACAATTATAGTTAAAAACATCCTCATATAAAGGAAGATGGTATTAGTAGCGATACGTTTATTGTCTTCAGATGGCATTTGTAAATAGTATTGTTGTGTGAAATTTTGTGAATTAAGCAATTGCCATTTAGTTGTCGCAATATCGTAATGAATTCATCCTAATTTGTCAACTAGTCGATACCGTTAGTGTTCCACATTTCTGCGAAATATTAGAATTGGAGCCTTAGAAATATGTCTTTGGTTATACTTTTGGTCTGTGGAGACGGTCGCTAAGGTCTGCAAATATGCGTGATTTGAGCGCTTGCGCGTCGGTAATCAGTTTAGCGCCTTTCTCCGGAGAGATTGAAAACGTGTTCTGGTAGTCAGCTTTTTCTCGAATTGTCTGATGCGGCTATATAGCATGCCATCTTCGCGGCTGAATTGCCCTATCAGTACATAATGCTGACCGAATTGTTGTCTCTCGCCTGCGAGCCATAAAGATACACTATATCGGTGCCGCCAGTAAACATCTGCCAGGCGAGCTGCGATATCTCTTTTATTATGACTCTGCTCTTGCCTGTCATATCAGTAGAGATAGCGATTATTCGTTATAATGCAAACATTCGATGCTGCATATATGCTGACTGGTCTTCGGTTTAGTCGCGGGAGAAGATGTCGCGGGTGTAGACTTTGTCGGCGACGTCGGCGAGGCTTGCGTCATTGCGGTTGGCGAGGATGGCTTGGGAGAGGCGCTTGAACTCGGCGAGGTCGTTGACCACACGGCTGCCGAAGAAGGTGGAGCCGTCTTCGAGCGTAGGCTCGTAGATGATGACAGTCGCGCCCTTTGCCTTGATGCGTTTCATCACGCCCTGTATCGATGACTGGCGGAAATTGTCGGAGTTGGATTTCATCGTGAGGCGATAGACTCCTATGACCGGGGTTGCCTGCCGGGAGTTGTCGGCTGTCTGTGACGGGGCGACATTTGTCGAGTAGTCATACCAGCCTGCCATTCTTAGCACCTGGTCGGCGATGAAGTCCTTGCGGGTGCGGTTGCTCTCGACGATTGCCGACATCATGTTTTGCGGCACGTCGGCATAGTTGGCGAGAAGCTGCTTGGTATCTTTGGGCAGACAGTAGCCACCGTAACCAAACGAGGGATTGTTGTAGTGGGTGCCGATGCGCGGGTCGAGACCGACGCCCTCGATTATCGCCTGTGAGTCAAGACCCTTGACCTCGGCATAGGTGTCGAGCTCGTTGAAGTAGCTCACGCGCAGGGCGAGATAGGTGTTGGCAAACAGTTTCACAGCCTCCGCCTCCTTCATGCCCATGTAGAGCGTCGGGATATCCTCTTTCAGCGCGCCCTGCTGAAGCAGCGTGGCAAATGTGCGTGCCGCCTCGTCAAGCCGGGCAAGGTCAGCGACCTTGCGGATAGCCTCGTTTTCCTCGGCAAAACGTTCCTCGCCGATAATCTTGGGTACACCCGCGATGATTCGCGAGGGATACAGGTTGTCGTAGAGCGCCTTGCTTTCGCGCAGGAACTCGGGGAAGAAGAGAAGGTTGAACTTCCCGACTCCCTTTGCCGCGTATTTCACATAGAGATTCCGGCAATAGCCAACCGGAATGGTCGACTTTATCACCATCACGGCATCGGGGTTGACGCTGAGCACCAGGTCGATGACATCCTCGATGCAGTGGGTGTCGAAATAGTTTTTTACGGGGTCATAGTTGGTCGGGGCGGCAATCACCACGAAGTCGGCGTTGCGGTAAGCCTCGGCCCCGTCAAGGGTCGCCGTGAGGTCGAGTTCCTTTTCGGCGAGATATTTCTCGATATACTCGTCCTGAATCGGCGAGATGCGGTTATTGATTTTATCTACTTTTTCCGCAATCACGTCAACTGCAGTGACGTGGTTGTGCTGCGCCAGCAGCGTGGCGATGCTAAGTCCGACATAACCGGTACCGGCTACGGCGATATTATATTGCTTCATTTCTGATAGAAAATAATTTGTGCGGTTTATAGTAATTCGGTGGGGCATGGCGGTGATGCCCAAGCCGGGTGGGAGAGATTATTGGATGTCAAGCGGGGCGATGGTGCCGTCATTGGCTTCCTTTGCAAATTCTTTGAGCAACCCGGTTAAATCTTTTTCTGATATGCTGAGTTGTTGTAATGGCCCGTTTTTCGGATAAATATCAAGCAAAATTACTGTCTCCTGAGTCTTGGATACAAGATAAATGAGCCTGTAGCCATCTCTTCTGGATAGTTTTTGTCGCTTGTCGGGCAAGCGTAGTTTTATTACTATCACATCATTTTCGCAGAGAATCATGTCACGGCTCTGCCTGATTTGCTCTATGGTTTTCCCTTTGAACTCTTTGTTGATTTCAGAGGTCACGTTGGCGTAGACTCCACGCTTTACTTTTAGGAGCGAGGCGATACGGTTACGAAATGTCGTTATCGAAAAATACTGAATCATTTTCCGATGAGCCTGATGGCTTCAGATGCTTCTTTGAGGGCTATATTGAGCTTTGTCGCGTTGCCGCCCGATAGTTTGAAATGCTTTATGTCATTGTTGATTTCATAAAGGGCGGAATAGTTTCTGCCGAGACGCTCAATCTGGTCGGAAATTTCTGTGGCTCCGGAATCCTTTTTGTAGGTCATGTACAGACTTTTAAGCGAGTTGAGCAATAGCCGGAGTTGTGGACCGAAGATTTTATAGTCATCGGGGGTAATAACGTTGTATTGCTCATATAGAAGCTCGTATAATGTGTCGATTGAGTGATTCAGGCTTGCAATCTTTTTCCGGGTGGCATTATTGCCTGCCACAGCTTCGAGGTTTTGCCCGAAGCTGCGCATCCCGATTTTTACGATGCTTTTTGAAATTAATGCAGTCTGACACATATCTGTTATTCAATCTCTTTGTGGCAAAGATAGCGATTATTGTTGTAAATTACAATGCTTTGCGGGGTGATTTTGTTGGCGGGTCAGGGGAGGGGCTCGACGTTGAGGCGGTCGATGTTGAGTCGGGCGCAGCCGAGTATGTCGAGTCTCACCACGAGCTCGCTGCCTGAGGCGGAGTCAATGATTTCGCCTTCAAGACCCATGAGACTTCCGCGCACTACTTTTACGCGGTCGCCTTTGCGGAGTGGACGGTCCTCGATGCTTACCGGGGTGTCGGAGTTGCCGAGTATGAACCGAAGTATGTGCATTTCGCGTTCGGGCACGGTGGCGGGCACGCGTTGTGATGTCACGGCGCGGTTGGTCATGAACCGGTTGATGTAGGGCAGGGCGACTATCTGGCGGCGTTCTTTTTCGGTGCAGTGTATAAACACGATTGTGCGTATTACTACTGCCTCGACGCTTGCCCGGCGCCCGTTTTTCCAGATTTTGGTCTGGCGCTGTGTCGCCACATAGGAGTCGTAGCCGAGCCGGGTGAGGCGCTGGCGCACTTCTTTCTCGCTATTGTTGTTGACAATGGCTACATACCACTTGGGTCGTGACACGCCTACGGCGTCGCCAGCGCCGACATGTGGGGCTGCCGCAATGTTTTCTTGGGATGTCGCAGTGCTCATTTTGTTGAATGAACGCTAATGCTTTCTGCCGCTTTTGAAGTAAGTGGCTAAGACGTGCCAAAATTACGTAAAAACTTTGATATGAGCAAGAGTTTTTAGTTTTCAGATTTCAGTTTTGAGTTTTGAGTTTTCAGTTTTCAGTTGTGAGGGGTGGGGGCTGTGTCACGCTCGTAGCACCAATAGAGGATGAAGAGGAGGACGCAGCCGATGATGACGATCGGTATGCCTACGATTGCCGGGGCGGTGTAGCCGTAGCCGCGTGCTATCACCGCGCCTCCTATCCAGGCGGCTATGGCGTTGCCGGCGTTGTAGGCTATCTGGATGCAGGCGGCGCCGAGTAGTTCGCCTCCGCGTGCGTAGCCTACAATCGACGACTGGAGCGGGCTGCCTGAGCCGAAGAGGGCGGCAGTGCCCAGTATCATTAGCGGTACGGCGGCTATCTTGAAGGGGGCGAGGAAGAAGAAGAGCAGCAGCACGGGGATTGCTGATGCTTGTACCCATGCGGCAATCCATGAGGGCTTGTAGTGGTCGCTGAGCTTGCCGGCGATGAGGTTGCCGGCAAACATGCCGAAGCCGGCGAGTACCATCAGCCATGACAGGGCGTCTTGCGGAAACCCGGCTACGAGCGTGAGCTGCGGGTCGATGTAGCTATACCAGCAGTAGATGCCTATCTGCCCGAAGATTACGCCGCCGAATATGAGCCATGGCGGTAGGGTGCGGAGGAATCTGAACTGGTTTTTGAAGCCGCGGTCCTCGATGCCCTGTACGTCGGGCACCCACGCTTTTATGGCGATTATCGTGGCTATGCCTGTGATGCCTACGATGAGAAACGCCACGCGCCATGTCATGGTGTTGGTGATGAGGGTGCCGAGCGGTACTCCTACGAGGGTGGCTACGGTCATGCCGGCTATCATGTAGGATACGGCGCTTACCTCATGGCCTTTACGGGCGAGGCGGCGCGCTACTATGGCTCCTACGCCGAAATATGCCCCGTGGGGGAGTCCGGAGATGAAGCGTGATATGAAGAAGGTGTAGAAGTCTTGGGAGATGGCGGCGCCGAGGTTGCCTATGGCTATGATTGCGGCGAGCAGGAGCATTATGTGTTTGAGCGGGAGACGGCGCGCAAAGAGGAGCGCGGGCGCTCCTACACATACTCCGAGGGCGTAGGCTGAGATGAAGTATCCTGCCCGGGATATGGTGACATCCATCGTCGAGGCGATGTCGCCGAGTATTCCCATCATTAGAAATTCGGCTATCCCGAGGGCAAATGTGCCCATTGCGAGTGCAAACAGACCTTTATTCATATAAAAAGTTTTTATAAAAGCGGGTGCAAAGTTAAGAAATATCGGGCAATTGGCGATGCACTTGACGAGGGTAAAACGTGGCGGATTGACATGCTTTTTGGGGCGGCTTTCTTATGGAGGGGCGGGGTAGATTATGTGTCGTATGTCGGGGTATTGTTCGTTTGTCTTGATTTTTTGTTCTGTTTTTCTTGGTCTGATGGGCTTGTTTTGCTTACCTTTGCGGAGTTTTTATAAAAATTCAGAACATTATGAAGAGAATTTTATCAGCTTCGGTAGGAGTGATGTTGGCTGTTTCGGCTGTTGCCGAAGGCTATCAGGTCAACACTTTGAGTGCGCGTCAGGGTGGTATGGGTCACACCGGCGTGTCGCAGAAACTTGGTGCCGAAAGCATGTATTTTAATCCCGCGGGTCTTGGTTTTATGGATAAGACTCTTGACCTGTCGGCAAGTGTCAATGCCGTCGCTGCTACCGGAAAGGCGAAAGTTGGCGACAAATGGTATGAGACCGACAATGATGTCAGCACGCCGATGATGGTGAGCGCGGCATTTGGTATCTATGATAATCTTAAAGCGGGTATCACATTATATACTCCTTACGGCAGCTCGATTGACTGGACCAACAACTGGCCCGGCGCTATTTTGAATCAGTCGGTGAAACTGTCGACATTCACGGTGCAGCCTACCGTGTCATGGCGTATTACCCCCAAGCTTTCTGTCGGTGCAGGCCTTATGGTGTCATGGGGTAGCGTGGATCTAAACAAGGGTCTTGTCAATCCTGCCACTATGGATGCGATGCTTGCGGGAATGGGGCAGCAGGCTAAGTTTGGCAATACGATGCCTGCATCGGTCAACCTTACCGGCAATGCCAATGTGGCGTTTGGATTTAATGTAGGCGTGATGTATGACATCGACAGCCGTTGGACAGTAGGAGCCAATTTCCGCTCGAAGATGACCATGAAGGTGAAGGCCGGAGAGGCGAGGGTTACATATGCCAACGAGCTTGCCCGTCAAATCCTTGAATCGCGCCTGTCGCTTATCAATGAGGCTAACTTTACCGCCTCGATGCCTATGCCGGCGGTATTCTCGTTTGGTGTGTCTTACAAGCCGCTCCCTTCGTTGCTTATCGCCATGGATGCCCAGCTTACCGGATGGAGCTCTTATAAGAATCTTGACATCTGTTTCCTTGACGAAAATGTGAGTGCCTACAATCAGCATCTTGAGAAAAAATATAAAAACTCATGGGCGTTGCGTCTTGGTGCGCAATATTCACTGACCAGAAGATTTGATGTCAGGGCGGGTGTAATCGTCGATTTTTCGCCGGTAAACAAAGATTATTACAATCCCGAGACTCCCGGCATGACCAAGATTGAGCCGAGTGTAGGTCTCTCATTCCGTCCGATGCGCAATCTTTCGATTGATTTTTCGATGCTTTATGTGGCAGGTCTCGGTCAGGACAATGCACGATGCAGCTACATGGATCTCCTTGCTGCACAGGCTGGTGGCGACTGGGTAAGGTCGTTTGAAGCCGACTACCGTGTGCATGCCTTCGTGCCCTCGCTCGGAGTATCTTTCTCATTTTAGTGAAATATTTGGGTAGATATTTGTTATAAGTTTGTATAGTCGCGGATTTTTGATAAATTCGCGACTTCAATTTTAATAGCACATATAAGTATATAGATAAGTATATAGACTCGGATTATGGCAGAAACAAGACATTATGAGGGACTTACTGAGGCGCAAGTCCTTGAAAGCCGTGATAAAAATGGCGTTAATATATTGACTCCTCCAGTAAAGGAGTCATTGTTTATGCGCTTTTTGGGTAAGTTTAAGGATCCTTTGATAATGATTCTGCTTGTCGCCGGAGTACTTTCAATCGGTATTTCTTGTTATGAATATTATGGTCTTGGCGAGGGCGCACAAGTGTTTTTCGAGCCAATCGGCATATTTGTGGCAATACTCCTTGCTACCGGGCTTGCTTTTATATTTGAGGTAAAAGCCGACCGTGAATTTGCCATATTAAATCAGGTGAATGACGATGAGCCTGTCCAGGTGATACGCGGTGGCAACACAGTACAGATACCGAAGCGGGATGTCGTCGTGGGCGATGTAGTGCTTGTCACTACAGGAGAGGAGATACCTGCCGACGGCAGGCTGCTTGAATCATCGTCGCTGCAGGTCGACGAGTCGTCGCTTACCGGCGAGCCTATCTGCCCCAAGACCACTGATGAGTCTCACTTTGACTCCGAGGCAACCTTCCCGAGTGACCATGTGCTGCGTGGCACCAAGGTGATGGAAGGTCATGGCGTATTTGAAGTTACTGCCGTAGGCGACGCCACCGAAAACGGCAAGGTCTACGAGGCTACGCAGATTGACGATAGCGTCAAGACCCCGCTTAACATCCAGCTTGACGGACTTGGTAAGCTTATTTCCAAAATGAGCTACGGCATAGCGGCGCTCGTGATTGTAGGTCGCGTCGTGATGTATTTTGTCAATGGCGGCGATGCCGGTTTTGAATGGTTGGGCTTTCTTGCTTTCTTGCTCCAGACGGTGATGATTGCCGTGACGCTGATTGTGGTCTCTGTGCCTGAGGGATTGCCTATGGCGGTCACTCTAAGTCTGGCTTACAGTATGCGCCGCATGCTGCGCACCAACAATCTTGTGCGCAAGATGCACGCGTGTGAGACAATGGGTGCCACTACGGTCATCTGTACCGATAAGACCGGTACGCTCACTGAAAATCAGATGCGCATATACAATACCGACTTTTTTGAACTTGACGCGCAGAAGCTTGATGACTCCCCCGTGAGCAGTATCATTAAGGAGGGAGTGGCGGTAAATTCGACAGCGCAGCTCGATTTGACCGTACCCGACAAGCCTTCGGTGCTCGGCAATCCTACCGAGGGCGCACTCATATTGTGGCTGCGAGCCAACGGTGTCGATTACCGTGCCATACGCGAAAGTGTCACCACGGTAGAGGAGATTCCGTTTAACACGGAGCGCAAATACATGGCTACCGAAGTAATGTCAGCTGCTGTTCCCGGAAAGAAGATTATATATGTAAAGGGGGCGCCCGAGATAGTATATTCTCTTTGTCAAAATGTGGCAGGCGAAGTCAGCAAGGAGGCGATTGACAAGATGCTTCTTGATTATCAGAACCAGGCTATGCGCACTCTCGGCTTTGCCTATCAGATAGTAGAGCCTGGTGAAGAGGTGATAAAAGATGGTCAGCTCGTTGCCGGACGCCTGATATTCATGGGCGTTGTGGCTATTTCCGACCCCGTCAGGAAAGAGGTGCCTGCTGCAGTCAGGGAGTGTATCGATGCCGGTATCGCCATTAAGATAGTTACCGGCGATACTCCCAACACAGCCAAGGAGATTGCTCGCCAGATAGGTCTGTGGGACAGTAATGACGGCGAACACAATGTAATCACCGGTCCTGAATTTGCCGCTCTTTCCGATGACGAGCTATATGACCGTATCGACGATTTCAAGATTATAGCGAGAGCGCGTCCACTCGACAAGAAGAGGCTTGTCGAGACGCTTCAGAAAAAGGGCAATGTCGTGGCTGTGACAGGCGACGGCACCAACGATGCTCCTGCCCTCAAGGCGGCTCATGTCGGTCTGTCGATGGGCGACGGCACAGCTGTTGCCAAGGAGGCGAGCGACATTACTATTGTCGACAATTCATTTGCCAGCATAGGGCGTGCAGTGATGTGGGGCAGGTCGCTGTATCTCAATATCCAGCGTTTTGTGCTTTTCCAGATGACTGTCAATGTCGTGGCGTGTCTTATTGTGCTTGCCGGTGCGTTTATGGGCTCCGAATCGCCGCTTACAGTCACCCAGATGCTGTGGGTCAACCTTATAATGGACACATTTGCGGCTATGGCGCTTGCCTCGCTTCCGCCGTCGGAATCGGTGATGAAAGACAAGCCGCGCGACCGCAATGCCTTTATAATCACAAAGGCGATGGGTGCCGACATCATAGGCACCGGTGTGGCGTTTTTCCTTCTTCTCTTCGGGTTGCTCTATATATTCCAGCACACCGATGTCACTTCGCTGACCAATCTTTTCCCTGTACATTTCGACATGGCGTTACACAACCTGTCGCCTTACGAGCTAAGCGTTTTCTTCTCGATATTCGTGTTCCTGCAATTCTGGAATATGTTCAACGCCCGCGCCTATGCTACCCGCCGTTCGGCGCTTCATCTCAAAGGATGCTCCGAATTTCTTTTCATCTCTCTGACAATCCTTGTCGGTCAGATAATAATAGTCGAGATAGGTGGCGAGATGTTTAATGTTGTGCCGATAAAGGTCATTGACTGGGTTTTGATTATAGGTGTCACCTCGGTGGTGCTGTGGATTGGAGAGCTGATACGACTTTTTGAAAAATCAAAGTAAGCTTCAATTATTTGCAATTGCGGCGCGGAAGTAGTAAATTTGCGTTGTCAAACAATCATTTCCGACAGTGATGAATAGTAACAGCCTCGTCTCCATTTCCGATATCAGCAAGGAGGAGATTTTGCGCCTGCTCAATCAGGCACGCTATTTTGAGGAGCATCCTAACCACAGGATACTCGAAGGCAAGGTCGTGGCAACTCTGTTTTTTGAGCCCTCAACCCGCACAAGACTAAGTTTCGAGACCGCGGTCAACCGTCTTGGTGGTCGTGTAATAGGCTTTTCCGACGCGAGCACAACCAGCTCGTCAAAGGGGGAGACTCTAAAAGACACAATCAAGATGGTAAGCAATTACGTCGACCTCATTATCATGCGCCACTATCTTGAAGGAGCGGCACGTTATGCTACCGAGGTGACCGACGTGCCGGTTATCAATGCCGGCGACGGAGCCAACCAGCATCCGTCGCAGACCATGCTCGACCTGTATTCAATCTACAAGACACAAGGTAAACTTGAAAACCTTACCATAACCATGGTCGGTGACCTGAAATATGGCAGGACGGTACACTCGTTGCTTATGGCGCTCCAGTATTTCAACCCCACATTTAACTTTGTGGCATGTCAGGAGCTCCAGATGCCCAGGGAATACATACGCTTCTGCGACGAGCATGGCATCAAATATCACGAGTACACCGAATTTTCACCGGAGGTAATCAATAGCAGTGACATCCTCTACATGACGCGTGTACAGCGTGAGCGTTTCACTGACATCATGGAATATGAAAAAGTGAAAAATCTATACAATCTCAACGCTGCGATGCTTGAAAATTCACGCGATAATCTGCGTGTGCTTCACCCGCTTCCACGTGTCAACGAGATTGACCAGGATGTAGATGACAGCCCCAAGGCTTATTATTTCCAGCAGGCTCAAAACGGTCTGTATGCCCGACAAGCCATCATTTGTCGTGCATTAGGTATTGACATCCCTCAAATAGAAAATCATGACAACGACTAAGAAAGAACTCGCAGTAGCGGCATTGCGCAACGGCACGGTGATTGACCGCATACCATCGTCAGCATTGTTTAAGGCTGTAAAGATACTCGGTATCGAGAAACTTGACAAGCACGTGACTATCGGAAATAATCTCGATTCGAAAAAGCTCGGCACAAAAGGTATAATAAAGGTTGCCGATACATTTTTCCCCGACGATGTGATAAACAGGATTGCTTTGATTGCACCCACTGCAAAGATTAATATCATCAATGATTTTGAAGTCGTGGAGAAGTCGTCGGTCACTTTGCCGCAGACTATTGTGGGGATTGTAACATGTGATAATCCGAAGTGCATCACAAATAATGAGCCGATGAAGACCCGCTTCGAGCTTGTCGACCCTGAAAAGCGTGTGATAAGGTGTCATTATTGCGGACACTCTGTGAGTGCAGAGGATGCCCATATAAAATAAATATCCACTGACTGATGGCGCGACAAATCTGGAAACCGGGTACGATGATTTATCCCTTGCCGGCAGTATTGGTGTCATGCGGCACTTCGGTCGACGACTGTAATCTCATTACTGTGGCGTGGACAGGAACCATATGCACCGACCCTGCTATGTGCTATATATCAGTGCGTCCGTCGCGTCACAGCTATGATATTATAAAATCCACGATGGAATTTACCATCAACCTTACTACCGAGGCGATGGCACGTGCTACCGACTGGGCGGGCGTCAAGTCGGGAAGCGAGTATGACAAATGGCGTGAGACAGGGCTTACCCCTGTAAAAGGAGTCAAGGTAAGCTGTCCCTATGTGGAGGAGTCGCCATTGTCTATCGAGTGCCGTGTCAAGGAGATTGTACGCCTTGGCTCTCACGACATGTTTATAGCCGAGGTGCTTGGTGTCTTGGCCGACGAACGCTATATCGATCCCGTTACAGGTGCGTTCAGGCTCAGTGATGCCGGATTGCTCGCCTATAGTCACGGCGCATACTACCACATGGGTGAGGAGATCGGTCGATTTGGCTGGTCGGTAAAAAAGAAAAAACAGTAATAATTTAATATACATTTAATTAATGGAAAGAGATAACCGCATTTTTGATATCATCGAGCGCGAGCATCAGCGTCAGAAACATGGTATCGAGCTTATTGCTTCTGAAAATTTTGTCAGCGACCAGGTTATGCAGGCCATGGGTTCTTGCCTGACTAACAAGTATGCCGAAGGCTATCCCGGTCACCGTTATTATGGCGGTTGCCAGGTGGTGGATGAGGCTGAGATGCTTGCCATCGACCGCGTAAAGCAGCTTTTTGGTGCTGAATATGCTAATGTACAGCCCCACTCGGGCGCACAGGCTAACATGGCTGTCTTTATGGCTTGCCTTAAGCCGGGCGACAAGTTCCTCGGTCTTAATCTTGCTCATGGCGGTCACCTTTCTCATGGCAGCCCTGTGAATTTTTCCGGTCTTATGTTTGAGGCTCTTGAATACAATGTCAAGGAAGACACCGGACTGGTTGACTATGACCAGATGGAAGAGGTGGCATTGCGCGAGCGTCCCAAATTGATTATCGGTGGTGCAAGTGCCTATTCTCGCGAATGGGATTATGCACGCATGCGTAAGATTGCCGATGAAATCGGTGCGATTCTTCTTATTGACATGGCACATCCCGCCGGTCTTATCGCTGCCGGTCTGCTTGACAATCCTGTGAAGTATGCCCATATCGTTACTTCTACCACTCACAAGACTCTCCGCGGTCCGCGTGGTGGTCTTATCCTGCTCGGCAAAGACTTTGAAAATCCCTGGGGCAAGACCAATAACAAGGGAGAGGTACGCAAGATGTCGGCTCTTCTTGACTCAGCTGTATTCCCCGGTGTGCAGGGCGGTCCGCTCGAACATGTAATTGCAGCCAAGGCTGTGGCATTTGGTGAGGCTCTTCAGCCCTCGTTCAAGGATTACCAGACACAGGTGAAGAAAAATGCTGCCGTAATGGCGCAGGCTCTTGTCGACAAAGGCTATAAGATTATTTCAGGTGGTACCGACAACCACTGTATGCTTGTCGACCTCCGTACCAAGTTCCCCGAACTTACCGGTAAAGTGGCTGAAAAGGTGCTCGTAGAGGCTGACATCACAGCAAACAAGAATATGGTGCCGTTTGACTCACGCAGTCCTTTCCAGACTTCAGGTATCCGACTCGGTACTCCCGCTATCACTACCCGTGGCGCCGATGAGGCTCTGATGGGCGAGATTGTGGAGATGATTGACACAGTGCTCAGCAATCATGACAATCCCCAGGTGATTGCCTCTGTACGCGAGAAGGTCAACAAGACCATGGAGTCTTATCCAGTATTTGCCTATTAATAACTTTTATAGATACGGTCACGCAACCGGCGTGACCGTATTCTCTCCCTTATGTTAGTACTATACCGTATATATCAGCTTTTTATCATGGCGCCGATATTGCTCGTCGCCACGATTTTCACTGCTACCGTCACTATCTTGTTGAGTAGTGTAGGTCTTGGCCGATGGGCGGGATATTTCTTCCCTCACTGGTGGGCGCGTCTGTTCTGTATCCTTACGTTGGTGAAAGTGACGGTAAAGGGCAGGGAAAATGTAGACCCTGACACATCTTATGTATTTGTCGCCAATCATCAGGGTGCCTACGACATTTTTTCAATCTACGGATATCTCAACCACCAGTTTCGCTGGATGATGAAACGCTCGTTGGAGAAGATTCCCCTTGTGGGCTATTCCTGCAAGGTGTCGGGTCACATTATGGTTGATAATTCATCGCCTTCGGCGACAAAGATGACCATGGAAAAAGCGGAGCGACAGTTGCAAGGCGGCATGTCGCTCGTCGTGTTTCCTGAGGGAGCACGCTCATGGGACGGCAATATGCGCCCGTTTAAACGCGGCGCTTACATGCTTGCTGTTGAATTCGGCTTGCCGGTGGTGCCTATCACTATCGACGGCTCATTTGATATTATGCCGCGCTTCAAGCGCATACCTCACTGGGGTCATATCATTCTGACTATTCACAAGCCTATCGAGGCGGTGGATGGTCGTCACGACCTTCAGTCGCTGATGAGCGAGAGCTTTGAGGCTATAAATTCGTCACTCCCTTCACGTGGGTGACAATTACCTTATTTTTAAAACTATTACAGTGTATATAAATGGAAAAATTTAAATCTATTCTGCCTGCTATAGTCATGTTAGGTGCCGCTTTTCACATTTCTGCGGCAACCGTTGATTACGGCTATTGTGCCGACGAGCCCGAAGTGTTCGCGGCAAGTGCCACCGGAACTACTAACTATGCTGTTATTCAGATTCCTGCTGATATTGCAGCTAAATATGCCGGTGCGTCGATTACAGGAATCAAACTAATGTGTCAGACCTATACATTGAATAATGTGGAGGTTAACACCGTCGAGGCTTTTGTGACCGAAGACCTTGATGACTTCAATATGCTTATCTCCAAAGAGGCGGTAGTTGAAGGCAAAGTGTGGGACTCTGTAGAGTTTGACGAGCCTTATGTGATTGCCGGCGACAAGGATGTATATGTTGGTTACGGCATGAAGGCTAACCGTGCTGCTGAAACTCTGCCAATAGCTTTTGATGCCGGTCCCGCGGTGCCGTTTGGCGACATTGCCGGATATACTAATGGAAGAGGTAAATATTTCTGGGAGCATGCAGGTGACTCTGATTACGGTAATGTGCTCGTGAGAGCTGTCATCGAGGGCGATAATCTGCCTGAAGGTGACCTGTCGGTGCTTTCATTTTCAGGTCTGGATATTGTTAAGCCCGGAGAAGAGTTTTCAGTATCAGGCTTATTGTTTAACCCCGGAGCTTCTGCGGTAGGAGCCTATACGATTTCATGTCGCTTTGATGGTAAGGAAATTGCTTCCAAAACCGTTGAAGCCGGACTCGTGTCAGGTGGCGTTTCGGCATTCTCTTTTGATGCTATTTATATAGAAGAAAGAAAGGAAGCGGAACTTTCAGTAGTCGCTGTTGTCGACGGTCAAGATATAGCGTCGGCAGGGTATACGCTTGATTGTACAGACGCGATGCTACCGCGCACTGTGCTTGTCGAGGAGTTTACCACCGCCGCATGTGGCAACTGTCCCAATGCTCACCGCTCCCTTGCTACAGTGAGCGCCGAGCGTGATGATATGATTATAGTAGCCCATCATTCCGGTTATGGAACTGACAGCTACACTACTGCTCTCGACCAGGCTTATCTCTGGTTTTATCAGACAGGCAGCTGGGCTCCTGCATTAATGGTTGACCGCGTTAATTTCGGTGACTATGGTGCAAAGGCTCAAGTAGGCATGAGTATGCAGCCTACCCCCGGTCCGGTATTCATTGTGTCGTCGACCGATGATGTCAAGAAGTTTGTGAATCTTGCCGCAGAGCGTTATGCGTGGCTTGACGTAAACATCGACTACACCTACGATCCTGACACACGTAAGCTTGATGTCGAGGTGTCGGGTACTCCCGTTAAGGTACTTGACGAGTGGACTAATCCGGCTGTGAGCATATTCCTTGTAGAGCGCTCTGATGTCGGTTACCAGTCAGGTGGAGGTGGCAATTATACTCATAGCCACATTTTCCGCGAAACTCTTACCGGCGACCTTGGCTCGGCCATTGAGCTTAAAAAGGGCGAGCCTTACTCTTTAAAGGCTTCTACAGTGATTAAAGAAAAGCTTGATGCCGGCGACCTGGATATCGTGGCTTTCGTAGGTAATTCCAATTCTGAGGATGCCAATGATTGTAAGGTATTTAACGCTGCATCGGTAAAGATTGACACTCCGTCTACCGGCATTGATGCAGTGACAGGCTCTGCTGTCACCGTTGACGGCGGCGAAGGGGTGATAACCGTCGAAGGCGATTTCTCCAAGGCGCTTGTCTACGCCCTCAATGGTGTGGAAGTGGCTGTACTTGACGGTGCAGGCGCGGTGAATGTAGCCGAAGGCGTATATCTTGTAAAGGTAATGACTTCGGGTGATGTCATTACACGCAAGATTGTTGTGAAATGATATTGCCGGCTGACTTTAATTATTAGATAAAAAATTTGGTGGTTTATATAGGAAATTTATTAAATTCGCAGTATGAAGAGACGCGGTGACGCGCGCCTTGCTAAAGATGATAATAAAACCTTGATATTATGATATTCAATTTCCGACTTGTGTCAGATGAAGTTGACAACTTCCGACGCGAAATCAATATTGATGCCGACGCTACTTTTCTTGACCTCAGAAATGCGATATGCGACTCGGTAGGATACGACAAAAACCAGATGTGTTCATTCTTTCTCTGTGACAATAACTGGGAGAAAGGCAAAGAGATTACTCTTGAAGACATGGGGTCCGACTCCGATGAGGATATTTATCTGATGGACGAGACTGTGTTGAGCGATTTTATTGATGACGGTCAAAGACTTATATTCGTGTTTGACTATATGACCGACCGTTGTTTCTTTATCGAGATGAAGAAGAGCATCCCGGGCAAGAATCTTAAGGATCCGGTATGTGTGGCTTCGATGGGAGCCGCTCCGGCTCAGATGATGGACATCGATGAGTTTGAGGCAAAGAGTGCCGGGACTGTCGCTCAAGGCGCCGATGATTTTGACGAGGATTTTTACGGCAGCGACGAGTATAACGATGATGAGTTTGATGCCGCCGGATTTGATGAAATGACATTTGAAGATTAGACGGAAGTCGGTTTGAATAAACTTTTAAAACTCCGTGGTCGTTAATTAAAAGTCAACGACCACGGAATTTTTTTATGTTTAAAGAAAAAGTATCATCATCATCGGCTCATAAAGTGACGGCTATGGCTCTGCTTGTCACGATAGGAATAGTGTTTGGCGACATCGGTACATCACCGCTTTATGTGATGAAGGCTATCACCGGTGTCAACATTGATTACAACGCCGACTATATCATAGGAGCAGTGTCATGTATCATATGGACACTTACTTTACAGACCACCCTGAAATATGTAATAATCGCCCTGCACGCCGACAATAAGGGCGAGGGAGGTATACTTGCTCTGTATTCGCTTGTAAAGCGGCTTCCCCATAAATGGCTCTATATACCTGCCGCGATTGGTGCGAGCACACTTATCGCCGACGGGGTAATAACTCCAGCCGTGACGGTGACCTCGGCTATCGAGGGGTTGAGGGTGCTTGACAGCTCGGCGCCGGTGGTGCCGATCGTGATTCTTATCATCACGGCGGTGTTTTTTGTCCAGCCGTTTGGCACCAAGGCTATAGGGCGATGGTTTGGCCCGTTCATGTTGCTTTGGTTTCTCATGCTTGGAGTGATAGGCTCGCTGCATATCGGCGATGCCTCATCCATCCTGAAAGCATTCAACCCCTATTACGCGGTGAAGCTGCTTGTCAGTTATCCGTTCTGGTTTCTGATACTCGGAGCGGTATTTCTCTGTACGACAGGTGCTGAAGCTCTCTACTCCGACCTTGGACACTGTGGAAGGATGAATATTACCTACTCCTGGGCGTTTGTAAAGGTGATGCTTATACTTAACTATCTTGGTCAAGGTGCATGGCTGATTTCTGAAGGCTCTGTCCCGTCGGGAGTAAATCCGTTTTATGCCATCATGCCGGGCGGTTTCCTTGTCGTCGGAATATTGATGTCGACTGGAGCGGCGATTATAGCGAGTCAGGCATTGTTGAGCGGTTCGTTCACCATCTTCAGTGAGGCTATGGGACTTGATTTCTGGCCGCGCCTTAAAGTGAAATATCCTTCAGTGTTAAAGGGGCAGCTCTATATCCCGCTTGTCAATTGCTTCCTGTATGTGGGGTGTATAGTGACGGTGTTGCTATTCCGCACCTCCTCTGCCATGGAGGCGGCTTATGGTCTTGCCATCACGATTACGATGCTAATGACCACAGTGTTGCTCGGATTTTACCTTCATCACAAGGGCGTCGCACGATGGATTGTGGTTCTGTTCATGACTCTCTTTATCGCTCTCGAAGGTGTCTTTCTGGTCTCCAACATGTTTAAGTTTCTACATGGCGGATGGTACACGCTGCTCCTTGCGGGAATAATATGTGCCGTGATGCTGTTTTGGCGACGTGCGCGCAATATCCGCAACAGCTATATCGAATACAGGGATTTCAGCAGCAACCTCGACATAATCGAGGCTATAAGCAATGATGGCGAGATTCCGAAGTATGCCGCCAATGTGGTATATATAAGTAAATCGGAGTCTTCTGACAAGGTGGAGAGCAAATTGCTATATTCGATTATCAACAAGCATCCTAAACGTGCCGACCATTACTGGGTGATACGTGTGCATTACGATGATGCGCCCGACACGCTTGAATACCAATATGAGGTGCTGATACCTCACACACTCGTGAGCATCGACATCACCCTCGGATTCCGCATACAGCCTCAGTTAAGCGTTTATCTGCGCCAGATAGTGGAAGACCTCGTGGCGGCGGGTGAGATAGATCTCGTAAGCAGCTATCCGTCATTGCATGAATATGGGGTAGCGGGTGATTTCCGGTTTATCATCATCCACAGGGTATTCTCTCCGTCAAGCAATTGCCCCGCATCTTACCGTCTGGTAATGGCTGTGTACGCGTTTCTGCGGCATATAGGCATCAGCGACGAAAAAGCGCTCGGACTTGATACCAGTACAGTGTCGGTTGAAAATGTGCCGCTCATAATATCTACCGACACCGCACGGCGTATCAGGCGCGTGCAATGAATTTTATGGTCTTAGAGCTTGTTTAATAATAAATGTTACCGCCAGGGCGGTCATTCGCCGAGCAAATTTTTGCTTGTGATGAGGAAGTTATGGGATTCCATAACGACCGAAGAGCAAGCGGAAAGATGCCGGCGAATGACCGACAGAAGGTAATTTCTTTCATATCGTCGATATATTTTTGCATTTGTTTCAAAGGTCGTCAAGAGGGTGAGTGATTATAAAGCTACCTTTACTCTCGTATATCTTGACCGCTTTTCGCCCTGTTTCTCAGTCGTGTACAAAAGTACACTCCTTCGTCACATGTCGAAAATCATCTCAAGCTATACGACCCTGACGGCAACATTTATTATTAAACAAGCTCTTAACCTTTTGTGTCAACGGAAAAAATGATGTAAATTTGTTACATTATTATTCAGCTGACCATGAACGAGGAAAGTTTAAGCCAATTATATCTGAAAGACACCGCTTTTCAGAATTTGATGCAGCGGCGTATCTTTAATGTCTTGCTTGTGGCGTCGCCTTACGACGCTTTCATGATGGAAGAAGACGGCAGGGTGGAGGAGCAGCTCTATTTTGAGTATGTGGCTCTTAACCTTAGCTCGCCTCCGCGTGTTACCCGTGTGTCGCGTCCTTCCGAGGCTCTTGAAGAGCTTGAGGTGAAGCGATTTGACCTCATAATCATGATGCCCGGTATCGACCTTGCCGAGACATTTACAGGCGCTAAAAAAATCAAGGAACTTTATGCCGACATTCCTATAGTCGTGCTCACCCCTTTTTCCAAGGAGGTGTCGCGCCGTCTTGCCAAGGAGGATTTGACGGCGGTCGACTATGTGTTCAGCTGGCTTGGCAATGTCGATTTGTTGCTGGCGATAATAAAGCTTCTTGAAGACAAGATGAATGCCGACAATGACATCAACGATGTAGGCGTGCAGATGATACTTCTTGTCGAGGACTCTGTAAGATTCTATTCATCGGTGCTCCCGATTATATATAAGTTTTTGCTTAAACAGTCGCTTATATTCTCCACTGAGGCACTTAATGAACATGAGCAGATGCTACGCATGCGTGGCAGACCAAAGGTGATGCTCGCCCGCGATTACGAGGAAGCGGTGGAACTCTACGGCATGTATGGAAAGAATGTGTTGGGAGTGATTTCTGATGTCTCCTTCATGCGTGGCGGAGTCAAGGACCCGCATGCAGGACTTGCCCTCGCGGAGTATCTGAGGGGAAAAGACCCGTATCTGCCTATAATCATGGAGTCGTCGGAAGAGGAAAATGCCCCGAAGGTTAAATCATTCGGGGGAGTGTTCATTGACAAGAATTCAAAGAAGTTTCCCGTCGACCTCGGAAATGCCATACGAAAGGATTTCGGTTTCGGTGATTTTGTGATACGCGACCCCGAGACAGGGGAGGAGCTTCTGCGCATTCATGACCTGAAAGATCTGCAGCGTCATATTTTTGATATACCTGCAAAATCACTTTTCTACCATGCCTCTTACAATGACATCTCCCGCTGGCTCTATTCGAGGGCGCTGTTTCCTATCGCCGAGGTGATAAAGAGCCATCGTTTCACCAATATCGAGGAAGCGCCGGCTGTGCGCCAGCTTTTCTTTGACCTTATCGTGAAATACCGTAAGATGAAAAATCGCGGTGTCGTGGCTATCTTTCGCAAGGACCGTTTTGACCATTACTCCAATTTTGCGCGTATCGGACAGGGTTCGTTGGGCGGAAAGGGTAGAGGTCTTGCATTCATCGACTCGATAATAAAGAAAAATCCGGTATGTGACAATTTTGACGGTGTTACGGTGAAGATACCGCGCACGGTCGTGATATGTACCGATATTTTCGATGAGTTCATGGAGACTAACAATCTCTATCCCGTAGCGCTCTCCGACCAGAGCGACGAGGTGATATTGAAATATTTCCTTCAGGCGCGCCTGCCTGAGCGTCTTATCGAAGATTTCTTCGCCCTGTTTGAGGTGGTCGACAAGCCGCTTGCCATACGCAGTTCCAGCTTGCTTGAAGACTCCCATTACCAACCTTTTGCAGGCATATATTCCACTTACATGATACCCCATGTGGAGGACCGCTACGAGATGCTTGCCATGCTCAGCGATGCGATAAAGAGCGTATATGCCTCGGTGTTTTATGCCGACAGCAAGGCTTACATGACAGCCACGAGCAATGTCATCGACCAGGAAAAGATGGCGGTGATTATCCAGGAGGTGGTAGGAAAGCAGGTAGGCGATTACTATTTCCCGTCATTCTCCGGGGTAGGGCGCTCGCTCAATTATTATCCTATCAACGATGAGGTGCCTGAAGATGGTGTCGTGGAGACAGCCGTGGGTCTTGGAAAGTATATCGTTGACGGAGGTTTGAGCCTTCGCTTTTCTCCGCGTCATGCCGACAAGGTGTTGCAGACCTCCACGCTCGACCTCGCGCTACGCGATACACAGACACGCTTCTATGCGCTCGACATGAAGCGTGGCATTGAGGCTGATTTTAAGGTCGATGACGGTTTCAACATCGCCAAGCCCCGTATCCAGGATGTAGCCGCTACAGGTGCGTTGCGTTATCTTGTATCTACCTATGACTTCCGCGACCAGATAATAAGGGACTGCGATGAAGGGGAGGGCAGAAGGGTGGTTACATTTGCCAATATCCTTCAGCATGGTGTGTTCCCTCTCGCTCCTATCACCGATTTCATGCTCTCCAAAGGACAGGAGGAGATGGGACGTCCGGTGGAGATAGAGTTTGCCGGTGTGCTTGACATCAACGACAAAGGCAAAGGTTCGGTCTACTGGCTTCAGATACGCCCGATAGTGGAGCGTAAGGATATTGTTGATGAAAGCGTGCTTGCATTGCCCGATGACCGGCTGCTGCTTCGAAGCAATACTGCCCTTGGTCATGGCAACATTGAAAATGTAAGCGCAGTCATCTATGTGCGCCCTGAAAATTTCTCTTCATCAAATAATTCACTAATTGCAAGGGAAATTGAAAAAATAAATCGTATCTTTACGGAACGTAACGAAGGTTACGTGCTGATTGGTCCCGGTCGTTGGGGCTCAAGTGACACTGCTCTTGGTATTCCGGTCAAGTGGCCTCATATATCATCGGCGCGCCTTATTGTCGAGTCATCGTTGAGTAACTATCGTATCGAGCCCAGTCAAGGCACTCATTTCTTTCAAAACCTTACATCCTTCGGAGTGGGATATTTTACGATTAATCCGTCGTCAAACGATGGAATTTATGACGTGGATTATCTTAACTCTCTGCCTGCTGAATATGAAAGCGACTTCTTGAGGATTGTGAGATTTGATGCCCCGCTCCTTATCGGCATTAACGGACGAAAAGGGGTAGGAGTGGTCGTAAAGCCGGAGTGAGATTGATTTTTGTAATGGAATAATAGACTTGACATGTCATTTTTTAATTCAGTATTAAGGGCTTTCGGTTTCGGTCATGACGAAGAGGATTATGACGATGCGCCCTCTGCGCTTGTCACCCCCTATAAGCGGGTGCAGGATGCCGGTGGTGATGTCGTGGTTGAAACGAAAAAAAACGTAAATGAGGAGCTGCCTGTGGTGACATCCGGTACCGGTGACTTCCCGATGGTGTTTTTTGATGCCATACTTGAGGTGTTTAACAACGCTCAACCCGATTTCGTAAAGCAGTGTATCGACCGTGATGCCCAGCGACGCTATCTTTATGACATACTGGGCTCCTCGTTCAAGGAGTATCTTTCCAAGTGTCATGATGACATGGAGGATAACTTCCTGCAAAAATCGAGAGACGAAGCTAAAAAATATCATGATGAGATTTCAGGACTGCAGGAACGCTGCCGCAATATTCAGGAGAAAGAAGATGAATTGAAGCAGCGCCAGATGAGTGCCGACCGGCAAAAGCGCGCGCTTTCCGACAAGGTGCGCGAGCTGGAACAGCAGGTGATGGCGCTGGAAGCGGAAAAAGAGCAGTTTATCCTTGAAAACAAAAGTCTTGTCAACAAGATTAAGATTGCCGGAGTGCTTGAGGCTGACGCTGCTGCCGGTGCCGGGGTTTCCATCGAGGAATTTGGTGCCATGCGCGGTCGTCTTGATGAGTCGGTTGCGGAAAATGAAAAATTGCATGCCGAGATTGAGCGTCTTAATGCTGAAGTGCTCGAAAATGCCGAGCTGTACAAGACCAAGATGGCAATGTCTGACCAGATGTTGAGCGACTTGCGCAATAGTAATGCGGTCAACCGTCAGGATCTTGAGGAGGCTATAGCTTCAAAAAATGAGTTGCAGGTAAAATATGAAGAGTCGGTGTCAAAAGTGATGGCTTTGTCATCGGAACTCGCCGAAGCCAACTCTCTGCTTGAAGAAGTTAAGCAGGAGATGATTGACAAGATGTCGCAGGTTGAAGATGTGCTTAATCGACGCGATGATAAAATCCGCTCGTTTAAAGAGCAGAAAGAAGCCCTGGAAATAAGGGTTATGTCAATGGAGAAGGAGATTGTCAATCTTAAAGAGTCGCTTGAGGATAGCGTACATAACAATGCCGTCCTTGAAAGTGAACTCAGGAAAGCTAAGGATGAGTTGACCGCGATGCCTGAAAAGCCGGCTGTCGAGGAAAAGCCGCGCCGCAAGCGCACATCCAAAAAATCGATGCCCAAGATTTCGGCGATTGACGAGACACTTGACAGCACGGAATGGCTCATCGCGACACCACCGGCAGGTGCCGTGGCAAAGAGTGTCGGCATGGTTTCTGATGCCGAGTTTGGCTATCAGGAGCCTCCGCGCAAACAGGCGCCTGACAATGCGGCTCAGATGTCGCTCTTTTAAATCTACCAAATAACATAACAGGTATTCAGTAATGAAATTAAAATATATCTTGATTTTTGCGGCTCTTATGCCCGCTGTCGAGTCACAGGCTGTAACTGCCGGTGACCTGTCCCGGTATGTTTACCCTGACAATGCGATTTCTACCCCGGGAGTGATGACTTATCTTAATGATGGTAAAAGCTATCTGTGTCTTGCCGATGACGCTACCCGACTGGTAAAATATGATATAAAGTCGGGTGAGGAGATTGCCACGGTGATTGATGTCGCGTCTACGCGCGAGAATAAGGTGAAATCAATTGACGGGTATCTGCTCAGTCCCGATGAGTCCCACATACTTATATATGAAAACAGCACCCCGGTATATCGCCGTTCTTATAAGGCAAAGTATTATGTCTACGAGGTGCGCCATAACGTATTGACCCCGTTGAGCACCGAGCATCCGTGGCAGCAGTCACCATTATGGTCGCCCGACGGCAGGATGATAGCTTTCATGGCTGATAACAATATCTATATACGTAAACTCGACTACAACACTGAAGTTGCCGTAACAAAGGATGGTGAGATTAACAAGGTGATTAACGGAGTGCCCGACTGGGTTTATGAGGAGGAGTTTGACACTACTTGTTCAATGGCGTGGTCGCCCGATAATCTTACCTTCTGCTATCTGAAATATAATGAGACCGATGTGCCTCTTTATTCCTTCCCCATGTATCAGGGTACATGTGAGCCAAAGATGCAGTATGAGCTTTACCCCGGCAGCTACAGCTATAAATATCCTGTGGCGGGCGAACGCAATTCGGTTGTCACCCTCCATAGTTACGATGTGGACAACCGCAAGACAAAGGATATAACATTCTCAGACTCACGCATAGAGTATATACCGCGCATAGCTTACGCCGGCACTCCCGAGCGCCTGGTGGTGACTACACTCAACCGTGCGCAAAACCGCATGGAGATGTATGTCGTCAACCCCAAGTCGACTGTGAGCAAGTCGCTCTATGTCGATGAAAACAATTCGGGGTGGATTGACCCGATTGCCTGGGAGGGAACAAGGCTTTATGATGACTTTTTTATCGTGATGTCGGAAAAGTCGGGCTACAATCACCTGTATCAGTACAGCTATTCGGGTGCGCAGATGCGTCAGATTACCTCTGGTGATTACGATGTGACCGATTATTACGGTTACGACCGCGCCACTGCCACTCATTATTATCAGTCGACTGTGAGTGGTCCGCTCAACAGGGTGGTGAGCAAGGTTGATGCCAAAGGCAAGGTGACCACTATAGGCAATGACAAGGGCACGACATCGCTTGTATGTGCTCCCGACATGTCATATTATACAATGGTCTACAACAATGTGACCACTCCCTCTGTGTTTACGCTCTGCAACGCTTCCGGAAAGCAGTTGCGTGTGCTTGAGGACAACCGCGAATATCTTTCACGCTACGGCTCGCTTCCGGTCAAGGAATTCTTTACGGTAAATTCTGACGGTTACGCGCTTAATGCCTCGATATTGAAGCCTTCCGATTTCAATCCGTCGCGCCGTTATCCCGTGATTATGTCGCAGTATAGCGGACCGGGGTCGCAGGAAGTGCTTGACCGCTGGCACATGGATTGGGATTACTATTTCGTGACACAAGGCTACATTGTGATTACAGTTGACGGTCGAGGCACCGGTGGTCGCGGAAAGGAATTTAAGAACATAGTTTACCGTAATCTCGGACATTATGAGACCATCGACCAGATTGCCGCCGCAAAATATGCCAAGTCATTGCCCTATGTGTCAAAAGTGGGTATCTTTGGCTGGAGCTATGGCGGATATGAGTCGTTGATGGCTGCTTCACAGTATGGCTACGATGCTGCTGTTGCTGTCGCGCCTGTCACTGACTGGCGTTATTATGACACCGTATATGCCGAGCGATACATGCTTACACCGCGTGAAAATGAAATCGGTTATCAGGAGAGTGCTCCTATTTCATATGTAGACCGCATCATGACACCGCTGCTCATCATGCACGGTACTGCCGATGACAATGTGCATCTTATGAATACCATGCAATATGTGTCGGCACTGCAGTCGGAGGGTAAAGTGTGTGACATGCTTCTCTTCCCTAACATGAATCACTCGATTTACGGTTGTGGCGCCCGTTCGCTCGTTTATCTTAACATGCTTAACTTCTTCAATCGTAATCTCTATGCCAACTAATAAGCAAAGAAATCGCCAGACTCTCCGTGGCATTGACAGCCTTTGGATAAATTGGGCGCTCTCTGCCGGTGCGCTTGCTCTCACCGTATTGCTTGGTGTGTTTGTTACAAAATTGTGGTTGCCGGCTTTTGTGCTTGGTTTCGCATTCCTTCTCATGAGGCGCATAGCCGTGATGCGTGAGACCGACTCTCAGATATGCAATATCGTGCCGTTTATTACTGTGCGCATACTTTTTGTGGCGGCAGCTATAATGGTGGGCATAAATCTATATTATATGGATTTTATGGATCCACAGGAATACCAGCTTGGTCATGCCAATAAGAATATACCTTATATTACGATTCTTATCCTTGCCCCGGTCATGACCGTGATTTCTATATGGGGATACCTGAGACGCCGACACCTCTCTTTCTGTCATCGCTGCACGGTGGAATACGGAACCCCGCAGGAGCGTGGATTTCTTGACCGGGTGTTTGATGTCGAGACCCGCTATCAGCTGCGGGTGTTGATATTCATCTCCGTGATTATTTCCATTTATACCTGGATATATTACCTGACCACTTACAACAATGTAAATATGAATCCTTCGGATTTGTATTATTACATAGCCGTGCCGGTGGCGCTATATATATTGTCGCTTGCATATCTCGCCATGAGATATTTCCGAATCTATGTGTTTTATCGCGAGAATGTGGTAGGCGATGCTTCTTCATCGGAGCTTACCACGGTGTTGCGCTACATACTCATCTGTGATGACTATGTGTTTTTGAAAAAGTCGGGCGATGGCGACACCACTAAGACCGATACCCCTGCAATGACCCATATCCCTTACCGTGAACGCATAACTTCATATGACGCGTTGATTAACTTCTCGCTCGTTTCGGGTATCAATGGTAACGTGGAGATTAAATTCCTATATGAAAATTCCAATAATCACACTGACAGCAACATATTTCACTATCTGTGTGTGATCCCGTCGCGTAGTGAGGTTGCCAATTCCCGCCTGTCGGGCGAATGGTTCAGCCAGCATCAGCTTGAGCGTATGCATGCACAGGGGGAGCTGTCGGGGCTTCTCATGAGCGAGATTCACCGCGTATACACGGTCATGATGGCTAAAAAGACTTATGACGAGGGTGGTTACAGACTCTACGACATAAAGCATTATAAGCCGACTTTCCGATTGCGTGAAATAGAAATGTTTGATGGCGATTTTAATGATCCCATGTGGCTGCTTATCGCCAAAGACAATGAGGACAGACCATTTTTTAAACTGCGTAAATTCTGGCGCAAGCTTGTAAGAGGCTATGAGCAATAGGCTTCTTGTAATAACCGGACCCACTGCATCGGGCAAGACCTCGCGTGCCGTGGATGTGGCAAAGGCTCTTGACGGGGAGATTATCAGTGCCGATTCACGACAGGTGTATCGGGGCATGGATATAGGAACCGGAAAAGATATCATTGAGTATGGCGACGTGCCGTATCATCTCATTGATATATGTCCGGCAGGCTATAAATATAATCTCTATGAGTATCTGCGCGATTTTGATAAGGCATATGCTTTTGTCTCAGGCAAGGGCAGATTGCCGATATTGTGTGGAGGTACAGGACTCTATATTGAGTCGGCGATTAATGGATTGCGGTTGCCTGAAGTGCCTGAAAACCGTCAGCTCAGGGAGTCCTTGGCGGGTAAGTCGCTTGAGGAGCTTACATCGATACTTGCCTCGATGAAGGCTCTCCACAATGTAACCGATGTCGACAGCTGTAAGCGGGCTATCCGTGCCATAGAGATTCAGAGTTATTATATCGAGCATCCCGAGAAGGCGGTGGCAACAGTGCCGTCACCTATGGAGAATGTCACTATCGTCGGTGTAGACATTGACCGCGATAGCCGCCGCAAGCGTATCACCGCGCGCCTTAAGTCGAGGGTAGACGAGGGAATGATTGATGAGGTCAGGGCTTTGCTTGACTCGGGCATTCCTGCCGAAGACCTGATTTATTACGGACTTGAATATAAATTCGTGACAAGCTATATCGTAGGCGAGATGACTCTTGATGAAATGCTCGCGGGGCTGGAAATCGCGATACATCAGTTTGCCAAGCGACAGATGACTTGGTTTCGAGGCATGGAGCGACGTGGATTCACGATACACTGGATTCCATGGGATATTTCCCGCGACGAATTTGTAGGACGCGTAAAATCCCTGTTATAAAAACGGCATAGTAACAATATCAATGAAACTCACTCTCTTCTCAATCTTTCTTGCCCTTGCAGTATATGCCGGGGCACAACATCGTCAGTATTATGCGGGCGATGATATCTCCACTGATTCCCTGCTGGCTATTGATGACAATGCCGCCACTGTCGCCATTGAGGCGCGGTGTGCCATGCCTGAGGCAAAGGAAGGCTTTGGTGAGGATGACCGTTGGTGGGGCATCGCCTGGAATTATGTTTCACCTCGCAATTACGACTATGTGGTCATCCGTCCTTATAATTCTGATTTCGGCTCGATTCACGACCGTCGCGTGATGGCTGTGGAGTATGGCTCTGTGACCGGGGGTGATGCTGTCGTGACCTTGCATGAAACGATGGAGTCAGGTGTTAATATGACCAAAGGTTTCAATTCTCTGCTTGTGGAGTGGGGGAATGGGACGGTACGTGTGTTTGTCGGTTCAAAAGGACTCAAAAAGGTCGTCGAGCATCATTCCGCGTTGCCTTCAGGCGGGAATTGTAAGCTTATATGTGGCAATACGTCTCTTGCCATAGGCTCACTTGTCGTGGAGTGTGGAGAGGATAAGGCAAAATCTCTTGCCACCACTTACGAGATGGAGCCATTGATGAGGAGTATCACTGTTTCCGGAGACAAAAGGGAAGGGACATGGCAATATCTCGACAGGGAGACCGATGACTCCCGTGCGCGCAGCGGGGGCAGCTATTCTTTGGCGATAGTAAACAATGGCACCGGTTACGACCTGCTCTATCTTGGCGGCGCAAGAGTCAATGGCGCGGAGTGGAAGCCGTTGATGCTTAAGGGTACGCTTATTCCTACTCCGTTTGAGAATCATTACAACCTTATATGGTATGACAGTACCATGACGCTGGTTGAGGATGAATCTTATGCCACATTCTCCGAAGAGGGGATACTCTCGCTTGAATTTCCGTTACATAAGAGCCGTATGCGTTTTTACCGCAATGTTGACATCAGTCTGTAACACCGCCTATCTGGCTTATCTCGCCTGTCTCTTTTATATAGCGTATCTTATAGTTTAGCATGTCGAGTATCACCTCGCGCGGGTCATTCTTGGCGGCATACACCTGGTCGGTCAATTCGAGTTCCATCAGGTATTGTACAAGCTTTGGCTCAAGGGCATCCTGCACGAAAAGCTGCGGCAGCACTACGCCGTTTCCGTTGACTTCAAGCCAGGTATAGGTTGAGTCAAAAGTCATGGATGCTCCATTTTTGATTGTAACATAATATACACCATTGTGTTCGCTATATTCGCTGATACCCGACATAGGGTAGTAGGTCGAGACAAAAGTTGCGATAGGCTCCGGCATGTCGTCCCACAGGCTGCTGCTGCAGGCAATCAGCAAAAATAGTCCGAAGATGGTGAGTAACTCTTTCTTGTACAGCATGGTAGTAAATATGGATTTGTTATGTCTTTATAACAAATTTATAAACTGTTAAGTTCTTATAAATTCGTGCCAATCGGACTTGGAATAGTTAAAATTTGTTGGCTGAAATTTAGCTATGCTATCCCCTTCATAATATACCTGAGGTCGCTTAAAACGTCATTATTGTATCAGTAATGAATTATAAATTACAAGAATGCGTAATATGTAAAAAATATTTATTATCTTTGCGCCCGTAAAATAAAATAATTTACAATATGGATAAAGCGCCTGTAAATGTAGATCTGCTTTTCGAGACAAGTTGGGAAGTATGTAACAAAATAGGTGGTATATACACAGTCTTATCGACAAAAGCTAAGACGCTCCAAAAACTATACAAGGATAAAGTAATTTTTGTTGGACCTGATGTGTGGTCCGATGACAACCCTTCTCCATATTTCATTCAGTCAAATACAATTCTGAAAGGATGGAAGGCTAAAGCCAACCTTCCCGAGGGAGTTTCTGTACGTGTAGGCCGCTGGGATATCCCCGGACGTCCTATTGTCGTACTTGTCAAGTTTGACGGCATGTATGCTGTTAAAGATGAGTTTTATGGCAGAATGTGGGATTTATATAAGGTAGATTCCCTCCATGCTTACGGAGATTATGATGAAGGATGTGCTTTTGCCCATGCCGCAGGTATTGTTATAGAGAGCATATGTGATTACACCGGTATACGTGGAAAGAACGTTGTGGCTCATTTCGATGAATGGACCACAGGTATGGGACTTCTTTATGTGAAGGACCGTCTGCCGAGTGTTGCTACCATCTTCACCACCCATGCCACCTGCATAGGTCGCAGTATATGCGGCAACGGTAAGCCGCTTTACGATTACCTGCGTGGTTACAACGGTGACCAGATGGCTCGTGAGCTTAACATGGAGTCAAAGCACTCCCTTGAAAAGGCTGCCGCCCATAATGCCGATTGCTTTACCACGGTGAGCGATATCACGGCGATGGAGTGTGAGCAGCTGCTTGAGCGTCGCCCGCTGGTGACCCCCAATGGCTTTGAACAGAATTTTGTACCTGCCAAGGGTAAATTCCTCGGCGCCCGCGAAGAAGCGCGCGGAGTGCTTCTAAATGCGGCATCGTCGCTTCTTGGCTACAAGCTGCCTGACGACACTTTCATAGTGGCTACTTCCGGAAGATGTGAATACCGCAACAAAGGTATTGACCTCTATCTTGACGCAGTGGCACGTCTCCGCGACCTTGATATTGACCGTACCGTGCTGGCATTTGTAATGGTGCCCGCCTGGGTTAAGGAGCCTCGTGCCGATCTTAAGAAGGCGCTTGGTGCAAAACGTAAGTCGGCTCTTCAGAACCCCGTGCTTACCCACTATCTGAATAATCCGGATGAAGACCCCATAAATTGCCGCATTCACGAAATCGGTTTTGCCAACTGCAAGGCAGATAAGGTAAAGGTGATTTATGTGCCTTGCTATCTTAACGGAAGCGACGGCATATTCAACAAGACATATTATGATTTGCTGATAGGTATGGATGCGACCGTATTCCCGTCGTATTACGAGCCTTGGGGCTATACTCCCCTTGAGAGCATAGCTTTCGGTGTGCCTACTGTCACCACGACCCTTTCCGGTTTCGGACAATGGATGCTCGCCACCGAGGACAATACATTCAGCGAATCGGGTGTCAACGTGATTGCGCGTGGCGATTTCAACTATAATGAAGTTGCCGACCGTATAGCAAAGTCTCTTGAGTATCTTGTAAATGCCGATCCGGCAGGAATGGCGTTGATAAGGTCACGAGCTATGCACATGGCATCTTTAGCTGCATGGAGCTATTTTATCGAATACTATGTAGAGGCGTTTGACATTGCGCTCAATGCCGCTGATACACGTATTAAACAATGATATAAAGAAAAAAATTAATAATTTTTATTTTAGCGTATGAAATTACAAGTGAGCAACACTAATGCACCCGTATGGCGTGACATTATGGTAAAATCTGATTTGCCTTCTAAGCTCAAGCCCCTCGAAGTAATGTCCCGCAATCTTTGGTGGGTATGGAACAGCGAGGGTAAGTCTCTATTCCGCGATCTCAACCCTGACCTTTGGCGTGCGGTTGGTGAGAATCCCGTGATGCTTCTCCAGCGTCTTGACTTTGACCGCCTTCAGGAGATTATCAATGATGAAGACCTTATGTCTCGTATCGAGGCTGTGTATGCCGATTTCAAGGCATACATGAAAGAGCCCATGCGTAAGGATATTCCTTCCGTGTCTTACTTCTCTATGGAGTATGGTCTTTGCAATGCTCTTAAGATTTATTCCGGCGGTCTTGGTGTACTTGCCGGTGACTATATCAAGGAAGCTTCCGACAGCTGCGTTGACATGACTGCCGTCGGTTTCCTTTATCGTTATGGATATTTTACCCAGACACTTTCAGTTGACGGTCAGCAGATTGCCAACTACGAGGCTCAGAACTTCAACGAACTTCCCATCGACCAGGTAGTTGATGAAAACGGTCATCCGGTGATTCTTGAAGTGCCGTTCCCCGGCAGAGTGGTTTATTCTCACATTTGGCGCGTTAACGTTGGTCGCATGAAGCTTTATCTGATGGATACCGACTTCGATATGAACAGCGAGTTTGACCGTCAGATTACTCACCAGCTTTATGGCGGTGACTGGGAAAACCGTATCAAGCAGGAATATATGCTCGGTATTGGTGGTGTACTTATGTTGAAGAAACTCGGTATCAAGAGCGAGCTTTATCACTGCAACGAAGGTCACGCAGCGCTCCTCAACCTCCAGCGCCTTGTTGACTACGTTCAGGACGACAAGCTTGATTTCAACGCTGCTCTTGAAGTAGTGCGCGCATCAAGCCTTTATACTGTACACACTCCCGTGCCTGCCGGTCACGACTACTTCGATGAAGGTCTCTTCGGCAAGTACATGGGCGAGTTCCCCGCAAAACTCGGTATCTCTTGGAACGAGCTCATGAACATGGGTCGCGAAAATCCCGATACCAACGAGCGCTTCTCTATGAGCGTGTTTGCGCTTAACACTTGCCAGGAGGCTAACGGTGTGAGCTGGCTCCATGGCGAGGTTTCAAAGAAGATGTTCGCCGGTATCTGGAAGGGTTACAGCTGGGAAGAGTCTCACGTGGGTTACGTGACCAACGGTGTACACATGCCTACCTGGGCTGCCTCTGAGTGGAAGGAACTCTACGAGAAGACTTTCGGCAAGGAATTCTTTAACCATCAGAGCGATACCAACTACTGGTCTAAAATATATGATGTAGCCGACGAGGATATCTGGAATCTCCGCATGACGATGAAAAACAAGTTCATCAACTTCGTGCGCCGTGATTTCCGTGAGAAGTGGCTCAAGAATCAGGGCGATCCCTCACGTATCATGTCAATTGTCGACAAGATTAATCCTAATGCGTTGATTATCGGTTTTGCACGTCGTTTTGCTACTTACAAGCGTGCCCACCTTCTATTCTCCGACCTTGACCGTCTATCTGCGATTGTCAACAATCCTCAGTTCCCGGTGCAGTTCATCTTCTCAGGTAAGGCTCACCCCGCTGACGGTGCCGGTCAGGGACTTATCAAGCGCATCATGGAGATTTCCCGCATGCCGCAGTTCCTCGGAAAGATTATCTTCCTTGAAAACTACGACATGATTGTAGCAAAGCGCCTTGTATCAGGTGTTGATATATGGTTGAATACCCCGACTCGTCCGCTTGAGGCTTCCGGTACTTCCGGTGAAAAGGCAGAGATGAACGGTGTGCTTAACTTCTCGGTACTTGACGGATGGTGGTATGAAGGATATCGCTTCTGTGAGAAGGCAGGTTGGGCGCTTACTGACAAGCGTACATTCACCGACCAGTCACAGCAGGATCAGCTTGACGCGGCTACTATCTACTCAATGCTTGAAAATGAAATCGTTCCCCTTTATTTTGCAAAGAACTCAAAGGGATATTCACCCGAGTGGATTCAGTATATCAAGAACTCTGTAGCGAAGATTGCGCCTAACTTTACAATGAAGCGCATGATTGACGATTATATCGAGCGTTTCTATGATAAGGAAGCTGCACGCACTAAGAAGCTTACCGCCCACAACTTCGCTCTTGCAAAGGAAATCGTTGAGTGGAAGGAAAATATCGCTTCTAAGTGGGATGGTGTGAAGGTTGACTCTATCATCGAGTCGGTTGACCAGAGCAACAGCAAGACCGGTCAGCCCTTCTCTACCGTGATTAAGGTAAACACCAACGGTCTTGGTCGCGATGTTCATGTTGAACTTGTGGTATACAAGGTTGTAAATGGTGAAGAGAAGCTTGTCCGCACCGAGCCCTTCAAGGCTATCGGTCAGGATGGTGACAATGTAACTTATGAGCTTAAGTCGAAGATGCGTGAGTCAGGTGTGTTCCGTTATGCATTCCGTGCATATCCTTGGAATGATGCACTTCCTCATCGTCAGGACTTCGCTTATGTACGTTGGCTTTAATAAACTACAATTTACATAGCAAAAGCGGAGGATGCACATCTGTGCATCCTCTGTTTTTAGTATGGTGGGCATGCCATACATCTGTGGTGAAAGTCCACACGGGGCGTA
>CAJTSK010000013.1 GCA_910578835.1 uncultured Muribaculum sp.
ATTATTTACATTTATTTTCTACTGTATGTTCAGCATACGCTATGTTATTGAGGGCAATACATTAAGAATTAAATGCGGATTTTTTCTCAACGAGAAAATCGACATCATGAAAATTTCGAAAATCACGGATACTGATTCTATTTTGTCGGCGCCGGCAGCATCTTTAGATAGAATTGCCATATATCTGCGCCGTCAATATTCTCCCGTGATTATTTCCCCCAAAAATAAAAATGAATTTATCGAAGAACTTCAATCGATAAATCCTGATATCGTCAGGATTTGACATGAATGTCAGCGGAGGCGGCGACCGAGGCTGTCAATGGCAGCCTTGACGGAGCCTCCACGGTAGACCTGCTGACCGGTTGAGTCGGCAAGTATGTAGTAGGGCAGGCGCGGTATGTTGAGATGGTCAAATGCCGCGCTTGCGACTCCTCCCGGAGTCCACACACGTGTCCATCGCAGGGAGTCGGGTCGCTCTCGGCGCCACGCCGTTGTGTCGACGGCACACGATATATCGAGCACCTTCAGCCGACGGCGAGAATAGTTGTCATATATCGCATCGATAGCCTTGACAATTGTGTCGCGGCGATGCTCCTGATTGGCAAAGTAAAAGAGCGTGTAGCTTGCCTTTCCGGGAGCGTAATGCTCGGTCGAGTCGCCATAAGAGTAGAGTGAAAACGGGCGTATCTTAGCATTAAGGTGGGCAGAATTGTTGTAGGAAAGGAGCAGGCGGTAGTCGTCGACAAGCTTGTCGGGGCGCGCATCCGGGGCGATGAGCGCAAAAAGGGAGTCGGCTTGCGATTCATTGTCGGGGGCATAATAGGTGGTGAGCATAAGTGCCGACGAGAGTATGTCGTCACGGTGATTGACCACGAAGTCGGCTACAAGTTTGTTGACAAGCCCGGGGTTGCCTATCTCTATTACCCCGGCATTTTGGCGTATCCACTCGCTCCATTGCTCTACGGGCTTGTTGCCTTTCAGTTCCAGGGTATATGGATTTTCCAGGTCAAGCTTGCAATTGATTGTCTGACCGTTTTTTACAATCATGCGTGCAATCAGGGTGTGTTGAGCGGTAAAGAGCTCCACTACGGTGTATTCTCCCGAGACTCCGTGAAGGTCAAATTTTCCGTCAATCGCCGGCTGTCCTTCCTGATGTACCGCGCCGTCAGCCACATATAGTATGTTGATTGTACGTGTTCCGAGTCCTTGTACCTCTCCGGTGACGCGAAACTGAGTGTCATCGCCACATGCCGCCATTACAGAGGCGACGACCGCAGCTATTATTAATCTTAACTTCATCGATATCCAAATAATTTCCACAAAGTTAGCAAATTTTTCCATTAATATGCCGATGTGATTTGGAGGTACGGGATAAAGTTGTTAAATTCGTGGTGATATGGATTTCAAAGTAAACTGGGACATCAAGATATGGGGCATCACGGTATTTGTGATACTGTTGCTCGTAGCCGCCGACGTAGTGGCGTGGCTATACGCCGACGGGGCGGTCAAGTGGATTGTTGTCGGCATCTCCGTGGTGTTAATTGTCATAAGCGCATTTATGGCTCCCGTCAAGATACGTATTACGTCTACCGGCATAGTGCTGTTTAAGCTTATCGGGAAAAAGCGTTTTCTTTACAGCGACATGAAAAGCATAGCCCTCTGCGACCTGCAGGTGTCGCCTAACATACGCATTGCCGGAAGTGGCGGTGTAATGGGCTACACCGGATGGTTTTACAACAAGCATATCGGACGCTTCATTGCCTATATCGGGTCGATGTATCGCACAGTGTTAATAACCATGAACAATGGTCGGCAATACGTTGTTTCATGTCTGAACCCTGATAAATTGGTAGAAATAAGCCGTGCAAATCTCCGTGCTACGAAAAACCGGCTATAAATGTCGACTTTTGGCTCACCGGGAAAGGCATATTAAATACTAACTTTCAACATTCATCACAAAAAAGTAATCATTATAATGCTTAATTGCCGTTACATATTCTCTGTGATAGTCGTGCTGCTGTCGTTTACATCTGCTTATGGGCAGATAGTAAGCCCCACACGCGATGAGGTGCTGGATGTCGACAGTGTGAAAAAAGCCTTTGACGATGAGCCGTATTTCGGGTTGTATAAAGACAATTATTTCATATTTGGTCCGGCAATAGGCATGAAGCCTACAAAATACAACACCAATGTGAAATTTCAGATATCGGTGAGCCAGCGCCTCACAAAGCGCACACTCCCCCTGGGCACTTACCTCTATCTTTTTTATACCCAGAAATGCTTCTGGGATGTGCTCCGCAAGTCGTTTCCGATGACCGACCTCAATTTCAACCCGGGCATAGGTCTGACCAAGCCGCTGTTTGTAAAAGACCGTTTCATCGGCAAGGTGTCATTGATATTGGAGCACGAAAGCAACGGCAAGGCTGAAGAAGAAAGCCGTTCATGGAACAGGGTGTCATTTGCCGGCAACATTCTCATTGACCCTACCATGATGGTTCATGGCAAAATATGGATACCGATTGTCGACGGTGAAAACAACCGTGACCTCCTTGACTACTACGGGCTATATCAGTTTGGCATCACCTATATGACCCCTACCAAACGCTTTGTAGGCTCAGTCATCCTCACAAAGCGAAAAGGATGGAACCCGTTTAACTTCAATACAGTCGTGGAATTAAGCTACAAACTCTTTAACAACGAAAACCAATACTTTTTCCTCCAGTATTACAACGGTTATGGTGAGGGGTTGCTCGACTACAAGGAGTTCAAGTCGCAGCTAAGGGTAGGCATCTGCATCAAGCCCCAGTTTTTCAGCGAATATTAATCCACCTCATTTGATGGCATAGGAGATATACGAAAACCGCCTGAAAGAATGGTGCAAGTTCGGCTACTGACCAGCCGGTACACGCTAAATAACATCTGCCCATGAAACCTACAGAAAGAAACATTAGTCAGCCAGCAAATAAAGAAAACTCCGCTCATGAAAAAGAGCGCACACATGTATCAATAAACATTGAATCTCTTATTTATTCATCTTTTGAGTTCAGGCTATCAAGTGTCAATCTTTTTCAGTCAACATCAAAGTCTTTATGTTGTACAACATAAATATTGTATTAATCAAATAATTACATTAAATTTGCAATTGCTGACCGCGAGAAGCCCCGGTCAAGGGACTGAGGGCGGGAAGCGATTAACTGCCTTGGCGCGTTTTTGCTGCGCAAGCGGCAAGCTGATAAGCCTTGGCGAAGACATAATGAAAAGCGTTTATCCGCGCTAATTCTTGACAACCTGAAATTCTCGCAAAATTTCAAATCAATGGTCAAGGATTGAGCAACGGTAGATGCCCGTGGATATGTGATTATCTTGCATTCGGCTTGATATTCCGGAAGGAGTATAGCCGGACGCATCAATTGCATATACAAGCGTAGGGCTTCTTCGTTGCCGTCCGACTATTGATGGGCAATGCGAGAAGCCTCAGGTTGTAGGACGGCAACAGATACAGACTCCTACGCTTTTCTTGTATAAACCAATCACGCCAACGAGAGGATGACCGCGGCAATTTGTATTTATCCATGAAAGCACTGATTATATTAAAAAGTGCCGGAAACACCGGAAAAACGCAGATGCTAAAGTATCTCACAGCACTTCTCAGTACTGAAGGGAAGGTAATTTCTAAAGACATCCACCAAAATGGCAATGATTTCTGTACCGTCGTCGAATATCACGGATTCAAGACAGGAATTATTACTATTGGAGATCCAGGTACTGAAGATTTTGTATTATCTGCATTAGAAAATCTTTATAATGACGGTTGTGACATAATAATTGCATCAAGCCGCAGCCGCAGTTCTGCAGGAGGAGTATATGAAAAGTTGTGGAAATTTGGTAAAGATAAAGGATTAGTAACAATGGAGACATCACCATTGCGTACATATGAGAGTTATCACGACTCACTTCCTCACAAGACAATCAACGAAATGTGCGCCCACTCCCTTCTCGGCGCCATCAACTATTTCCTAAAATATAAATCTTAAACTATGCTTAGGTATTTCGTATCGCTATTTGTATTGGTTACATCCCTATTTCGTGCCAACGCTGAATACGTTTCAGTTAATAATATAACATATCGTGTAGATTATGAAAACCAAACTGCAGTATGTACCGGTGGTGGTTATGGTGATATTGTCATAGGAGCACCATTATCACATAGTTCTGGCAATATCAATGTTATAGGCATTGAATCTGAAGCTTTTAAAAATAATAGTGATATCACCTCTGTAACTATAATAGGAGATGTTTCCAAAATAGGAGATGGTGCGTTCAAGCAATGCAAGAACCTTAAATCTATAATAATTAAGAGTCCTGTTAAGTACATGGGTAAATATACATTTGAAAAATGTAAAATATTGCGTGAGGCTCAATTAGGCGATAGTCTGACTTCTATTGAAGTAAAGGCTTTTTTAGAATGCCCAATAACTTCTATTACACTGCCTATGGCACTAAAATGTATTGAAGATTCTGCATTTTATGCTTGTTCATCTTTAGCAGAGATAAACTTTAACAATAAACTGGAACGTATTGGCGCGAATGTCTTTTGGAGATGTGACCTTAAAAATATAAATTTACCTGAAAGCTTAGAAGAAATTGGTGAATATGCTTTTGCAGAAGGTATATCTCCCGTTTTCAAATCAAAACTGATTATTCCGTCACAGGTAAAAATTATCAGAAAAGGAGCCTTTGAATCATACCATTTCGATTACATTCAGTTGTCAGATGGAGATTCAGAATTAACGATTGAAGAGAATAATTTTAACTATCCTTACCCTAGTCATTACAGTCTTTACTTTGGAAGAGATTTATCTTCAAAATCTATACTATTCAATAATGATCCTTATTTATCATCGGTTTTTATTGGCAAAAATATTAGAACTATTCCTTCCCACGCTTTTGAAAACTGTGAACACCTGAATAAGGTATATTATGGTGAATCAGTCACCGAAATTGGTGACTATGCGTTTGCAAATTGTCCGGAATTAAACGGTGTATCTTTCCAGAAAGGGGAAATGGATGCAGTTGAACGGATTGGTCATTACGCATTTACTGGGACAGGAAATTGGGCGCTGTTAGAATTCCCTGATAATATTAAATTCATAGGCGCAGGTGCATTTTCTAACTGCAAAGAAATGAAAAATATATTGTGGCCAACTACAATAAATGTCATTCCTACTGAATGTTTTCACAATGTATCATGCGGATATTTTACTATGAAAGAATGTGATAATGAGCTAAGTCTTAACGCACTCTCGATGCCGGAAACAATTAATTATCTATTCATTAACAGACCAGTGAACAAGAATAATTGGCATCAATTTGGCACCTATTACAAGACCAATTATGTATACATTGGTCATGGCAATAAGATAATACCTAAAGATGCATTCATTAATAGTACATTAAAAGGTGTTAATATCAGCGACGAGGTAGAATCTATTGAAGATAACGCATTCGCAATGTGTCATAACTTAAAGGAAATAACTATTCCAAATTCTGTAACAACAATTGGAAATACGGTTTTCAAAGATTGCTCAAATTTAAAAAAGATTACTTTGGGTAATAATGTCAGTCAAATGGGGTCATTAGTGTTTGAAAAATCAAATAATATTATTGAAGTCCAATCTCTAAATGAGAATCCTCCTATAATAAATGGTTTTAGACCTTTTTCTGATAGTGTTTATAATAAAGCCGTATTATCCGTTCCATTGGGATGCTATGATAAGTATCAAGAAGCTTTTGGGTGGAAAGATTTTTCATCTGTCAAGGAGATTACTCCGATTGTTACATCTCTTATGCTTAGCGATAGCTGTTTGACAGTAGAGATTGGCAAATCAGTCAACTTATCAGCTTCAGTATTGCCATCTTATGTCGGTTTTGGTAAAGATATTATTTGGAGAATAGAGTATAATAATAACCATAGCGTATCAATTAACTCGATTGATGATAATGGCACCATAATTATCACACCAAAAGTATGGTGCTATCCTAAAGAATATACTATTGTTGCTCAAATCGACAACGCAGATGGTTCTTCTATAAAGGCAGAATGCAAATTAAATGTTATTTCCCCCAAGTATACTTCTCTCAATATCAACCCATCATATGTAGAAGGATACCAAGGTGATTATTTATATGCTAAAATAATGCCAGAATATGACAATGAACATATAAAATATAATTCCTATTATGATTATGATTTTAATGTAATTAGTTCAGATAATGAAGTTATAGGACATTTTTATAAAGAGAATATTTGTATTACGCCTCGAAGAATAGGCAAAGCATTCCTTACAGTATCTAGTTCAAAATATCCAGATATTGTAGGAACGTGCGAAATAGTAGTTAAGCCCGTTGAAGATATTAGAATATCTCAAGCCTCTTATCAAATAGAGGTAGGAGAATCAAAATCTTTGCCTATTATAATAACTCCACAAGAAGCACAAAATATTTATTTAGATTGGAAATCTGAAAATAATGAAATTGCTACTGTTGATTATGGTTATGTAACTGGCATTTCACCAGGAAAAGTTAAAGTATATGCAACAACTACAGATGGTTCAGACTTAGAAGCTATGTGTGAAATCAATGTAACACCTAAAATAATTGTAGCAGAATCTTTGTCTTTGAATACTTTATATGCCACTTGTCAAAAGGGATCACTACTGCAATTAAAGCCAATATTCTCACCAGATAATGTTACGACGCAAAATCTCAAATGGAGTTCTGAAAATCCATATATAGCAAGCGTAGATAATTCCGGCATTGTGACTGCTTTAGAAGAAGGAGTTACTACTATCACCGCTACGACTTTGGATGGTTCAAATCTTTCGGCGACATGCGAAGTATCTGTTTATACAGTACCGGTTTCAAACATCATATTGACACATACTTATGTTACCGGAATAGAAGATGAACAGATTCAGATTAACGCAACTGTTATCCCCGAAGAAGCTACAAATAAAGTCATATCATGGAGTTCATCGGATGAAAGTATAGCAACTGTTGATGAGACAGGACTCGTCTCTCTCTCAAAAAAGCAGGCTCAACAAAAATAACAGCATCAGCAACTGACGGATCAAATGTCTCGGAAAGTTGTATCATAAATGTTGTTTCATTGGTGTCATCCATTATATTAGACTATAACTCAGTTGAAGGTAAAGAAGGTGAAGAGTTTTTAATTATAGCGTCGGTGTTTCCTGAGAATGCCACTGATAAAACTCTCTCATGGAGCTCTTCAGATGAAAGTGTGGCTATTGTCAATAGTGCTGATCGAGATATGGGACGTGTCACTCTTTTAAAAGAGGGGACAACGATTATTACGGCTTCGGCTACTGATGGATCCGAGGTCGAGGCTTCTTGCAATGTTACTGTTTTTAAACCTGAGATATTAGTATCTTCTATTTTATTAAATCTTTCATCAGTAGAAGGAAAAGAAGGCGAGCAAATACAGATTGACGCAACTGTGCTTCCAGAAGATGCAACAGACAAAGTAGTCACGTGGAACTCCTCTGACGAGAGTGTGGCAACGGTAGATGATAACGGACTTGTTTATCTTTTAAAAGAGGGGACAACGATTATTACGGCTTCGGCTACTGATGGATCCGAGGTCGAGGCTTCTTGCAATGTTACTGTTTTTAAACCTGAGATATTAGTATCTTCTATTTTATTAAATCTTTCATCAGTAGAAGGAAAAGAAGGCGAGCAAATACAGATTGACGCAACTGTGCTTCCAGAAGATGCAACGGATAAAACTATTGAATGGAGTTCTTCTGACGAAAATATCGCTACGGTAGATAATTCAGGCTTAATCTCATTGCTAAAAAAAGGAACTGCTGTCATAACGGCTTCGGCTACTGATGATTCCGGTATTTCAGCCAAATGTGCTGTTGTTGTCACGGAATATTCTGGAATAGAAGAAATCCTGACTGATAAAGACACTTATGTAAGGATATTCAACCTCAAAGGAATTCTTGTCTACGAAGGTATATATTCAGAAAGCAATCTGATTCCTGATTATTATATAGTGGTATGTGATGGCAAGAACATAAAAGTAAAAGTCAAATGATGTGTAAATTATGACCAATTGGCATATGATTGCCTTTTGTATAATATTTTCCATGACGCCCTATGGACAATAATCTCAGTCCATAGGGCTTGCTTTATCTGTAATGACTTGGAGTGATGAGCTGAAAGCGGGGATTGATGGATATGTCAAATTATGTGACGGGGTGAACGGCGGCGGGGTGGAGTTTGTTGTATCTGTAGACTTAACCCCCAAATAACTGAGATTATGTTAGACGAACTGAAAGATAAGGCTGCCGACCTTATGGATAATGAGACAGTAAAGGAAGTCGTTGAAAAAGCGACTGAGTTTATAAAGACAGAAAAAGGCAAGGAAGTTGTCGAGACTGTCAAAGAGAAAGCCGAGGAATTTATCAAGGACAAATTCGGCAAATAATCATTTTGAAATATAAATACAGGGCGCACCGAGGATTACTTCGATGCGCCCTGATTAATATATGACCAGGTTACTTTTAGAGCTTTTTAATAATGAATGACCGCCTTGACAGCAATATTTATTATTAAACAAGCTTTTAGTCGATAATGTCAAATCCGGTGTACTTGCGGAGCACTTCGGGAACAACGATGCCTTCAGGCGTCTGATTATTCTCAAGTATAGCCGCCATGATACGCGGCAGGGCAAGTGCCGAGCCGTTAAGTGTATGGCAGAGGCGTGTCTTTTTATCCTCGCCACGGTAACGGCATTTCAGACGGTTGGCCTGATAAGTCTCGAAGTTAGATACCGACGACACTTCAAGCCAGCGCTTCTGTGCTGCCGAGAACACCTCGAAGTCAAAGGTGATTGCCGAGGTAAACGACATGTCGCCGCCACATAGACGGAGTATGTGCCAGGGCAATCCAAGCTTTTCGAGCAATCCCTGCACATGGTCTTTCATCTCTTCGAGTGCGGCATAAGAATTTTCCGGCTTCTCGATACGCACGATTTCCACCTTGTCAAACTGATGGAGGCGGTTGAGTCCGCGCACATCTTTTCCGTAACTGCCTGCCTCACGGCGGAAGCATGCCGAATAAGCGCAGTTTTTAACCGGCAGACGGTCGGCATTAAGTATCACGTCGCGATACAGGTTGGTGACAGGCACTTCGGCAGTAGGAATCAGATAGAGATTGTCTTCGTTGATATAATACATCTGTCCCTCCTTGTCGGGAAGCTGTCCTGTGCCGTAGCCCGAAGCCTCGTTGACCACATAGGGAGGCTGCACTTCAAGATAGCCTGCCTTTCCTGCCTCGTCAAGGAAAAACTGGATAAGGGCACGCTGAAGACGTGCGCCCTTTCCGAGATACACGGGAAATCCCGCGCCGGTTATCTTCACGCCGAGGTCAAAGTCGATGATATTATATTTTTTAGCAAGGTCCCAGTGGGGAAGTGCGTCGGCGGGAAGGTCGGGAATCTGTCCGCCTGTCTTTTCAACCACGTTGTCTTCGGCAGTCTTTCCTTCGGGCACCATGTCGCAAGGCACATTAGGGATAGAGAGCAATATATCGCGTATTTCCACCTCAGTGCGCGACAATTCATCAGCGATAGCTTTCTGCTCCTCTTTAAGAGCCGCCACAGCCGCCTTTGCCTTCTCGGCTTCTTCCTTGTTGCCCTCCTTCATGAGCTTGCCTATCGAAGCTGCAAGCTTGTTAAGCTCGGCAGCCTTGGTGTCGTTGCTAAGCTGAGTCTTGCGACGGTTGTCGTCAAGTTCGAGTATCTTGTTTATGGTGACAGAGCCATCATAACCTTTCACGGCAAGACGCTCAATAATGCGTTGAGGGTCTTCCTTTATTTGCTGTATTGTAAGCATATAATGATGTTGTTAAATTTGTTTCGGCGAGTTACTTCAAGCAAGCAGTTCCTTTACTTTGGCAGAGATTGCACGACCGTCGGCACGTCCGGCGAGAGCCTTGGAAGCGACACCCATCACCTTTCCCATCTCTTTGGCTGAAGTGGCTCCGGTCTGGGCTATGATTTTGCGCAGTTCCTCGGTAAGCTCCTCTTCGGTAAGCTGCTTCGGCAGATACTCTTCAATGATAGCAGCCTGCGCCAATTCATCACCGGCGAGGTCGGCACGATTCTGCGAATTATAGATTTCAGCACTTTCCTTGCGCTGCTTTACCATCTTTACAAGTATTTTCATCGCGGCATCGTCGGAGAGCACGCCGTCGGCACCGGGAGCTGTCTTTGCCTCAAGAAATTCTTTTTTGACACCACGCAGAGTCTCAAGCCTCACGCGGTCCTTTGCGAGCATTGCCGACTTAATGTCGGAGCTGATTTTGTCAAATAAATCCATTTGCTATGAATATTTTAAGAGCTTGTTTAATAATAAATGTTACCGTCAGGGCGGTCATTCGTCGAGCAGATTTTTGTTTGCGATGAGGGAGTTATGGGGTTCCATAACGACCGAAGAGCAGGCGGAAAGATGCCGGTGAATGACCGACGGGAGGTAATTTGTTTCATATCGTTGATATATTTTTGCATTTGTTTCAAAGTCCGTCAAGAGGTTGAGTGATTATAAAGTTACCTTTAGTCTCGTATATCTTGGTCGCTTTTCACCCTGTTTCTCAGTCGTGTACATAAAGTACACTCCTTCGTCACATGTCGAAAATCGTCTCAAGCTATACGACCCTGCCGGCAACATTTATTATTAAACAAGCTCTAAGTAACTCTTAAAAATAAGTTTGCAATAATAGTGTCGCGGCAACCCCTGCCGGCAACATCTATCATTAACCAAACCTCTTAATCACGCAAAATTACTAATAATAAGATATTGATTGAAATTTTATCCATGGATTTTTGTAATTTTGTTGAATATGAGTAAAAGGCACTCATCAAGAACGGGACTTAGACGATGGCGCATAGTCATCTCCGTCGCCATCTTCGTGATGGTGACACTGCTCTGGGTGGAATACAGCGAACTGTTTCTGCGACCGCTCGGATGGGTGTCACGTATACAGGTATTTCCCGTCGCCGTAGGGCTGTCGGTGACCATGATTATATTCTGGCTGCTTGTCGCGGTACTTTTCGGCAGGGTATATTGCTCCTCGGTATGCCCCGTCGGCACATGGCTCGACATCATAGGCAGTGCCGGACGAAAATCGCGCAAAGGTCCCTCACGCGACTACCGCTATTCGCCTCCCCTCACCCGCTGGCGTTACATAAGCCTCGGAGTGTTTGCGGTAAGCATGATTGCCGGTATCGCCATAATCCCGGTAGTGATGGAGCCATACACCATGTATAGCCGCTTTGTCATAAATGTGATAAAACCGGTGTGGGGATGGCTTAACAACCAACTCGCATCGATAGGCAACGCCACAGGATGGTGGGACATGTACTATGTAGGACATATCGAGGCGTCGGTATTTGCCGTCATTCTGTCGATAGTGACATTCATAGCCATAAGTATCCCGGCATGGTTTTACGGGCGCACATTCTGCAACAGCCTCTGCCCTGTAGGCACGATACTCGGCTTTGCCGCGTCGCGCTCGATATGGCATATCGACATCGACACCGACCTGTGTACCAACTGCCGAAAATGTGAATACTCATGCAAGGCATCGTGTATCAACCTCAACGACCATACAATCGACAGCTCGCGCTGCGTCAATTGCTTTGATTGCATCGATGTGTGTCCCGACGACGCTATATTTTATCGCCCCACACGCAAACAGCTCTCAATACCGATGATGCAGCGTCTGCTTCCACCAAAGGTGAGCGCGCCAAGTGCATCGGCAAGCACCCCTGTAGCCGGGCTTACCGACTCAATGAATAAACAGAAAAAAGACTGATTATGAAACAATATCTCGACCTGCTCCGCCATGTAAAGGAAAATGGCGCTGACAAAGGTGACCGCACAGGCACCGGCATCCACAGCGTATTCGGCTATCAGATGCGATTTAATATGGAAGATGGGTTTCCTTTGCTTACCACAAAGAAACTCCACCTCAAATCAATCATCTACGAGCTGCTTTGGTTTCTTAACGGTGACACCAATGTAAAATATCTCCAGGAACACGGAGTGAGAATATGGAACGAATGGGCGGACGCCGACGGTGACCTCGGTCCAATTTATGGCTATCAGTGGCGTAAATGGAAAGATTACAAGGGCGGACACATCGACCAGATTACAGAAGCTATCAACACTATAAAAAACAACCCTGAATCGCGCCGCATCATTGTAAACGCATGGAATGTAGCCGACCTTCCCGACATGAAACTGCCACCCTGCCACGCCTTTTTCCAGTTTTATGTGGCAAACGGGCGACTGAGCCTCCAGCTTTACCAGCGTTCAGCCGACATATTTCTCGGGGTGCCGTTTAATATCGCCTCTTACGCATTGCTGCTGCTAATGGTAGCGCAGGTAACGGGGCTTAAACCGGGTGACTTTGTCCACACACTCGGCGATGCCCACATTTACAGCAATCACATGGAACAAGTAGAGCTGCAGCTCACACGCGAACCGCGCAAACTGCCTGTGATGAAACTTAATCCCGACGTGAAATCCATATTTGATTTCAAATATGAAGATTTCACCCTTGAAGGCTACGACCCGCATCCTCACATCAAAGCAACAGTGGCTGTATGACAAAGATTACGATAATAGCCGCAGTAGCCCGCGGCGGTGCCATAGGCAGAAAAGGCGACCTGCTGTTTCATATCAGCGCCGACCTTAAGCGATTCAAGGCTATAACCATGGGAAAACCCGTGATTATGGGGCGCAAGACATTTGAATCATTTCCCAACGGTCCGCTTCCCTGCAGGCGTAATATAGTGATTACCCGACAGAGCGACTATGCCGCCACCGGAGCGGAAATAGTCTCATCACTTGACGAGGCCCTGCAGCTTGTAGCCCAAGAGGAAGAGGCAATGATTATAGGAGGCGGTGAAATCTACCGTCAGGCTTTCCCGATAGCCGATGAACTTCGGCTTACAATGATTGATGCCGAAGTTGACGACGCCGACACTTTCATGCCGGCAATAGACAGCGAAGCGTGGATAGTGAAAGAGCAATCCGACTCCTTCACCGACCCACGCAGCGGTGTGACATATCATTTTGCCGACTTCACGCGCCGGCACTGATTATTCTATATATCCAAACGAGCGCAATTTGTTTTCGCGGTTGCGCCAGTCTTTCTCGACCTTTACAAAGAGTTCGAGATATACATGCTTGTCAAAAAATTTCTCTATATCTTTACGCGCCTCGGTGCCTATCCTTTTCAGCATCGAGCCACCCTTGCCTATGATTATACCTTTCTGAGAGTCGCGCTCAACATAGATGACGGTCATTATATGGATACTGTCATCTTTTTCTTCAAACTTTTCAACAAACACCTCAACCGAGTAAGGCACTTCCTTATCCAGATTGGTGAGCAGCTTTTCACGTATAATCTCGGTGACAAAGAAGCGTGCCGGCTTGTCGGTCAACGCATCTTTTCCGAAATATGGAGGTGCGACGGGAAGCAGCTCAAGTATACGGCGCATAAGCGTGTCTACATTAAAGCCAAGCTTAGCCGATGTAGGGAACACCTCGGCATTGGGAAGCAGTTCATTCCATCTGCCCACAATCTTTTCCAGCTCTTCATTGCCCTTGAGCAAATCAATCTTATTTATCACCAGAAGCACCGGCACACTCTCCTTTGCCACCTTGGCAAGGAAATCGGCATTTTTGGTAGGGTCTTCAACTACGTCGGTGACATAAAGCAACACATCGGCATCAGTGAGCGCACCTTCTGAAAACTCCCTCATCGCTTCCTGCATCTTGTAATTAGGCTTCAACACACCCGGAGTATCGGAAAACACTATCTGATAATCGTCGGTGTTGACTATGCCTGTTATACGATGGCGGGTTGTCTGCGCCTTGGAAGTGATTATGCTCAGGCGTTCACCCACAAGGTCGTTCATCAGGGTCGACTTGCCTACATTAGGATTTCCCACAATGTTGACAAATCCTGATTTATGATTTTCATTCATAATCTTGAATTTTGGTTATTATACAATATAACAAATACGGAGCCGAAAAATTTCATCGTGCCCCGTATTTATAGATTTTAGATGCCGCTCACGATTATCAGCCAATATTGCTTATCTGGCATATTCAATCTTGCCTACAAGCTTACGGCTCACGACAGCATCGCCTTCACCTTTTACCGAGGGCTGGTGCATATCTTTCGGGAAATACAGGAAGAAGCGGTCAGGACCGGCAACCGAATAGTCGATAGGCTCGTCGGTAGAGTAGTTGGTGCGGTCTTTGACAGGATCATATTCATTGACGGGAGTCACGTGATGGGCAACGCCCATAAGTTCATTACCTTCGTAAGTGTACTGAAGATCGATGAAATTTTCATGAGACTCTATCTTTGTGTCATCGGCACCCTTGGGGGTATATTCAAGCACATTAATCCAAAGACGTCCTTCCTCAAGCACTATTTTACCCTGGGCAAGTGTCTTGGGGTCGGTCTCGGCAAGATATTTGAAGAGCTTGTCCCATAAAGGACGGTTGAGCTTATATTGTGTTGCAAACTCCACTGCATCTATCGATTCATCGGCGGTTACGTTCCATCCGTTTGCCCATTCGCGGCTGTCGACCCATTTACGGGCCTCTTCGCTGTTGATTTCAGGATTTACTGACATAATTAATATAATTGGTTTATTATGGTATTTCCGCAAATTTAGTCAACTCCATCCTATTCTCCAAATTAGTTGTCGATGTTTTAGTTGTTGTTTAGTTGTTAACAACAGTGTTGAAAATTAAAGATAACTATCCAAAAGATTTTGATAAATAAATTTGGATTATTGCCATGATAAAATTATAGCATCTTCAGGCTATCGGCTACAAATTAATTATATCATAGATTTAAAGCAGATATCAACGTGATTTTGCATAGTTATCAATATCTCAACCCCTATCAACTTATTTACACAGCCACTTATCAACCATATGTAAATAAACATGCAAACTCACTGAGTATCACTCGCTTTATATGTTAATAAACATAGCAATGATGTTAACCGTACATCAATAACTTAATATACAAGAAAAATACATAAAACTTATCATAGCTATTAACACCTATTACTACCACTATAAAAGAGATTTTCTAAAAAAATTTTTCTCTAAAAATAAAAAGAGTTGATGATAATAAGGGTCGATAAGTGAGTAAGGATGGCAATGGTTAAAAATTTTCGTATCTTTGCGGATATATATAATATATATTATAGGTATGGATCTTAAGGAAGAGATTCTTCAACTGAAGAAAGAGAAAAATGCGGTTATACTCGCTCATTATTATGTAAACGGCGACATTCAGGATATAGCCGATTATATCGGTGACAGCCTTGCGCTGGCTCAGATTGCATCACGGCTGGAAGAGCCCGTGATTGTATTATGTGGTGTCAACTTCATGGGGGAGACTGCAAAGATACTCTGCCCTGACAAGACAGTGCTCCTTCCTGACATGGAAGCGGGATGCTCGCTTGCCGACAGCTGCAAGGCTGACGAGTTTGCTGCGTTCATAAAGGAGAACCCCGGTCACACTGTGATAAGCTATGTCAATACATCGGCGGCGGTGAAAGCTCACACCGATGTTGTGGTTACCTCATCAAATGCGCGTCAGATTGTAGAGACATTCCCCGAAGATACTCCTATTATATTCGGACCTGACCGTAACCTGGGGTCTTATATAAATGCAGTCACCGGGCGTAACATGAAGTTGTGGAACGGTGCATGTCATGTCCATGAGCAATTTTCTGTCGAAAAGATTGCCGCCCTTAAAAAGGAGCATCCCGGAGCAAAAGTGCTTGTACATCCTGAATGTAAGGGACAGGTGCTCGCTCTTGCCGACAAGGTAGGGTCGACAGCCGCTCTGCTTAATTATGCCGTGGCGAGCGACGAGAAAGAGTTTATCGTTGCTACAGAGAGCGGCATTCTGCATGAGATGCAGAAGCGCTGTCCCGAAAAGGTGTTTATACCTGCACCTCCCGCCGACTCCACCTGTGCATGTAACGACTGCGCCTATATGAAGCTCAACACACTTGAAAAGCTGCGTGACTGCCTGCGCGACGGCAAGCCGGAGATGCATGTCGACAAGGATGTCGCCGAAAAGGCAATACGCCCTATTAAGAAGATGCTTGAGATAAGCGCGACCCTGGGACTTTGATACCGGGTCAGCTTCCTGTTTATTGAAAAAATTATTTACATTATGGAATATAATCACAAAGAGATTGAGTCACGCTGGCAACAGTATTGGAAAGACAATAAGATTTACAAAGCGGAAATAGACAAGAGCCGTCCTAAATTTTATGTGCTCGACATGTTCCCCTACCCTTCAGGTGCGGGACTTCATGTGGGTCATCCGCTCGGATATATAGCAAGTGACATTTTTTCACGTTACAAGCGTCTGCAGGGATTTAATGTGCTTCACCCTATGGGATATGATGCCTATGGACTTCCTGCGGAGCAATATGCTATCCAGACCGGACAGCATCCCGAGGTAACCACTCATCAGAATATATCACGTTACCGCAGTCAGCTCGACAAGATAGGCTTCTGCTATGACTGGGACAGGGAAATCAAGACTTGTGATCCCGAATATTACAAATGGACACAGTGGGCTTTCATGCGCATGTTTGAGAGTTACTATGACAATGATGCAAAGAAGGCACTCCCCGTAACTGACCTTGTAAAACATTTCGAGACATCAGGAAGCAAGGGCGTGAATGCCGCTTGTGGAAAGGAGCTTGAATTTACAGCTGAAGAGTGGAACGCTTATTCTGAAAAGGAAAAGAGCGATGTATTGATGAATTATCGCATAGCTTATCTCGGCAATACGATGGTAAACTGGTGTCCCAAGCTCGGCACCGTGCTTGCCAATGATGAGGTGAGCGAGGGACTCTCTATTCGTGGCGGATATCCTGTCGAACAGAAATTGATGTATCAGTGGTGTCTTCGTGTGTCGGCTTATGCGCAGCGACTGCTTGAGGGGCTTGATACGATTGACTGGACCGATTCTCTAAAGGAGACACAGCGCAACTGGATCGGACGTTCCGAAGGTGCTGAAATGCGTTTTAAGATTGCCGATAGCGATGTGGAGCTTGAGATATTCACTACGCGTGCCGACACCGTGTTTGGTGTCACTTTCATGGTGCTTGCACCTGAGAGCGCATATGTCGACATGATTACCACTCCCGACCGTAAGGAGGCTGTTAAGGCTTATCTTGACGAGGTAAAACACAAGACTGAGCGTGAGCGTATGATTGAGAAGAATGTTACCGGTGTGTTTACCGGTGCATATGCCGTCAATCCGCTTACCGGAAAAAATATTCCTGTATGGGTGAGCGACTATGTGCTTGCCGGATATGGTACTGGCGCCATCATGGCTGTGCCTGCCCATGACAGCCGCGACTATGCCTTTGCCAAGCGTTTTGACCTGCCTGTCATACCGTTGATTGAAGGTTGCGACGTAAGTGAGGAAAGTTTCGATGCCAAGTCGGGCAAGATGATTAATTCGGCAAGCGACGACCTTAACCTCAACGGCATGGAGGTTAAAGATGCCATTGCCGCTACCAAGCGATATATCGAAGAGAAAGGAATAGGCAAGGTGAAAGTAAATTACCGTCTTCGTGACGCTATCTTCAGCCGTCAGCGCTACTGGGGCGAGCCTTTCCCTGTATATTACAAAGACGGTGTGCCTCATCTGCTTGATGAATCACAGTTGCCGCTGCTCTTGCCGGAGGTTGACAAGTTTCTTCCTACTGAGACAGGCGAACCGCCGCTGGGCAGGGCAAAGAACTGGTGTACTCCCGAGGGATATCAGCTTGAACTGAACACCATGCCCGGTTTTGCAGGCTCGTCGGCTTACTATCTACGATATATGGACCCGCGTAACAATGATGCGCTCGTGTCTAAGGAAGCTGACGCATACTGGCAGGATGTCGACCTCTATATCGGAGGTACCGAGCATGCCACCGGTCACCTTATATATAGCCGTTTCTGGAATAAATTCCTTTATGACCTCGGTGTAGTGGTCAAGGATGAGCCTTTCAAGAAGCTTATCAATCAGGGTATGATTCAGGGCAGGTCTAATTTTGTCTACCGTATAAAAGACACCAATACTTTTGTGTCGGCAGGACTTAAAAAAGATTATGATGTCACCCCTATCCATGTCGATGTGAATATCGTGAGCAACGATGTGCTTGACACCGACAAGTTCCGTGCATGGCGTCCGGAGTTCAACGATGCCGAGTTTATACTTGAAGATGGCAAGTATGTGTGTGGCTATGCCGTGGAGAAGATGTCAAAGTCTATGTTTAACGTGGTCAATCCCGATGACATCGTGGAGCGCTACGGAGCCGACACACTGCGCCTTTACGAGATGTTCCTCGGTCCGCTTGAGCAGAGCAAGCCTTGGGACACCAACGGTATCGACGGTGTAAACCGCTTCCTTAAGAAGCTGTGGGGCCTTTTCTACAAGGGTGACACTCTTATGGTGACTGACGATGCACCGTCAAAAGATGCGCTTAAATCGCTTCACAAGCTCATAAAGAAAGTGACCTGGGATATTGAAAACTTCTCTTACAATACCTCCATCGCGGCGTTCATGATATGTGTCAATGAACTTACCGCAATGAAGTGTCACACCCGCTCTATCCTCGAACAGCTTATCGTCGTGCTTGCTCCCTTTGCTCCTCATATAGCCGAGGAATTATGGCATGTGCTTGGCAACACCACTACTATCTGTGATGCCCGCTGGCCGGAGTTCAACGAAGAGTATCTCAAGGAGTCGACCGTGACTATGGCTGTATCATTTAACGGCAAGGCACGTTTCAATATAGAGGTTGCCGCCGGCACTTCTCAGCCTGAAATAGAGAAGATAGCTCTTGAACATGAAGGAGCGGCAAAATGGCTTGAAGGAAAGACTATAAGAAAGATTATCGTCGTTCCAAACAAGATTGTAAACATAGTGCTCGGATAAAAGATTATATCCCTGCATGTTGACATACCTGAAGGTCATGGGGCGTTTACAGCCTTCATGACCTTTATTATTCATTACCATAGATAATAAACAGGTGATATTGTACGTTATAAATCTAAACATCACGCAATTATGAGAGATATAGTTTTTGCTACCAACAACGCCCATAAGCTCGAAGAAATACGTCAGATACTCGGAGACGGTTACAATGTGCTCGGACTCCACGATATAGGATGTGACGAAGATATTCCTGAAACCGCCGACACTCTTGAAGGCAATGCCGCTATAAAGGCGCGTTGGGTGAAGGAAAAATATGGCTACGATTGCTTTGCCGACGACACCGGTCTTGAAGTGGATGCTCTTGGAGGTGCCCCGGGGGTATATTCGGCACGCTACGCAGGACCTGCTCATGATTCCGCCGCCAATGTGGCGCTGCTTTTGAAAAATATGGAGGAAGCGGATAATCGCCGGGCACGTTTCCGCACTGTCATTGCCCTTGTGCGTGGAGAAGATATGACACTGGTCGACGGTGTTGTGGAAGGAGAGATTACCCGCACATTGCATGGCAGCAACGGTTTCGGCTACGACCCGGTGTTTATGCCTGCCGGATATGATGTCACTTTTGCCGAGATGGATTCCGCCGCGAAAAATGCGATAAGCCACCGCGGAAGGGCTACGGCAAAGTTGCGCGAATTGCTCGTATGATGGCAACGTTATTATAGATTTACTATCAGGAGAGAAAAGATAATATGATAAAAAAGATATTTGCCGCTGTTATAGGTGTGGCAGTTACGTTGACAGCTTCCGCCGCCACTGCTGTGGGTGACTGGAGTGTTCACAATAATTTCAGTTATGACGTGAATAAGATTATAGAGACTCCCCGTAAGGTATATTACGTGGCTGAAAACAATCTGTTTCACTATGACAAGGAGCTGGATGAGACTTACGGTTACACCATACGCAACGGGCTTAATGATGTGTTGGTAAAGGATATTTTCTATAATTCCGACGCCAATTATCTGCTTGTAGCATATCAGACCGGAAATATCGACCTTATTTATCCCGATGGCGACATCGTGAACATGGGTGATATAGCTTCGGCAACCCAGGTTGCTGACAAAACGATTAACGATGTGACATTTTCCGGCAATACCGCCTATGTGGCGGCAGGATTCGGATTGGCTATCTTTGACACCGATGACAAGACTGTCGTAGAGTCAGGTATATTCAACCGTAATGTAAGCGCGGTCACTATTGTCGGCGACAAGCTGTTGATGGTATGTGACGAGATACTCTATCACTCCCCTCTTTCAGGTCGTCACAATACACTTGACTGCTTCACTCCTATGGGCAGCCTGAAGGCTATCGACATGGAGGGATTGCCATCTGAAAAGATTATATATACCGACAACAATATCTGTGCGGTGGCGCAACTGGATTTTGCCAATTCATCATTCTCCTCAGGAAACAATCTTATGGTTGCAGTGCCTTACATAATGAAGGTAGGTGATAAATTTCTTATACAGAATTATCTTTCAAATAGTATACTGGATGAATACGGGCGCATACTGTCGTGGTTTGATACCCCTGAGTCGCTTATGTCAAAAGATTATCGACGGCATATGAAATGTCACGCTGCTTCCGATGAACGTTCGCGATGGTATCTTAGTGCCGATGGTATCGGACACTACAGTGTTGACAGCGACGGTAAAGTGACCGTCGACCGGCAGTGTTCTCGTCCTATGGGAACATATCTGAAAAACGGTGTCTGGTATATGGTCTACGGCGAGTCGTCGGGCGACCTTTACCTTTCCAACAGCAGTTTTAAGAATGTACCCCGCATGAGTACCTCTGGAGACCATATGTCAATCAATGTAATCTCGGGAGGAGTTATAAAGGATATCACCCCGGCAAATGCCGATGTTACCATTAACAATCCTAATTCAGGCAATATGTTGAAGTCGGGATTTCAGCTGATTGAAGACCCCGAGGAGCCGGGCGTGATTTATATAGGCACGACATTTGAAGGTATATACAAGCTCAAAGATGGCAAACAGGTCTATAAATATGACTGGAACAATATGCCTATCCAATTCCGGTATATGACATCGGTTCTCGGTATGTCGTTTGACGCTTACGGTAATCTATGGATATATGCCAAGTCAATCGTTGATATAAATGATTCGGAATATCTTGTTGCCGTGCTTCCCGCCGCCAAGAGAAAGCTTGATAATGTGACAGCTTCTGACTGGATTAATCTTAACCCGCGTAATTTCGGTCACACCGATACTTTTTCTGCTGTAGTTTACGCTTGTCGTGCCGAGAAGTCAAAAAATATAGTGATGATTACCGACGGCTGGAGTGAAAACAAGCTGCTTGTATATAATTCTGGAGGTACGGGAGAGACTGTAAGTGATGACTCTTACAGGGTTTGGACTTCATTGACCGACCAGGATGGCATGAGCTTCGGACCGTCGCGCATAGCATCGTTTGCCGAGGATAAGGATGGCAAGTTGTGGGTAGGTACTGCCGATGGAGTGATTATAATCCATGATCCCGCGACTATGCTCAATCAGTCGGCAACGATAGAGCGTGTAAAGGTGCCGCGTAACGATGGTACACAATATGCCGACTATCTGCTTGACGGACAGCTTGTCACTTCTATAGCTGTGGATAATGCCAACCGCAAGTGGCTCGCGACAGCGACTTCCGGACTTTATCTGGTAAGCTCCGATGGCAGGGAAATATTGGAAAATTTCAATGTTGATAATAGCTATCTGCCCACAAATGAGATACTCTCAGTGGCGTGTGACCCTAACAGCAATATAGTGTATGTAGGCACTCGTTACGGGCTTGTCGAGTATAGCAGCGATGCTTCTCCGGCGGCTGAAGATTTCTCCGGGATATATGCTTATCCAAATCCGGTGCGTCCCGACTATGGCGGCTGGATTACCGTTACGGGACTTATGGATGGCTCTTTGGTGAAGATAGCCGATACAGCCGGAAACGTGTTTTATCAAGGGCGTGCCGAGGGTGGTATGATTACCTGGGACGGTTGTAACGGTGCGGGACAGCGAGTTAAGACAGGTGTATATTACGTGTTTGCTTCACAGAGCGGCGACAGTGGTTCATCGGGTGCGGTTACCAAAATAATGGTTGTCAATTAAAGTCTTTGTCATATAAATCAAAATTGTTATATTTGGTGTTATAAATACATATTAAGTAACTCGCAAAAATTAGCTGATATATGATTATGCAGTATTATCAGCCCGTAGGGTTACTGAAATAAAAATATATAAACTAATTTTTAAGAGATACTTAACAAGCTGCGTTTATATGAAACTGCAATATATAGATGAAAATGATAAATGCTACGGTATAACCGGCATGGCGATAGGCATGGTGATTTGGGACGCTGAAAATGTGCTCTCTTCAATATCGGTTGATGCACCTGCCGATGAGGTTGTGGAGTTTACTCCCGAATACTATTTTTCAGGCAATCCGGGGCTGTCGGCTAAGGTTGCATGGAATCATATCGTACAGCATTTTCAGGTGTCGATGGGCATGCTTATAGGTAATCTCTTGTGTCGTAGCTATGTGCTCCACAGGGAGCAGGTAGATGAAGCTACACGCAATGAACTGCTACGTTGTCTTGACGAGGAGGGCAGAGATGTGTGCTCGCTTGAGAGCGATGAAATAGAACGCCTTTTCAACAAGAGCTACAATTACCTCCACAAGGTATTTAATCATGCAGGTGTGCAGAGTGTGGCACATGAGTTTGCCCGTGATCTCAAGGCGCAACGACGCATGTCGCGTGGAGAGGTCGTGGAGCATCTGCGCGCGCTTCGTATGCTGTGACGCCTTGATTTTAGACTGTTTTTTACTTAACTGAAATTTCATCACTATTATGAGTAACCTGTTGAAAGTATATTGTAAAAATATAGGGGAATATATACCCTTTGAAGGCGGAGAGACATTGATGGATATCTATCGCAGGGTGGCTGACCGGGTGGAGGGCACTCCTATATGTGCGCAGGTCAATAACCGCACTGAGGATATGCAATTTCCGCTCTTTTCTCCGAAACAGGTGCTTTTTCTCACCAAGGAAAGTCCGTCGGGACACAGGGTATATGTGCGTTCGCTCTGCATGATGCTTTATCGTGCCGTGGTGGCGCTTTATCCGGGTGTAAGATTGGATATAGAGCACTCGGTGTCGCGCGGTTACTATTGTCGTCTGAGAGGTGATATCACTGTGACCGCAGAGGTGGTGAATAATTTGAAAGATTACATGCATGACCTGGTGAAACGTGACCTTTGCTTCGAGCGCAAGGAGCGTCTTACCACTGATGTCATATCCATATTTAAAAAACAAGGTCTTGACGACAAGGTGAAGCTGCTCGGCACCCTCCATGAACTGTATACTGTATATTACAGGCTTGACGGCGTGTGTGACAGCTATTACGGCAATCTCGCCCCGTCGACAGGCATGCTGAAGGTGTTTGACCTCGTGCTTTATAAGGAAGGATTCCTGCTTATGGGCATGGACAGTGAAAATCCTGAGCGTCCGGCGTTGCCTGTCGTGCAGGAAAAGCTTTACAGCGCGTTTACCGACTATCTTGCATTTAACCGCGTGATAGGGGTGGATGATGCCGGCGACCTCAACGAGACAGTTGCCCATAAGGAGACGGCAATGCTTATCAATGTAGCCGAAGCGCTGCATGACAAGAAGATAGGGCGTATCTCCGATGAGATTTCGCGTCGTTATGCTGAAGGCGGTGCAAAGATTGTGCTTATTGCCGGACCGTCATCATCGGGCAAGACTACCTTTACCAAGCGTCTTGCCATACAGCTGATGACCAACCTGCTTGAGCCGAAGATGATATCGCTTGACGACTATTTTGTAAACCGTGCCGATACACCGCGCGACGAGTCGGGCGACTATGATTACGAGTCACTATATGCGCTTGACCTTGAGACATTCAACCGTGACCTTAACACTCTTATCTCGGGAGGCGAGATTGAGCTGCCTACTTATAATTTCGAGCTTGGACAGCGCGTATACAAGGGACGTAAACTGAAGCTCAACAGCAACTCGGTGTTGCTTATCGAGGGTATTCATGGTCTTAACCCCGAGCTTACATCCCATATTGACGAGAAGTTGAAATATATGATTTATGTGTCGGCACTCACCACTATATCGATTGATGACCATAACTGGGTGCCCACTACCGACAACCGCTTGCTGCGCCGTATCATACGCGACTACAAGTATCGCGGGGTATCGGCTATAGACACCATACGCCGATGGCCGTCGGTGCGTCGTGGTGAGGAACGCTGGATTTTCCCGTATCAGGAAAATGCCGATGCGATGTTTAACTCCTCGCTTATATTTGAACTGGGAGTAATGAGAGAGTTTGCCGACGAGATATTGAAGGATGTGCCGCGCGATATGCCCGAATATGCCGAAGCTTTCCGTCTGCGTAAGCTTCTCAGCTATTTCTCACCTATCACCGAGCGTCTTATCCCTTCTACATCGCTGTTAAGGGAATTTCTCGGCGGATCATCATTTCATTATTGATTGAGCATCCTTGAATAGAGTTGCCAGAGGGCTATACCGGCGCTTACCGATACATTGAGCGAGTGCTTGGTGCCTGCCTGCGGGATTTCTATGCAAAAATCAGCGGCATCCACCACTTCCTGGGCTACGCCTTTAACCTCGTTGCCAGCTACAATGGCATATTTTTTACCCTCTTCCGGTATAAATTTTTCAAGCGACACGCTTCCTTCCACCTGTTCAAGTACGCAGATGGTGAAGCCGCGGCGTTTAAGGTCGGCTATTCCGTCGAGTGTATTGTCGTAGTGTCGCCAGTCTACCGAGTCTTCGGCTCCTAAGGCAGTCTTGTGGATTTCCGGCGAGGGAGGGGTGCCGGTCACACCGCAAAGCTGCACTTCTTCTACTGCAAATGCATCGCATGTGCGCAATACCGCGCCTACATTACTAAGGCTGCGTACATTGTCAAGCACTACGGCAAGAGGCGATTTTTTCTGCTCTTTAAACTCTTCGGCGGTCACCCTGTGCAGGTCCCAGATACTTTTTTTCTTCATGCTGCAAATTTACAAATTTTTCAGGAGCGTTGAAATTCAGTGGGCGACATCCCTGTGAGATGCTTGAAAAATTTGCCAAACGATGACTGGTTGCTGAAATTAAGTTCGTAGGCTATCTGCTGAATGTTTTTTCCGGAAAAGCGCAACAGGTTTTTAGCTTCAAGTATAACACACTCGTCAATCCACTGGGCTGCGCTTTTTCCTGTACTTTCTTTTATTATGAGCGAAAGATACTTTGGCGAGATGTATAGTTTATCGGCATAAAAGCCTACCGAGCGCTCTTTGGTGTGATATATGTTGACAAGCTGCAGGAAGTCATGTACATATCCGAGTCGGCGCGATTTACCGCGTTCATTCTCTTCCTCTGATGGACCGTCATGGTTGGCGGCTATTTCCATTATCTCATAGATGAGTGCGGAGATTAGGTTGCGTGCTATGCTTTTTACATAGAGCGACACTTCACGTCCTTTGGCATTAAGATGGAGCAGTTCGAGATACCGGCGCAACAACATGGTCTCGTCATCGGTGAGCGACACTACAGGCTTACGCTTCTGAAACTGTTGTCTTACGTTTATCACATTGACATCAAGGTTTATGTCCATCATAAACTCTTTTGAAATAAAGAGAGTGTAAGCCTCTACATTTTCCCAGTCGACCTCTCCGGTGCTTATGATGGCGTTAGGTCCTGTTATGATGGCTGAATTAGGGCTTACATCTATGCTTTCCATGTTGATGTTTATGGTGTTTATGCCTTTAAGGGCAAGTATCACTGTCATTCCGTCAAATCGCCAGTGATTGTCAAGTATAGCGCCGGCTTTGTTGCCGGTACCAGGTGTTATACGTGAGAATACGTAATCCTTTCCAAAGCTGCTGAAATCGGTCGAAAAGCTCTTAATGTTGGCAATATGTGATATTCCTACTACTCTCTGAGTCATGATTGTTTATGTTTTCAGTTTCGTTTTAGTAATACAAAAATCATCTTTTTTATGAATAGTTCCAAATAATGGACTTAAAATTAGACTTTTTTACCAATGAAAAGTACTTTTAAGGATGTGGTGCCATGTTTCTGACAAATTTGCTGCACCCTATCCTATTATCGCGGAAATATAGTATCTTTGTGGACACAAGTGCATATTGACCTGTTATTAAACAAGCTCTTAGTGTTACTTGATAGTTAATTATCCATTTTAAAAGCATTGTTTTGGAAAAGAAGAAGAGCAATATATTGCGTAATGTAATCAAATACGGACTTCCCGTTGCATTGAGTGTGTGTCTTTGCTTTTATCTGTATTCAAAGATTGACGTCAATGTGATAGTGGATGAGATTCGCAATTGTGACTATGTATGGATTGCAATAGCGTTGGTAGTTAGTGTGTTTTCCCACATATTCCGTGCGATGAGATGGCGTATTCAGCTTGATGCGCTTGATATACGCGTGCCGCTTGCTCCTCTTGTATGGAGTATTTTCGGCACATATGCCGTCAATCTGCTCGCGCCTCGTCTTGGTGAGCTGTGGCGTACAGGATATATCGCAAAACGCCAGGATGCAAAATTTACCACTGTCTTCGGTTCGATGGTGTGTGACCGTCTTGCCGACACGGCGACAGTGTTGCTGCTCACCCTTGTCACATTTTTGATAGCTCGTCCGGCGTTTATTGCATTTGGCGAGAAATATCCCGAGACTTATCAGGGCATACTCAACATGCTTCATTCTCCATGGCTGTGGGGGCTTGCTGTGATAGGCGTGGGTCTTGTTGTATGGCTCTTTACCACAAAGAGTACCCATAAATTGGTGACCGGCATACGTCAGGCGGTTAAAAACCTGTGGGACGGTTTTGCTGTGGTTACGACAATGCCCGGAAAAGGTAGATGGCTGCTTCTTACGGCGTGTGTGTGGGGGTGCTATTTCTTTCAGCTCTATCTTGCTTATTTCGCATTCTCCTTTACCGCCGATCTTGGCATAGTGTGTGCGCTTGTTGCCTTTGTGCTTTCAAGTATCTCTATGGGTATTCCGAGCAACGGTGGTCTCGGACCGTGGCACCTTGCCATAATTTTTGCCCTCGGCATTTACGGGGTGGAATATAACAGGGCGGCTGCTTTCGCTACAATCGTGTGGGGTTCACAGACATGCATGCTTGTGATTCTCGGACTTTATGCCTTCATCTCCATCGCCCTCGACAAGAAAAACGCTCCTTTGGAAATTAAAGAAGTATAATAAGAGCTTGTTTAATAATAAATGTTGCCGTCAGGGTCGTATAGCTTGAGCGGATTTTCGACATGTGACGAAGGAGTGTACTTTATGTACATGACTGAGGAACAGGGCGAAAAGCGACCAAGATATACGAGACAAAAGGTAACTTTATAATCACTCATCCTCTTGACGGACTTTGAAACAAATGCAAAAATATACCAACGATATGAAACAAATTACCTCCCGTCGGTCATTCGCCGGCATCTTTCCGCCTGCTCTTCGGTCGTTATGGAATCCCATAACTCCCTCATCACAAGCAAAAATCTGTTCGACGAATAACCGCCCTGACGGTAATATTTATTATTAAACAAGCTCTAAATATGGACCTTGACTCTAAACCCGACAATTTTCTCTCTGAAGAGACTGCGGAGCCGGTGATTAAGTTTGATGGTTCGGCGCCTGCCGATACCGATACGCCGTCATTGCCTGAAAAGCCACGGAAGCGACATAAGTTCCGTCGGGTGATATGGTGGTGTGTTGTGGTGATGGTGCTTGCGCTTGCGGCTGTATGCTGGCTGCGCTATGTCAATCCCTATGAGACTGACATGGAGGAGCGTGGCTATGTGGTAGATTTCAAGCGTCAGGGTATCATATTCAAGACTTGGGAGGGGCAGATGCTCGTCAAGTCGGCGCTGATTGACACTACAAGCACCTACTCGCGTGATTTCGTGTTTTCGGTCGACAATGACGAGGTGGCTCATAAACTTGCCGCCGCTAAAGGCACAGGGCGTGAGGTTACTGTGAGCTACAAGCGCTATTGGGGCATATTGCCTTGGCGCGGAGCTACTTCCACCGTGATTACTTCGGTCAGGTGACAGGGAGTTGCCGATTGAAGATATAAGTGGCTCCCGACACATTTACAGCTTTAAAGCTTAGAGGTTTCAACTATATAGATATAACATGAAGACATCATTTAATTTTGCAAAATCCGTTGCGGGGATGGCGTTTGCGGTTGCTGCCTTTTTCCCGTCAGTTGACATCTGTGCAGCTAATCCTTTCTTGCCGTTGTGGGAGTATATTCCCGATGGTGAGCCATATGTGTTTGAGGATCCTGATAATCCGGGCAAATACCGAGTCTACATATACGGTTCACATGACTCTCGCAAGACCGATTATTGCGGTCTGGAGCAGGTAGTGTGGTCAGCTCCTGTCGATTCACTTTCCGCCTGGCGATATGACGGAGTGATATTTGAGTCAAAACTTAATGCCGACGGCAAGCCGCTTAACGAAGGTGGTCGAGGTGATGTGCTTTTTGCGCCTGACGTGGCTGAGGTGACGGCTCCCGACGGAACAAAGACCTATTATCTCTATCCTAACAATCAGGCTGGTGGAAGAAACGGCATGATTGCCAAGTCATCGCGTCCCGACGGTCCGTTTACGGTAAGTAACTGGAGCAAGGAAAATCCCGATATTACCGACGGTATATTTCGCTTTGACCCGGGAGTGCTTGTCGACGATGACGGTCGCGTCTATGGATATTGGGGTTTCGAGAGATCGTATGCCGCTGAGATTGACCCTCTGACAATGGCTACTGTCAAGCCCGGTTGCGAAATAGTGGAAGATATGATACCCTCGCGCGAGGGCGACACTGTGTTCCGCTTTTTCGAGGCATCGTCAATGCGTAAGATTAAAGATAAATATGTGTTTGTTTACAGTCGCTGGAGCAATGACGGAGACTTCGGTATGCCCGCTTCCAACTATACCCTTGCCTATGCCTACAGTGACAATCCGCTCGGTCCGTTCACTTATGGCGGCACTATAATAGACGGTCGTGCACGTGACACCGATGCCGACGGTAAAATTATACCTACCGCGACACCTTACGGCAATACCCACGGCAGCATTATCGAGATTAACGGCAAATGGTATGTGTTTTATCATCGCCAGTGTGGCACTAATGAATATGCCCGTCAGGCTATGGTAGCTCCGATTGAAGTAAGCGTTGAGGAAGGTAAAGGCGGAAAGGTCTTTATTTCCGAGGCTGAATATACTTCAGAGGGTTTTGAGACAGCCGGTCTTGACCTGATGAAGCGTTATTCGGCCGGTATTGCATGTTATTATACCGGTCCGGGCAAAGTCGGTCACTCTTATCCTGACTTCCTGTTTACCGGCTCTTATGTAAAGCCTTATTATGGAGACGCCGACCGCTTCAAGAAGCCTTATGACTTGAGTGAGAACCTTGCTCCGGTGGTTAATAATACGGCAGGTTCGATAGTGGGATACAAGTATTTCAACTTTGAGAATACTCCGGTTTCAGACCTTATGCTTGACATCATGCCGCTCGGACATGACGCGACAGTGACCGTGATGCTTGACTCGCCTTGGGAGAGCAAGGGCGGAAAAAAGATAGGCTCTCTTACCCTTTCAAAGGATATGGCGCAGGAGCGTGCCGATAGGGATATACCGCTGACCGGCATGACAGCCGTGAAAGGCAAGCATGCTGTTTACTTTGTTATCGATTCCGATGAGAAAGCGGTGCCGCTTTTCGATATATACGAATTGCAGTTCAAGTAATCAGCGCGTCTCGGGCCGGTAATTGTAGTTGTTGCGCAGATGCTCAAACAACTCCGGCGACGATTTCAAAGCCTCGGTATCGGCAAGCGGATTGTAGCTTGCCGCCACTGAGGAGAGAGTCACGTTGTCAGCCGCTCCGGCAGGCACTTTTTCAGCCATCTCCACCTCAGGCAATCCAAAGTGGGATATCACAGCATCGAGAGCCATTCGTGTAGCCCGTATCTTTCCCTCCCTTGAGTATCCTGCAATATGTGGAGTGGCTATTTCAGCCAGTCGGAGTAATTCGGGGGAGATGTTTGGCTCATTTTCCCAGCAGTCAATGGCTACGTTGCCTATCTTACCGCTTTCTAATCCGTATAATAGTGCCTGCGTATCGGTAACCGGTCCGCGGGCACTGTTTATTATAAGCGGTCGGCGTTCCATCTTGTCCACTAAGTCGCGGTCGAGCAGATGAAAGGTAGGATATTTGCCGTCGCGAGTCATCGGGGTATGAAATGTGATTACATCACAGCGTCTTGCTATCTCCTCTATGTCGGAAAAGCCCTCTTTGCCTTCGGCATCGGCACGCGGAGGGTCACACACGAGGGTGGTGATACCCATTTTTCTCGCCCAATCGATGATAATGGAGCCTACATGTCCGGCGCCGACAACTCCGAGAGTGAAATCAGTGCCGAGTCCTCGCAGACCGGCTATGACAGAAAATACATATTGGGCTACAGCCGGGGCGTTGCAGCCGGGGGCGTTTATTACGGTTATGCCGTGGTTTCGGCAGTAATCGAGGTCTATATGGTCGGTGCCTATGGTGGCTGTGACGATAAAGCGACACTTTGAGCCGTCAAGCAGCTTTGCGTCGCAGCGTGTGCGTGTACGCGTGATAAGGGCGTCGGCGTCGCGCATTGCCTCCGGGGTGATATCTTCAGGCGCGAGATAGCTTATCTCGGCAACACTGTCAAGCATTCCCTTTATGAAAGGGATATTTTTTTCAATTATTATTTTCATAGTGTTACGCTCCACAAATAGAGTATGATATATACTACATATATACAACAGATAGGGATATATGTTCGCCTTGTGTTGTTAATCGTGAAGAAGTGTCCTATCTGTATTGCCGTGCAGCAGTTCAGTATAGGCAGATATATTATGAGGTTGGTATAATCGATGATTACAAACAGGGTGGTGATTATGGTCAGTATAATCCAGAATCCGTTGTATGCCCTTGCCCTGCCGTTGTAGCCGTAGATTTTTATTATGTCAAATATACCGAACCCTACTCCCAGGATGAGGTTGACGATGGTGTAGACCACTATCTGCGCGAGGTCACGCCCTTCTAACGCGTCAAATATGTTTATGAACTCCGGCATGCGGAACGATGACAGGCTTACGACACCAAATCCACATAATATCCAGTAAGGTGTCAAGATGCCTGTTAAGGCAGCGAGTAGTCCGCGCAGTGAAAAACATTGCATCTGGAAGCACCCGATAAAGAATACAATCAGATATACCGTATAGGCATAGCCTGTAAGCGAGCCTAAGCTGATAAGGAGGAATGACAGAAATATGCGGCGTGTGCGGTCGGGACGCTGGAATGTGGAGAAAAAAGGTATTATGGCAAGGAGGATGAGAAAACACATCACCGACCCGTCATAGAGCTGTCCCATAAGGGATGGCTGCCCTGCCTGCATGACAAGAAACATGCCTGCGAAGAGCATTGATACCGACCTGATTATGTTAAACCGGCGGTTGAGGTAGAGGAGCAGGAATGAGATGACTATATTAAGTCCGAGACTTACCCCAAGCGACAGGGCGCCGTCAGAAATCCATTCATTTGCCGACGGAAATCCAAAACCGCTGTCGCCCCCTACATGGACCACATCGCCCATAAACCATGCCGCCACGGTTCCTGTCACTGACACCAGCAGCATCAGCATGAAACCGTAGCGGGAATGTAGCAGTCGTGTAAGCTCTTGCTCTTTCACTACTATTTGTTGTCAAGAAGAGCCATGAGGTCACGGCCTATGTCACGGCGGAAATATTTTCCGTCAAAGTTTATCAGTTTTATACTGTCATAGCTGCGTGCAAGCGCCGACTCGATATCCTTGCCGTAGGAGCTTACCGACAGTACCCTGCCGCCGGAAGTGATGATGCGGTCGCCCACCCCTTGCTTTGTGCCGGCATGGAACACGATGCTGTCGCGCACTTCGTCAAGACCTTCGATTATCATGCCCTTGCGGTAGTCGCCGGGATAGCCGCCTGACACCATCATGACGGTTACTGCCGTGCGCGGGTCGATTATCATCGGCTTGTCGCCGAGATTGCCCTTGGCGGCGGCTTCCATAAGCTCCACGAGGTCGCTCTCGATACGGAGCATGACAGCTTCTGTCTCCGGGTCACCCATTCTTACGTTATACTCAATCACCATCGGCTCTCCGCCTACGTTGATAAGTCCTAAGAATATAAATCCGCGATAAGTGATGCCCTCTTCGGCAAGTCCCTTGACGGTAGGCTCGATGATGCGGGTGCGCACCTTTTCCATGAACACTTCGTCGGCGAAAGGCACGGGGCTTACAGCTCCCATTCCGCCGGTGTTGGGACCTGTGTCGCTTTCACCTATACGCTTGTAATCTTTAGCCACGGGGAGCACACGGTAATCCTTGCCGTCGGTTAACACGAATACCGAACATTCGATGCCCGACAGGAATTCCTCGATGACGACAGTTGCCGAAGATGCTCCAAACATGCCTGAAAGCATCTCTTTCAGCGACTTCTTTGCTTCTTCGATATCGGAGATTATCAATACACCCTTTCCGGCGGCAAGTCCGTCGGCTTTCAGTACGTAGGGAGGAGTGAGCGTTTCAAGAAACTTGTATCCTTCCTCTATATTTTCAGCTGAAAAGCTGCGGTAACGTGCAGTGGGTATATTGTGGCGCTCCATGAAACGCTTTGCAAAGTCCTTGCTGCCTTCGAGAGCTGCACCTGCCTTGCTCGGTCCAACAACGGTGATGTCGCTGTTTTCAAAATAGTCGTATATACCGTTTACAAGCGGGTCCTCGTTACCGACCACAATCATTTTTACGTCGTTTTCCTTCACGAATTTTTCCACTGCGGGGAAATCGAGCGGTGAAAGGTCTACGTTGATACCATAGTGAGATGTGCCGCCATTGCCGGGAGCTATGAACAGCTTGCGTAGCGATTGACTCTGGTTGATTTTCCATGCCAGTGCCGATTCGCGGCCACCGGATCCAAGAAGGAGAATGTTATAAGCACTCATGTCTGTAATTATGGTTGTGATTGGTTAGTCGTTGTTATTGTCGTTGTTGTCGGCTTCGCCGCGTTTCCATCCTTTGCGTGAGCGCATCAAGGGGATGCTCGGCTGCTTGCCCTGTATCATCTTAAGGGCTTTTTCGTTGCGGCGCACTGCAAGCGGGTTTTCCGATACTGTCTCAGGCGTGTCATTGTCGCGGCGAGTATTGTCGCGTGTAAACTCTTTGCGTGTCGTGTCGCGGTTGAACTCCCTGCGGTTGTTGTCGCGGAAATCTTTTTTTCTTCCGTTTTCGGAGCGGAATTCTCTCTTGCGGTCATCGCGGAACCGGTTTTCGCGCTCTTCGCGCTCTTTTCTTCGAGCTTTCCCTACCGGCTTTGCCTTGTATTTCTCTTCAAGAGCCGAACGCTTCTTCTTGAAGTCGCCTCCACGGCGCTTTTCCTCACGGTCGCCATCTTTTCCGCCGAAGCCTTTCTTGCGTGCATTGTTGCGCCACTCTTCGTCGCTGATGCGGCGTGACTCTTTTTTCTTTCCGCGCTCCTCGCGCTCTTCCTGACGGGTGTGGAGAGTGTTGCCCTCGCGGCGGAAGCTCTTGTAGTCGCCTTCAAAGATTACATATTCGCGAAGCTCACACTCAAGCGAGCCGTTGAGCATCGGGAGTTTCTGCGAGGGGGCAAGACCGATTTTCTTGAAATAATCGTCCTGATAGCCGATAATCCATGCGTGATAGCCCTTGAACACCTTTTTCAGCTTGCTGCCGATAAGTTCGTAAAGCCCGTCCATGTCTTCCACCGATATACGCTCGCCGTAAGGAGGATTGGTCACGATAATACCTTCGGCGGGCGACTCTTCCCATTTGGAAAGGGGCTTTATTTCGAGGTCGATATACTTGCCTACACCTGCCTGCTTGATATTTTTCTCGGCAATAGCGATTGCCTTGGGCGATATGTCGGCGCCATATATCTTGAATTCGGGTTCGCGCTCGTTGCTGTCGTCGTTGTAGAGACTTTCAAATAGCTCTTCATCGAAGTCTTTCCACTGTTCAAATGCAAAATTCCTGCGATATACGCCCGGATTGATGTTGGCAGCTATGAGAGCCGCCTCGATGAGAAATGTACCTGAACCACACATCGGGTCGACGAGCGGACAGCTGCCGTTGTAGCCTGCCTTCATGAGTATGCCTGCGGCAAGCACTTCATTGATGGGTGCTTCGGTCTGCGCAACGCGGTAGCCGCGCTTATGAAGCGATTCGCCCGACGAGTCGAGTGAAAGCGTCACGCGGTTGCCGTCGATATGTACGTTAATCATCACGTCGGCATCCTGAAGTCTTACGCCGGGACGCTTGTCGGCTCCGTAACGGTCTTTGAAGAAATCGACTATACCGTCTTTTACGCGATAGGTCACGTAGCGCGAGTGGTTAAACAGGTCGGAGTTGACCACTGAGTCTATCGAGAATGTCTTGTCGGGGCTGAGCAGTGTGCTCCAGTCATACTCCTTTGTCATCTCGTAGAGCGTGTCGGGGTCTCCGGCGGTAAACTTAACAATCGGTTTCAGTATGCGCAACGCAGTGCGACAGCTTAGGTTTGCTCTGTACATGAGCTCTTTGTCGCCTTCAAAAGCCACCATCCGTCGCCCGGGAGTCACATTTTGTGCCCCGAGAGCCCGCAGTTCGTCGGCAAGTACATCTTCAAGACCCTGGAAGGTCTTTGCTACCATTTCGTAAGTTTCCGTTTCCATCAATGTTTTATTCTTAATACATTATTTGCTTTAGCCTGTATCAGCCGCTCTCCTGCGGCTACATTCTCCGTCACCCATATGTTGCCCCCTATCACCGCATTGTCACCGATCGTGATTCTGCCAAGTATCGAGGCGTTGGAGTAGATGATGACATTATTGCCGATAATCGGGTGGCGCGGCTCTCCCTTGACGGGATTACCGTCTTTGTCAAGGTCGAAGCTCTTTGCCCCGAGGGTGACACCCTGGTATATCTTCACGTTTTCACCCACTATCGCGGTGGCGCCTATCACGATGCCTGTGCCGTGGTCGATGGTAAATGATTCGCCTATCGTGGCGGCGGGATGTATGTCGACCCCTGTCTCAGCATGGGCAAGCTCGCTTATCATGCGCGGTATGATGGGCACATCGAGCAATACCAGCTCATGGGCTATGCGGTAATTACATATCGCCCTTATGCCCGGATAGCAGTATATTACCTCTTGTGTCGATGTTGCTGCCGGGTCGCCGTAATAAGTGGCGCGCACATCGGAGTTGAGCAGACGGCGCAGCTCGGGCAGCCTGGACATAAACGCGGCAGCCTTTGACGCGGCAAGTGACTGCGTGGCAGAGTATTCCGGTGCGTCATCACTGCAGATGTCCATCGACAATCCGGCATGAATCTGGTCGACAAGCAGTTTATAGAGCTTTTCCGACCATAATCCGGTGAAATATAGCAGGTTTTCGCGGGTCACATCGCTGTCGCCGAAAAATCCGGGAAAGATAATGGCTCGCGAAAGAGTAATGATTTCCTTAACCGCTTGCTGCGAGGGCAACGGTTCGCCACGCCACTGTGATGGGCATATGTTAACGAGGTTTTCACCGGCGGAGAGCTCGGCGACAACCTCACGAAGCATTGCTTCGTGCTGGGGGTTAAGTCCTGACATTACTGCAAAATTAGCCAATTTTATTGTACCTTACAAACAATTTTGAGTTTTCAGTTTTCAGTTTTCAGTTGTCAGAGATACAGATGGACATATGGTCAAAAGAGACAGATGGGTTTTCGGTTTGGTGCGCGTTGCCGTAGGGGCTGTGGGGTAGCCCATTATATTTGCAATGATTTTGCCCTGAATAGGGCAAGATATCGTTAACCGGTGGTAGCCGCGAAGTGGCACCACCGGATCTACATACCTACATACATGTTGCTACCCCGAAGTGGGTTGCATAACCATCAGCCAAAGACACATTCCCCCCTTGTGCAAGCCCCAAAAAAACACTGTCTCTTTTGCCCCTATGTCCCTCTGTTTCACTGACAACCGACAACTGACCACTGAAAACCGACAACTGACAACTACTTAAGTATCGGCCAGCGGAAGGCGTGGAGGGCGGCGATGAGCTGCTTTTCACGTCCTTGGCAATAGCGGTCGCATATGGCGTGGAAACGCGGGGAGTGGGACATCTCGGACAGGTGGGCGAGTTCGTGCCACACGATGTAATCGCGCAAGTCCTGAGGCAGGAAGGCGATGACATAGCTGAGGTGAATCTCGCGGCGTGACGTGCATTTGCCGAGTGTGCGGAATCCGCGCATGATATGCCATGACGCAGGCGTCACTCCTATTTCACGGGCAAGCTGCATGGCGCGTGGAAGCAGCAGTTCAGGCGACGCTTTTTCCGCGATGCGGCACAGAATGCCGCTTATGGTGCGTGTAGCCGCTATGTCGTCAAGGTTTATGCCGCTTCCCACTTCAAGAAAAGCCTTGTCGCCACGCATCGAGGCAAGCACTCGGTCGGGCTTCACGCTTTGTCGCGTTATGGCGACGGAGATCCCCGCCATGTCAATTACTTGCCCCTCACGGTAGATTAGTTCGTTGCGTCGTTTAAGAAGGCGTGGGGCGAGGGCGTCGAGTGACCGTATCACATCCTCGCCATTGCATGTAGGCGGCAGGGTGAGATGCACTATCCCGTCTTTCCATCGTGCGATGATACGTCGCGCCGATGAGCGCATGGTTATCTTGACCGTGCCAAGTTGCGGATGGGTGATAAGGGCGCTTTTCATCTCTTGTCGATGCCCCATAGGAGTTTGGAGCGGAGCGTATCGGTAAACCGGTGTTCGAGACGCTGGATGACGCGCGTTACAAAGGGAGCGCGACGCATCTCTATCGTGGTGCCTACGGGGAGTGTCTGAGAGCGTCCGTCAAGGCTTATGCGGTAAGTTGCGGAGCGCGAGCGTGTGGTCACCGAAATAATGCTGTCGTCGCTGACGATGAGCGGTCGCATGGTCAGCGAGTGTGCGGCAACGGGCGATATAGCCCATACCGGGGCGGAGGGCGCCACAATCGGACCGCCAACGGAGAGATTGTAGCCGGTCGACCCGGTTGGGGTCGACACGATAAGTCCGTCGGCGAGATAGGTGGCAAGATGGCTGTTGTCGACCGTAGCCTCCATCTCTATCATCGACGAGGTATCTTCCTTGAGTATAGCCACTTCATTAAGCGCATACTGCCACAGGTCGAGTTTTGCGTCGGGGCTTGTCACGCCTATCATTGTGCGCGCCTCGACGAGATATTTTCCTTCGAGCAGATTGTGGAGATTGTCATTTACTTCGTCGACACTTACGTCGGTGAGATATCCGAGATGACCGGTGTTTATGCCGAGTATCGGTATTTCCTTTTCCCCTACCCGCTGGGCGGTGCGCAAGAAAGTGCCGTCGCCCCCTATGCTGAGAGCTATGGCGGCGTTGAAATCGTCGCCCTTTATTATGTCGTTGATTTCGGGAGGCGATTGTAACATCGAGCAGAGGTAATTGTAAAATGACTCTTCCATCTCTACCCACACATTATGGCGCGACAAAAGGTCAAATAAGGTAGAAAGCTCCTGTATGTGGGCTTCCTGGTATAGGTTTCCGAATACGGCTATTCTCATATTTATTACTAAACAGACTCTTATATTTCGAGGTAATGAAGAAGCGCGTTGACACGTTCAGTCATGTCGGTGTAAAACATTCCGGGGTCGCCGGTCATCTCTACCGTCTCATAACCATAGCGTTGCAACGACCTCGCCACCGATTCGCCACGCGAGTGGTTGACGCGCAGCATCACCGTGGTATGTGAGTCAGGTTCGGTACCCGCGGTCACGTTAAGGTTGAGCAGATGGGCGTCGGCGTCTTCCACGGCATGTGCGATAGCCGAGGCGCTGTATTGGCTCGGCTTGCAGGTGACGGTAAGCTCCGTGTATTCATCGAGCTGCGGAAACAGGCTTGATACCGCCGCAAGGGCCGAGTCGCGGTCGATAGCTCCGATGTAGCGCTCGGTGATGTCGTCGACTACCGGCACGGTCTTGTCGCCCGAGACCATGCGTTCAAGCACAAGCGACATCGGTGTCGACGCTTTTACGGGTCGCGCCGAACCTGAGGTCATCCCGAGATACCTTCCTTCGGAGTCCACGATAGGTGTCGCGCTATCACCGTCGGCGGCTGAAAGTTCAAGTTGCGAGCTTTGTCGGGGTGATATCGGGATAATTTGGGGTGCTATGGCATCTTTTGCTATCAATTCTTTTCGCAGTTTTATTATTTCTGATTATTTTTGCAGTTGCATTTGTCGTAATACGATTACAAATATAGGGAAAATTCCCCGAATTGATGTAATCTTTATGTTATTACAACAATTCATTACAATAAATTGAGGTTGAAAATATGACAAATCTGAGTGTAAATATCAATAAAGTTGCCACGCTGCGCAATGCGCGTGGTGAAAATATACCCGACGTGGAAAAGGTTGCCGTTGACTGCGAGTCGTTTGGCGCGCAGGGTATCACGGTGCATCCCCGCCCCGATGAGCGTCATATACGTCATGCCGATGTGTTTGCATTGCGCCCTCTCGTAAAGACCGAGTTTAATATCGAGGGATACCCGTCGCCCGACTTCATGGACCTCGTGTTGAAGGTGAAGCCTGAGCAGGTGACTCTCGTCCCCGATGCTCCCGATGCGATTACCTCCAATGCCGGCTGGAACGTTGTGAAACATCATGAATTTCTCTCGGAAGTGGTCGACCGTCTTCGTGAAGCCGGTATACGCTCCTCTATTTTTGTCGACCCCGATGAAGAGATGGTGAAGGCTGCCGCGTCGACCGGAACCGACCGTGTGGAGCTTTACACCAAACCCTATGCCGATAATTATCCTGCCGACCCTGAGGCTGCCGTGGCGCCTTATGTAGCTGCAAGCATAGCCGCCCACAAGGCGGGTCTCGGTGTCAATGCCGGTCACGACCTTAACCTTGCCAATCTCAAATATTTCCATGACAAGGTGCCTTATCTCAATGAGGTGTCGATAGGTCATGCGCTGATAGCCGATGCCCTGTATCTTGGGCTGCAGGAAGCTATACATCAATATAAAAACTGCTTAAAGTAACTATAAATCATTTACTACGACATGTCTATTCTCAACATGATTATCGCACAGATACCCCAAGGAGTCGCTGACTCTGTCAAAACCCTTGAGACTCTTGCCGGGTCGGCGGCATCGGCGGAGAATGTATCTACCGCTGTTACTTCCACAGCCGAGTTGTCGGTGTGGGATTTGTGCATGAAGGGCGGATTTATCATGATTCCGCTTGCACTTCTCCTTGTGATAAGCATCTACATCTTTATAGAACGCTATATTGTCATAAGCCGTGCGGCGCGCGAAGACTCTACTTTCATGAAGCGTATAAAGGATTACATCCATGAGGGGGAGATTGAGAGCGCCAAGAATCTTTGTAAGAAAAACGGCTCTCCCTACAGTCGCCTGATACTCAAAGGTATCAGCCGTATCGGACGACCGATGAACGATGTGCTTGTGGCAATCGAGAATACCGGCAACCTTGAGATTGCCAATCTCGGCAAAGGTTTGCCCTGGCTTGCCACCACTGCCGCCGGAGCGCCGATGCTCGGCTTCCTCGGTACTGTGGTAGGTATGGTAGAGGCGTTTTTCGCGCTTGCCAATGCCGGCTCGTCGGCTAATGTCGGTGTGCTTGCCGGAGGTATCTATGAGGCGCTTGTGACAACTGTCGCCGGTCTTGCCGTCGGCATCGTCGCCTTGTTTGCCTACAATATCCTTGTGGCTCGTCTCAACAGCGTCATGAAGCTGCTTGAGGGTAAGAGCATGGAGTTTATGGACCTGCTTAACGAACCGGCTTAATCCCCTATCCTGTTTACCTCATGGCACTTAAACGACCTCATGACATGATGGCGATGTTTTCGATGGCATCAATGACCGATGTCATCTTCCTTCTGCTCATCTTCTTCATGATTACATCGACATTTGTATTTCCTACCGCGCTGGAGGTGAATCTGCCGCAAAGTTCGGTGCAGACCGCCTTGAAGCCCGGTACGAGAGTATATATAGATAAAGAGAGCCGCCTTTTCGCCTCTTTCGGCGACGAGCAGCCTCAGCCCATCGAAGCGGAGTCGCTTCTTGCGTTCCTTCAGCTTGCCCAGCAGGACGAGCCTGACGGATTTATTGCCATATATGCCGATGAAGAGGTGCCCTACGGCAAGATTGTGGAGGTGCTCGACCTCGGCGCAAGAAATAATCTGAAGATGGTGCTTGCCACCAAGCCCGCGAAAGCGCCACAGCCTGCAGCCGCGATGTCGCTTGACGCAATTGGCGGTGATGTGTCGGGGGTGCCCTCTAATTAAAGTAAGCTATAATGAGCGAGTCGCAGCGTGACCAACTGATAGCCCTTGCCTGTACGGCGCTGATAGTCATCCTCCTTGTGTTGGCTCTGGTGCTTGCGCACTATCGCGTGGACATCACTGCTCCCGAAGACCGTAAATGGCCTCCTGTCGACTCAAGTGAAATCGTGTTTGGCGGCGAATATGTGAAACTTGGCGATATGCCGTTTCCCGTGGAGGAGACCGACAATTCGCCTATGCCTGACGACTCGCAGGCTGATGCCGCCGTTGACGGAACCGACCTCGCCGATGCCGGTGATGCCGTGGCTGAAGCCCCGTCGCTCGTGACGTCGCAAAATGAGTCGACGATGAAAGTCACCGAAAAGCCGGCTCCTGAAAAGGCAGGACCTACAAAGGAGGAGATTGCTGAGCGAGAGCGCATTAAGCGTCAGAAAGAGGAGGCTGAGAAGCAGGCAAAGATTAAAGACCGCATGAAGAGCGGCTTCAGCAATTCCAAGAAAGGAAAAGGTGAGGCAGGCTCTCCCAACGGAAATTCCAATACAGGGGCGTTGAGCGGCCTTGCAGGACATGACTTGCGCGGACGTACCGCCGAGGCGTGGGGCAAGCCGGCAAGTACCCTTTCCGGAACAGTAAAGATAAAAGTGCGTGTCAACCGCAAGGGACACGTCGTGGGCACACCCGAATATGTTGGGGGTACCGGACCGGCGGCAGCTAATGCCGGGGTGCGCCGCAGCTGCATAGCCGCGTCACGCCAGTCGCGTTTCTCAGTCGACCTTGAGGCTCCCGCCGAGCAGACCGGTGTGATTACATGGAAATTTGAATAAGCTTATAATCAAGATGATGAAAAAATATCGCATACTTAATGACTCGCTCGGATGGCTCATGTTTGTCATCGCCGCAGTCACCTATCTCCTTACTCTGGAGCCCACGGCAAGTTTCTGGGACTGTCCGGAGTTCATTTCTCAAGGTTATAAACTTGAAATCGGTCACCCGCCGGGCAACCCCATCTTCATGCTTGCGGCGCGATTCTTTGTCAATTTCGCTCCTGATGCACAGCATGTGGCTATCGCGGTCAATACGATGTCGGCATTGCTGAGTGCGGGTACTATATTGCTGCTCTTCTGGACTATAACCCATCTTGTACGTCGCCTTGTCGTGAAAGATGACGCTACCTCTATATCGCTTGTAGAGATGCTTGTCATCTTCGGTTCGGGCGTATGCGGTTCGCTTGTCTATACCTGGAGCGATACATTCTGGTTTTCAGCCGTCGAAGGTGAGGTATATGCTTTCTCCTCATTCTGTACCGCCCTCGTGTTCTGGCTTATCCTGAAGTGGGAAAACCGCGCCGATGAGCCTCACAGCGACCGCTATCTGGTGTTGATAGCCTATGTGATAGGTATTTCTATTGCGGTCCATCTGCTCAACCTGCTCTGTATTCCGGCGATAGTGCTTGTGTTCTATTATAAGAAATTCAAGAATGTCAATGCAAAGGGCTCGCTCCTGGCACTCTGTGTGTCATTTGTAATCGTCGGGCTTATCCTTTACGGACTCGTGCCGGGATTCATCGAGATGGCGCAGTATTGCGAATTGCTCTTTGTCAACGTGTTGCATTGCGGATATAACTCAGGTCCTATCGCTTATACCATCATCGCGCTTGCTGTCATGATATGGGCTGTGTATGAGCTTTACCGTCAGAAGAATGCAAAGTTGATAAAGGTGTCATTCTTCCTGAGCGTGTTCCTTTCAGGTATTCCTTTTATCGGTGACGGCTGGCTGGCTCCCGTGGTAATATTCTGCGGTCTGCTTTTCTACCTTTTCGCTTATATGAAAAAGGTGCCTGTGAGAATACTTAACGTGACTGTGCTCAGCATACTTGTGATATTTATCGGCTACTCATCTTACGCTCTGTTGCTTATACGCTCCACCGCTAATACGCCGATGAACCAGAATGCCCCTGACAACGTGTTTGCGCTCAGTTCTTATCTTAACCGCGAGCAGTATGGCGACCGTCCTTTGTTCTACGGACAGACATTCAACTCCGGCATTGTATATCAGATAGATGCGCAAGGTCGTCCGCAGGCTGTTAAGAAAGAGGGCAAGACTCTTTACGGCAAGACCGTGAAGACTTCTCCCGACCAGCCCGACCGTTATGAGGTCGTGGGAACTAAGACCGAATATGTGATGAATCCTGAGCTGAACATGCTTTTCCCGCGTATGTATGACGGCAAGTATGCAGCCGCTTACAAGGACTGGACAGGCATGAAAGGCACCCCGGTCACTGTCAATCCTTATCTTGACCGTGACGGAAATCCTTATCCGGGACAGACTCAGAGCAAGATAAAGCCCACTTTCCTGGAAAACCTCACATTCTTCTTCAACTATCAGCTTGACCACATGTACTGGCGTTACTTCCTGTGGAATTTTGCAGGTCGCCAGAACGACATACAAGGCAATGGCGAGATTACCCACGGCAACTGGATTTCCGGTATTCCGCTGATTGACAATCTCCGCCTTGGCGACCAGTCATTGCTCCCCGATGACCTTGGTGCCGGAAACAAGGGACACAATGTGTTTTACATGCTTCCGCTCATCCTCGGTATTATCGGTATAGGCTGGCAGGCATTTACCTCTAAGCGCGGTATCGAGCAGTTCTGGGTGGTTGCCTTCCTGTTCTTCATGACCGGTATAGCTATCGTGTTGTATCTTAACCAGACCCCCAATCAGCCGCGTGAGCGTGATTATGCGTTTGCCGGTTCGTTCTATGCTTTTGCCATATGGGTGGGCATGGGTGTCGCCGGCATATGGCGCCTGGTGGTCAACCTCACCAAGGGCAAGGAGAAGTCGCGTTCGCTTGTCGGCGCTATTATAGGAGTTGTGGTAGGATTGTTCGTGCCGCTTCAGATGGTGTCGCAGACATGGGACGACCATGACCGCTCGGGACGATATGCGGCGCGCGATTTCGGTATGAACTACCTGTCGAGCCTTGAGCCTAACGCGATTGTGTTTACAAATGGCGACAACGATACATTCCCCTTGTGGTATGCACAGGAGGTGGAGGGTTACCGTACCGATGTAAGGGTGGTCAACCTGTCATATCTTACCACTGACTGGTATGTCGACCAGATGCGCATGCCCTCTTATGACGCGCCTGCAATCAAGATGCTTGCCACCCCCGACCTTTACGCCCATGACAAGCGTCAGTTCAGCTATTTCCTTGACCCTGACACAACCAAGGTCAACGTGAAGGCAGCGCTGAAGGCTCTTTATAGCCCTGATGCCAATAAAAATGAATGGGGATTGTATGAGTTCAAGTACCCCAACATGTATCTCCCTGTCGATAAGGATGCTGTCGTGAAGGCGGGTCGCGTGTCGGAGGAAGAGGCGGCTGCTGTCGAGGAATATATCGACTTGAACCAGATGAATGAGCCTGACGGCGGATTGCGTCTTAGCAACGTCATCGCGCTCGACATGCTTGCCACCAACGCTGAAAACGGCTGGGAACGTCCTATCTATTTCGCGATGACGGTGCCCGACAGCTATTATCTTAACCTGTCGCCCTACATGCGCTCTACAGGTATGACTTATGAGGTCGGCCCGATTAAGAATCCCGACTACGACGGATATCATATCGCGGTCAACACCGACAAGGCATATGACAATATAGTCAACAAGTTCCGCTGGGGCGGTCTTGACGCTACGACTTCAGCCGACGATATTTATCTTGACGAGACAGTGCGCCGCATGGTCAACACTACCCGTATGACCATGATTGACCTTGCCACGGCATTGTATAATGAAGGCGTGGAAGCTGAGATATATTTCCATCAGGATAGTGTCAACATGGATGCCGCGCAGCGTGAAAAGGTGGAGGGCTTCATTGCCGACCGTTATAAACGCTCTCAGACAGTGATAGACCTGATGATGGAGAAACTGCCCGTACATGCCGCTCCGCTCGGTGTGCTTACCGGTACTCAGATTGTTGACCTTTATGCTCGTCTCGCCGATGTTACCGGCAATGAGGATGACAGGAAGAAGGCGCTTGACCTGCTTACCGATGAGATTAATCTCTACAAGCAGTATGTGCTTTACTTCCAGACATTGACTCCGCGCCAGTATTCGCTGCTTACCCGCAACGACCGCTATATCAACGACACTTATTTCGTGCAGCTGCTGCAGCTTTATGCCGACTGCGGTGGTGACGTGGAGGCGTTGATGAAGCAGCTTCAGGGAGAGGGGGTTAACTTCTCCCGCTATTTCAAGAGCGCACCCGAGACTGATGCTCAGAAACTCGAATAGACGATAAAACAATGTTTAAGTACATCGAACGACCGCCGCTTTTGTACCGTATCCTCTTTCCGGAGGGGGTATGGCGCATAAAGCGTAAGCGTCGCAAGGTGGTGTATCTTACATTTGACGACGGCCCTATTCCTGAGGTGACGCCCTGGGTGCTCGACCTTCTTGACCATTATGGCGTAAAGGCTACATTTTTCCTTGTCGGCGACAATGTGCGCCGTAATCCGGGATTGCTTGAAGAGATTAAGAAGCGCGGTCACAGCTGGGGAAATCACACCATGAACCATCTTCAGGGTTTCAAGGAGCGTTCCCACGTGTATCTGCGCAACATCAAGGAGGCTGATGACCTTATCGACAGTTCGCTCTATCGCCCACCCCACGGCATAATGCGATGGGGGCAGGCTAAGGTCATAAAAGACCATTTCAACATCATCATGTATGACCTTGTGACGCGTGACTACTCCAAGAAGCTTAATGGCGAGCAGGTGTTGCAAAATGTGAAGCGGTTTGCCCGCAATGGCTCTATAATCGTGTTTCACGATTCCCTGAAGGCTGAGCGCAATCTCAGATATGCGCTTCCACGCGCTATCGAATGGCTTAAACAGGAAGGGTATGAGTTTTCTCCCATCGAAATGTAGCGACGAGCTGCGTGAAATGTCGTTGCGGCTGGGTGTGTCGCGTCTAGGCATCGCGCCTGTACATGACGTTGATAGCGCCGAGGTGGCGCGTTACAACGGCTGGATAGCTGCAGGATGTCACGGAGAGATGCAATATCTCGACCGCTATCATGATTTGCGTCTTAATCCATGTGGGCTGCTTCCTGAGGCGCGGTCGGTGATTGTGTGCGCGTTCAATTATTATCCCGCCGTGAGGCAGCGTGACGGTGTGCCTCAATTTGCTTATTATTCTTACGGAAAAGATTACCATGAGGTGGTGCGTGAGCGGCTGTCGGCTCTTGCCGGATATATAGTCGGGAGATATGGCGGGGAGACGCGAGTGTGTGTCGACACGGCTCCATTGCCGGAACGCTACTGGGCTGTCGAGGCAGGTCTTGGTTTTCGTGGTCTAAATTCGCAGCTCATCATACCGGGTCTCGGCTCTTACTTCTTTCTCGGGGAGATATTGACTGCCGTTAATTTCGCGCCCGACAAGCGTTATGACGGCGATTGCGGCTCATGTGGGGCGTGTGTCAGGGCATGTCCGGGAAAAGCGATAAGCGACGGAGAAATCGATGCCAGGCGATGTCTTTCATATCTCACCATCGAATACCGTGGCGAGACGCTGCCCGAAGGCGTGTGTCTGGGAAATCACCTTTATGGATGTGACGTGTGTCAGCAGGTATGTCCCCATAACCGCGGTTGTCACCCTACTGAGATAGCGGAGTTTACTCCCTCAGGTGAGTTTCTTGACCTTGACCGGTCGGCATTGTCGGGGCTTACCCCTGAAAAGTTTAATGCGCTTTTCCGGCATTCTGCCGTAAAGCGCACCAAACTTAAAGGACTTATGCGTAATCTTAAATATCTTGATTAAACAAGCTCTAAATCGACAGGCGACGCAGAGTGTTTAGCAGCTCGCGGTTGATAGGCTTGTCGTTTTTGATGGCTTTTGAGAAAGGCACATATACAATCTGGTCGTTGGAGATACCGATCATTACATTGCGCTGGTCCTCAAGAAGCGCGTCGATAGCCGCCGAGCCAAGACGTGACGCAAGTATGCGGTCTGATGCCGTCGGCGAGCCGCCTCGCTGAAGGTGACCGAGTATGGATACACGTACATCATAGCCGGGATACTCGTTTTTCACACGCTCGGCGAGTCCCATGGCTCCACCAGTCACGGGGCTTTCCGCTACAAGCACGATTGAAGAGTTCTTGCTCTTACGGAAACCGTTCTGGATGAGTTCGGCAAGCTGGTCGACCTCGGTTGAAATCTCCGGGATGATTGCTGCCTCGGCACCTGACGCGATAGCGCCGTTAAGGGCGAGGAAGCCTGCATCGCGACCCATGACCTCGATGAAGAACAGGCGCTCGTGGCTGGTGGCGGTGTCGCGGATTTTGTCGACACACTCCATGATGGTGTTGAGCGCAGTGTCATATCCGATGGTCTTGTCGGTGCCATAGAGGTCATTGTCGATGGTACCGGGCAAGCCGATTATGGGGAAATTGAACTCTGTGGCGAAGATGCGCGCTCCGGTAAGAGAGCCGTCACCGCCTATCACCACGAGGGCGTCAATCTCATGTTGGCGTATGGTGTCGTAAGCGAGCTGACGGCCTTCGGGTGTCTGGAACTCCTTGCAACGTGCTGTCTTCAGAATGGTACCGCCCATCTGAATTATATTGGATACATTCTGTGTCTTGAACTCAACAATCTCATTGGTAATCAAGCCGCGATAACCGCGGTAGATACCTTTGACTTTAAATCCGCTGAAGATAGCAGAACGTGTCACCGCGCGTATGGCGGCGTTCATCCCCGGTGCGTCACCTCCTGAGGTGAGTATGCCTATGGTCTTGATCTGGGACATATTGAATAGATTTTATAAAGTGTAATACTATTACGGCAAATTGATACAAAGATAATTAAAAACATTAACCCTGCAAAAGAAATGTCGCATAACGTGATTACACTTTATAAGATTATGCTATTTTTAAAAAGGCTCTTAATCTTCGGTCACATCTTCCTCAATGGAGAAATCATCGGGAAACTCGCTGTCGGAGATGTCGTCAAGCTCTTCTTCCTTGGCGGTATCTTCTTTTTCTTCCGACGCTTTCTTCAGTTTCGGCTTCTTTGACGAGCCGGCTGCCTCACCCGATTTGAGTGCTTCCATGATTTTTGCCTCCAGTTCTTCGGCAAGCTCGGGATTGTCGGCAATCATGCGTTTTGCGGCAACACTTCCCTGGGCGAGCTTTGAGCCTTCATAGCTGAACCACGAACCGCTTTTGTTGATTATGCCCAGGTCGGTGCCGAGGTCAAGTATCTCGCCGGCGCGTGAGATGCCTTCTCCAAACATGATGTCAAATTCGGCGCGCTTGAAGGGGGGTGCCACCTTGTTTTTAACAACCTTCACCTTGGCATGGCGTCCCAACACGTCGTCGCCATCTTTGATTGATGTGGCGGCACGGATGTCGACGCGCACAGAGGCATAGAATTTCAACGCGTTACCGCCGGTAGTGGTCTCTGAGGGACCAAACATCACGCCGATTTTGTCGCGCAGCTGGTTGATGAATATGCAGCAGGTGTTGGTGCGTGAGATGGTGCCGGTAAGCTTGCGCATCGCCTGTGACATAAGACGCGCCTGCAGACCTACATTGCGGTCGCCCATATCGCCGTCTATTTCGCTCTTGGGGGTAAGGGCGGCTACCGAGTCCACTACAATTATGTCGATTGCCGATGAGCGTATAAGCTGCTCGGTGATTTCGAGTGCCTGTTCGCCGTTGTCGGGCTGCGCTATAAGCAGGTTGTCGACATCCACGCCCAGTTTTTCGGCGTAAAAGCGGTCAAATGCGTGTTCCGCGTCGATGATTGCGGCTATTCCGCCACGTTTCTGTGCCTCGGCGATAGCGTGGATGGCAAGTGTAGTCTTACCTGATGATTCGGGTCCGTAGATTTCGGTGATACGTCCGCGCGGATATCCTCCTACACCGAGTGCATAATTAAGGCTTATCGAGCCAGTCGGAATCACTTCGATATCCTCCACCCGGTCATCGCCAAGCTTCATTACGGCGCCTCGTCCGTAGTTCTTTTCTATCTTTGCCATAGCCTGGGCAAGTGCCTCATTTTTGGCTGCTTTAGGGTCGGCAGAAGCCGCGCCTTTCTTTATAGCGGTTTTCTTAGGTTTTTCCATGATTACAGTCGTTTTAATGTTTTATGCAAAGATAACTCCGAATCTATGCAGATTTATCGCACATTCAAGTTAAAAAACAATAAAACGCCCATTGTTATCACCTCCGTTCTTAATGAATGGCCGAGATGATAAGGTAGGTCATGTAACCGACATAGCAAAGCGCGAGTACTGCGCCTTCACCTCTGGTTATAACGCGCTTGCCTATAATCTGTCCGAACAGCCACAACAGGAATGAGCCGCCTACAAGTGTGCTGAAATCCACCAGCGATATCGTGCCGGTGTCAAGCGGCTTGATTGTGGAGCAGAGTCCGAGTATGAAAAATACATTGAATATGCAGGCTCCCACGACATTGCCGAGCGCTATGCCCGGTTGTTTCTTGACAGCCGCCACGACCGAGGTGGCAAGGTCGGGCACGGAACTTCCTATTGCCACGATGGTAAGACCTACCATTCCCTCCGAGAGTCCCGCTTTCAGTGCGATTCCCGATGCGCCGTCGACAATCCAGTTGCCTCCTACTACGAGTGCGGCGAGTCCGCCGGCTATACATAGTGCAGCGACCCACATCTTCATGGGTTGTTTTGTTGACGCTTTGTTATTTGCCGCAGAAGCAGTGGAGATACCGTTTGCCGGCTGTGGTTGCCGAGTCTCGCGCGCCATCTCGAAAGTATATGCCATGAAGATGATGAAAAAGGCGAGTAGCATCAATCCGTCGGTGCGGCTGATAAAATCGTCGGTGCCGTCGAGGAGTTTGTCATCGCCGCAGAAAAACAGGGCCATCGATGCAAGCACCATCATCGGGAGGTCTTTCCAGAGCATATCCTTGCTTATGTGTATAGGGTTGATAAGAGCCACAACGCCTACTACCAAGAGTATGTCGAATATATTGGCTCCCACGACATCTCCAAGCGCGAGTTGCGACTTGTCGCTCAACGTCGAGGTGAGACACACCACGAAGTCGGGGGTGGAGGAGCCGAATGCCACTACGGTAAGTCCGATTACCAGATTTGATACTTTAAAATGACGAGCCACAGCCGACGCTCCGTCGGTAAGGTAATTTCCCCCGGCGATGATGAGTATTATACCCAAAATCAGGAATATGATGTCGTGAGCCATAATTGGATGATTTGTTATAATGCTATAACAATCGTAACGATAATTTTATCGTAGGGAGGCTCAAAATCAGAACCGAGCACCGATGTTGAAGGTCACCGACTCGTTGGAATTGAAGAAATTATAGCCTTTGCCGTAATAGGCGCGGCCGTCAAAACGCAATGACATTGATGCAAATAGGCTCCGGTGGTTAAACACCAGGGAACTCATAGCCTTGATATTGGTAGAAAACATATCTTTTCTTCCCTCGGTGGAGTCTTCGTAGGAGTGTTTATAGCCGATAGATGGCAGGATGGTGACGTTTAGCAACCATTTGCGTGGTTTCATCACGCAATTGTAGGCATATCCTACCATGATATCATAGTCGGTGTAGCGGAAATTGTAATGGTCGGTGTCTCCGGGCAGATAAGCGAGCATGTCGTCAGGCAGTGGCGAGAAGTCAAGCCCTATCTGCTGATGGGTGTAGTTAAATCCCGCAATTACCGAGCCGGCGCTTTTAAGCTGATACTTTGAATAGCAGTAGGCGGCTGCCTGCGAATACTTGCGATGGTTGAAAAAATAGTATAGGTCGAGTATCGTCGACTCTTGATAAACACCATCATACCGAAAATCGAGTTTTTTGCCTGATGAAGGTTTGAAATTGCCGAATTTTGTGACATGTGTGCCACCTTTGGTCGATGAGTTCTGGAAATTGGCGGCAAAGAGCGCACACGTGAAGTTAAATTCAAAGTTGGTGCGGTTTGACGCCGGATTGCCGATAAGCTCGTTGGCATTGAAGTCGTAGCCGACGCTCACTGCCATGAAGCAGAGATGGGCACCTATGTCGCTGTACACATCCGATATCATTCGTATCGAGGTGTTTTTTGTGAACGTAAGCATGTAGCTTTGTGCCCAGTTATATGTTTTTCCTATGATTTTCCAGTTTTTGCCCGTGCCGACTACATAATCAGGATCATATGAATTGAATGTGCGGTCGCCCCAGTTGTACACGTTTACGCAAAACTGTGCAAATTTAGGATATCTGATACGCGGGTCGTTGATATGAAATCCGGAGTTTATGAGCCTCGCCATCCAGTTTTTACCCGGAAGCGGCACCGTGTCGGAGGTTTCTGCCGGTAATTCAATGTTGTCGCTATCTATGGTGCATGTATCAGGAGATAATGATATGGGGAACTCAGGCTCGGAAGCCGACATGGCAAAATTCACTGCGACAAGGCTGCACAGAGTGATAAATGCTTTTAAAAATCTCCTCATTTTCATCATAAACAGTCAATGTTGCAAAGTTACCATTTTATTTTTTACAGATAAAACGGCAAGTGCAGTTTGTGGCTAATTTAGCCACAAACTGCGCCAAAAGGCTAATACATCGGTGTAAAGGGGGCATGCTTTACAAGACGTGAAGTGACATCGCCGATATAGTCTTGCGACTTGGAGGTGTCAAGCTTCATGACGGGAGCTCCCGGACGCAAATCACACTTCTTAAGGTCGATATAGAACACTCCCATATTGGTAACAATGTCGAAATAGTACAGGCGGTCACGAATGTTACTGAACGAGCGCCATTGGGTTGACGACACGTTAGGCTCAGTCTCTACGGTATAGAGGTAGGGCACCGATACATTCACGAGTATACTCCGTATTATAGATAGACCAAGGTCGGCGTCGTTAGTCTTGTCGACATGACCCTGATAGAAATATCCGCGTACAAAGCGGTCGGAGCTCCTGACTGTGCCGGGGAGCATGTTGATGCCGCCTATCTGCTTCCAGTAGTCGTTGATGGCGGTCATTGCCGGATACTGCGGGTCGTTGGTCATTGCAGGCATATCCTCGCCTTCATATACCTTGACTACTCCGTTGTCAAACTCCAGTATGGCGCTTCTGCCCTCGGCATCGGTGATGCCCCAGTGGAGGGTGGATACTGTGCCGCCGTCAAAAGTGGCTCCCGAAATATTGAAGTCCTGCTTCTTTAGCACATCCACCACTTCGGGCGTGGTGGCGTTCATGTCGAGCAGCCACGCTATGAACACGGCAAGCGACATGCCGGGTCGCCCCTCGGTCTGTTCGTTGGTGTAGACGGTGCCTTTACAGAATAGTCCGTTGATTACCAGCCCTTTTTCATTCATGCCCTCTGTAATACCGCCATCGTAGCCCACTGCGTAGACAGCTCCATACTTTGATGTCCAGGTGACGGCTCCGGGCTTTTCGTTGCCTTTTTTCTTCATGCCGCGGGGGTAGACATACAGGTTGGTAGGTATCGGGGTCTTCCAGTCGAGCGACCTGCCTACGATACGCAACACACTGTCGGTGGTCGTGGTGGTTGTGTCTCCTACATAAAGTATGCGTGAACAAGCGTCAGACTTGTTTACTCCGAGAAACGCCATAAAGACGAAAAAGCAGAAAATAACCTTGAATTTCATTGTCGTAATAATTTATTATTATACAAGCTCTAAGCTTTTACGGTAAACGCGCTATGCTTGATGATAGTTCAGCGCGGGTCTCCACAATTAATATTGCCGGCTATCGTCTGTGGTGCGACCCGTGACGTTGTGGTCGCGCTCTAAAATAAACGAGCCTTGATATAAATATTTAACAATTGTGTTGTATTAAAAAGATTTATTATATCTTTGCGTTGGAAAAAATTTTATCACTCCAGGGATAATGAATTATACTTTATTAGACTTTTTTGCTCTCCTCGGCTCGGTATGCTTGTTCCTTTATGGTATGAAGGTGATGAGTGAGGGTCTACAAAAAGCCGCCGGCGACCGCTTGCGCAACATTCTTTCAGTAATGACCCGTAACCGGTTTGCAGGAACCTTGACAGGATTTGCAATCACGGCACTTATACAGAGTTCTTCAGCATCCACTGTGATGGTGGTAAGTTTTGTGAATGCCGGATTGATGACTCTCGGTCAGTCAATGGCAGTGATATTCGGAGCCAATGTCGGCACCACGTTCACGGCATGGATTATAGCCCTGTTTGGCTTTAAGGTCGACACGTCGGTTTTCATTCTCCCCATAATAGCGTGTGCCGTACCGCTCCTGTTCTTTAAGAAAAGCCGCACCAAGTCAATCGGTGAATTTCTCATAGGTTTCGCCTTCCTGTTCATGGGTCTTAACATGATTAGTGATTATGTGCCTGACCTTCAGAGTAATCCTGACATGTTTGCCTTCCTTGAGCGATATGCTTCGATGGGCTATCTTTCAGTGTTGTTGTTTCTCCTTGTCGGCGTAATCGTAACTGCAATCATCCAGTCGTCGGCGGCGACGTTTGCCATTGTGCTTATCATGTGTACCAAGGGCTGGATTACCTTTGACCTCGGATGTGCGGTGGTGCTCGGCAGCAATATCGGTACGACCATCACGCCCTTGCTGGCTTCTATGAGCGGAAATGTGGCGGCAAAACGTACGGCAATGGGACACCTGCTGTTCAACTTTTTCGGAATCGTGTGGACCCTGTGTGTGTTTTTCCCCTTTGTCAACCTAAATGTGTGGATTACCGAGGCGATAGGTCAAGGCAACCCTGAGTCGTTGTTCTCGTTTGTTAATAATCTGGAGGTTACCCAGCCCGATGTATATAACTCTCTCTTTGACGGCAGTCTGCCCAACGGTCACCCTGTACTTGCGCAGATCGGTGCCATGCAGTTCAGCGTGTCGTTTGGTCTTTCCATGTTCCATACGGTATTTAATCTTGTCAACCTCTCGATAATGATATGGCTTACCGGGCTGTATGTGAAGATAGTAGAGAAGCTTGTGCCTGCAAAACACAAGGAGGACGAGGAATTCCAGCTCAAGTTTATCTCCGGCGGTCTGTTGAGCGCATCGGAGCTTAATATAGCGCAGGCAGAAAAGGAGATGGTGGTCTACGCTCAGCGTGTGGAGCGCATGATAAACATGGCGGAGACACTGGTTCACACCAAGGAAAATACCGAGGATTTCACCCGCCTCTTCTCGCGTCTTGAAAAATATGAAGAGATATCTGACCGCATGGAGATTGAGATTGCCAATTATCTCAACCGCTGTGCCGAGGGAAGGCTCTCTAATGAAGGTAAGCTGCATATAGCCGCCATGCTCAATATCGTGAGCGAGATTGAAAGTATAGCCGACTGCTGCTTCGGGTGTGCCAAGATTCTTATCCGTAAGCAGGAGAGTGGGGTGCATTTCGATGACTTCATCTTCGGCAATATAGACACCATGTTTGGGTATGTGAAGGAAGCGATGTCTGACATGCTCACACTGCTCGGCGATGTAGAGAAGGTGCGTCAGGTCGACATCATCCGCTCCTACAATAAAGAGCGTGAAATCAATAACCTGCGCAATCAGTTGCGCTCAAGCAACGTTGAAAATATCAACAACCGTACTTACGAATATCAGGCAGGTATATATTATATGGATATTATCAATGACCTTGAAAAGATGGGTGACTATATCATCAATGTCGTTGACACGGTCAAGGATCATTTCCGCAGGCGTATAGCGTAAGTGCCGACTCTAAGCTCCGGGATTTAACAAATCGGTGTCAATCCGGTGTCACATGTTACAAATTTCTGATTTTGCGCAAGTTAGTGCGTAATATTGCTACAAAACGGTTACTAAAATTGTTTTGTATGTGATACCCGTATTATTTTTGTAGAGAGGAAATACCTTAAGTAAGGTTTTCATTCATGAAAATTATCTATATGCCCGTCAATACTAATAAATCTACGGAGACAAACAGAATATTTATCGCCGATGAGGAGCCCCTTGTCTGCGAGCTCATGCAATACAACCTCGAACAGGCGGGATATAATGTCAGCGTGTATCATACGACGTCGGAGGCTATGGACAGCGAGCTTACCGACTTCGATCTATATATAATAGATGTCATGATGGAGGATAAGGAGGGTTTTGAGCTTGCCCGCTACCTAAAACAGAATCTTGAGACATTGCGTACGCCTCTTATCTTCTGTTCATCGCGTAATAATGAAGATGATGTCATCAACGGTCTCGATCTCGGTGCCGATGACTATATATTGAAACCGTTTGCCATGAAAGAGCTTGTGGCGCGGGTAAACTCTATTATGCGCCGTAGACGCATCACCCTAAACAGTGCCGGTCGATGAAGCGCGATGTATCGTTGCCGGTATGTTATGTCACCGGTCGACTTGAAGCCGGCTGTGATGAAGCGGGTAGGGGCTGTCTTGCCGGTCCGGTTCATGCCGCCGCGGTGATACTGCCCGATGATTTCCACCATCCGTTGTTAAATGATTCCAAGCAACTCACCGAGGCTAAGCGTGAGAAACTGCGCCCAATTATCGAGGCGGAGGCTGTCGCGTGGGCTGTAGGTGTGGTCGATAATGAAGAGATTGACCGTATAAACATATTGCGAGCCTCAATCGAGGCGATGCACAGGGCTATCGATGCTCTTGGGGTGACACCCGGGGCGATAGTGGTCGACGGCAACCGCTTTTCGCCATATAAGGATATTCCTTATCAGACCTTTGTTAAGGGCGACGGGCGTTTCGGTAACATCGCCGCGGCTTCAATTCTTGCCAAAACTCATCGCGACGAATTTATGCGCCGCATCCATGAAGAGTATCCCGTGTATGGCTGGGATATAAACAAGGGTTATCCAACCAAGGCTCACCGCGCTGCGATTGTCGAGTATGGACCGTCTCCCTATCACAGGATGAGTTTCCGGCTTATCGACCAGCAACTCACCCTGTTTTAGAGACTTAAGAGCGCGTTCCTTAAAATTTCGGGGTCGTAGGGGTCGCAGCCTTGGAGTGGATTTTGTCACTTGCTGCAAGGAGCATACCGAGGTATGCGACTGAAAGCAAGCGGCAAAATACGCCCAAGGATGCGAGACGGAGGTAATTTCATCTTATAGGCATACAATGTGTATGTTAAAATATCGTTTATGATTTATGGCTTTGATTTTGATATATTTACACATTATACAGCTGTTTGAGAAAAAAATATAATAATTCCTTCATTCACATCCAGAAGATTCACGAGAGGGAACGGACAATTTTGGTCAGATCTTTCCCGGTTTTGATGAAATGCAAAAGGAAACACGACCCAATTCGTATTCTCGAGGCCATATTCTACCTTTTGCGCAGTGGTTGCCAATGGAGACTGTTGCCCGAATGTTATCCGCACTGGAAATCCGTATATAACAATGGAGATACTGGAATGCCAAAGGCATATTCAACAGCATTCACCGGTTTCTTCTTAAAAAAGCCCGCAAGAAGTGTGGACGGCATGAATCTCCGACCATCTGTTTTATAGACAGTGCGAGCCGTTGCAGCGGTCTGTCAGACTCTGTTAAGGGAGTTGACGGCTTCAAGAAGATCAAGGGCATCAAACGCCATCTTATTGTTGACAGTCAGGGAAATATCCTTCATGTTCATACTGCATGCGCAAATATCAGTTACAACAAGGCATGTCTGAGAATGATTGCCGAGACAAAACGCAAGTATCCGTCATTGAAGGAAATCCGCGCCGACAAAGGCTACCGTGGTGAGGATGTGGTCAGAACCGTGCGGGCGCAAGGACTGATTATCACCTGCACCAAATCCAACGCCGGAGGTGCCATATTTGTCCCGGCACAGGGACGTTGGATTGTGGAGCGTTAGATTTCATGGCTTGACAACTGCCGACGTCTTGTACGTAACTATGAGAGAGAATGCTCTACAGCTTCATATATGACCGTTACTGCGGATATATACAGATTGTTACGCTACATTTGACTCTTTCTGACATTCCTTGAAGTGCTGTGGCTCTCCTCAGCACCGGTCTTTTACGCCAATACCGTCTTAAATCCGCAATCGGTAAGCCTACATGTGTAAAAGTTACCTCTGTCCGGCGCTTTTTGGCGGATTTTGCGAGATCTCATCAGTCACGATGCCCGCATCGTTCCTTCTTCGACTCGCAAAATCTGCTCAAAAATCGCCGCCCCTACGACCCCGAAATTTTAAGGAACGCGCTCTTATTTATCGGTTTACGTAGATTTTATATTCGCCCGGTTGAAGCGACGAGGGAAATTGCTCTGTCGCGCCGGTGAAGAAGTTGACCGTGGTCTTGTCGCCTTCAGGTATGGCATCCTTATATTTCACATCGGTTGTCACGGTGCCGAGATTGACAAATACATAGACCGTGGTGTTGTCAACCGAGCGGGAGAAGATATAGAGGTCGTCGCTCTCAGTGGGAAAACGCACTACTGCTCCGCCGTCGATACCCGCCTGAAGTGCCGGCTGGGTGTGTTTGAGATGGTTGAGCTTCTGATAAAACTCAAAGTAGCGGTTGCGCGGCTCCCATACCGGTGGCACATCTTTTTTGAAAAATTCAAGTGCGCGGTTCATTCCAGTCTCCTGTCCGGTGTATATTAGCGGCATACCGGGAAGTGTGTAGCTTAACACTGCAAATGCGTCGGCAAGATTGCCGAGACGCTCCTGTTCAGTACCCTCCCACGAGTTGAGGTCATGGTTGGTAATCATGTTCATCAGGTATGTGTCACGCGGATATTGCTGCTCCTGCAGTGCAAGGAGCGAGTCTATCGCCACGGCATGTTTTGCCGGGAAACTCCTCATGTTGCCCTCTGCATCTTTAAATGTGTATTGCCCTGAGGTGGCGGCTATTTCGCTGAAAAGGTCTTTCATCGGCCAGTTGTAACCCATGTCGAAGCCATTGGCTTGCAGCTCCGGTTTACTCGCTTCGGCAAGCATGAACACCTCTTTTACCGAGTCAAGTTGCGGGCGTGCCTCATTCCAGAAATCGGTAGGCACCTCACCGGCTACATCACAGCGGAAACCGTCGACATCCACGTCGGTGAGCCAGAATTTGAGCGCGTCAATCATGGCTGCACGCATCTCCTTGTTGCTGTAATCGAGCTTGTACACGTCGGTCCAGTCGTAGGGCCCGTACATGTTGCCGAGCGAGTCCTTGGCATACCAGTCGGGATGCTCTGTCACCCAGCTGTTGTCGCGACCGGTGTGATTGGGCACCCAGTCAAGTATCACTTTCATGCCGAGGTTATGGGCTTTCTTCACTGTTTCCTTAAACTCGTCGATGGAGCCAAACTCAGGATTAAACGCTTTGTAATCCTTGACGGCATAGTAACTGCCCAGGTCGCCCTTCTTGCCCTCCTGCGAGATAGGATGCACGGGCATGAACCACAATATGTCGACTCCCAGCTCTTTAAGGCGTTGTAGCTGGCGGTCAAACTCTTTTACTGTGCCGCTTTCGGTGTATTGACGCAGATTTACCTCGTAGATTACCGCGTTGCGGCTCCATTCGGGGTGTTTGACATTGGTAAACGTGGAGTCACGTTGGGTAAGCGACTGCTCGCTCTTCTTGCTTTTGGTGCATGAAACCGCCATGAAGGCGGCGAGCGATGCCGCCATAGCTATAAAAAACAACTTTCTCATAAAAAAACTATTACCTGTTGATTTAAAGTGTAATACTAATGTCGCAAATATACGCTATTTTTTGCATCTCATTGTAGATTGTCGGCAAAAAATGACTATTTTTGCAATGTCTCTATCAAATACCAAAAAACAATGAATAAGTTATCCATGCTAAAGGGTATCACGTGTTCGGCAGTCATGATTATGGTCTGCTCCATCGGGTCATCGGCAGCCTCGACCGGTGTGATAACCGCAACAAAAGCCGACGGCACCACGGTGGTCGTAAATGCGCTTAATGACAACATTATCAAAGTATCCAACTTTGCTGCAGGGGAAAATGTTCGCCGGTCGGCTTCTGCCGTGCTTGAAAAGCAGCCTTTCAACGGTGATATATCGCATGACGGAGATTGCAAAGTGATGACTCTTCCCTCGGGACTTACCGTGGCGGTCGACATGAAGAGTGCCGGAGTGACATTTTTTGACGGCGACAGCCGGCTCCTTTCCGACGACGGTATGAGAACCTCCTCGGGCGATAAACGCACTCTGTCGCTTATTCCTGCCGCCGGCGGTGTCTATTACGGTGCCGGAGAGCGCGGACACAGCCTCAAGCTTAACGGGGACACCCTTGAGATGTATAACCGCCAGAATTACGGCTATACCGAGGGCGACCCGCGTATCAACCGCATGAATATATGTGTGCCGTTTTTTGTGAGTACCGATGGCTACGGGGTGCTTTACGACGATTATGCCGCTGCTACGCTCATCATGGGCGATACGATAAAATACGAGACGGAGAGCCGTAGGCCGGTGGCTTATTACTTTATATACGGCAATGACAATCTCGCTGACGTGACCGGTCAATATACGCTCTTGACAGGGCGTCAGGACCTGCCTCCCTTCTGGTCGCTCGGATATATCACGTCAAAATATGGTTATCGCACTCAAGATGAGACCTATGGCGTGATTGATACCCTGAAGCGCGACGGTTATCCCGTCGACGGTGTGGTGCTCGACCTGTACTGGTACGGACAGGAGACCGACATGGGGCGCCTTGAATGGAACAAGGAGCAGTGGGGCGACCACAGGAAGATGCTCTCCGACTTGAAGAAGGAGGGGGTCAACACAGTGATTATATCTCAGCCATATATCAATAAAATCGGGGCGCTCGACAATTACAACATGCTTGCCGCCGAAGGTATGCTGACGAAAAATGCCGCCGGCGACATCAACGATGTCACGACATGGGTAGGCGAGGCGGGAATGTTTGATGTGGCAAATCCTGACACACGCCGCTGGCTCAGGGAACGCTACCGCACGCTTACCGACGAGGGTGTCACCGGGTGGTGGGGCGACCTCGGTGAGCCGGAGGTACACCCCGAGACCATAGTGCACGCCAATGGCGAGACTGCGCGAGAGTACCATAATCAATATGGCAACGTGTGGAGCTCCATTATCTATGACCTGTTTAAGGATGAGTATCCCGGTCGTCGACTGATGACACTTATGCGTGGCGGCACTGCCGGATTGCAGCGTTACAGCGTGTTTCCCTGGTCGACCGATGTGTCGCGCTCCTGGGGCGGTATGCAGCCGCAGGTGAAGATTATGCTTAACTCAGGATTAAGCGGACTCGGCTACATGTCTCACGATGTCGGCGGCTTTGCCATCGACAAGGAGCATCCTGTCGATCCGGAGCTGTATGTGCGCTGGTTGCAGCTTGGCGTGTTCTCGCCTGTCCTCCGCACCCACTCGCAGATGTATGCCGAGCCTTACCACTATCCGGAGTATGCCCCTCTGTTGCTCGACCTCGTGAAAATGCGCTACCGCTGGCTTCCTTACAATTACACGCTCGCCTATGAGAACGCCGTCAAAGGCTATCCGCTTGTACGTCCCCTTAATTTTACCGACAAGAGTGCCGCCGACTCCATCACCGATGAGTATATGTGGGGTAGTGAGGTGCTTGTGGCTCCGGTGTTGCAGCAGGGGGCGGTGAAACGCAATGTCTATCTCCCTGCCGGGACATGGATTGACTGGAACGACCCCTCGGTGGACTACTCGGGTCAGCGTGAGATAAGCTATAAGGCTCCTCTCGACGTGATGCCGCTTTTCATACGCAACGGCGCGTTTATCCCGCAGGCTGATTATGACATGGAAAATACCGGCGACTATAATCCGGCATCGTATACCATACTTTATTTCCCGCGTGGCGAGGTGAAGAGCGATTACACCCTCTTTGAGGATGACCGCACATCGTCGGGGTCACTTGCCGCCGGCGAGTATGCTCTTATCAAGTTCAGTGGCAGTGCGACAAAGGGCAGGATTGAGATAGATGTGGAGGTTTCGGGCTATTATCCCGGAATGCCTGCCGAACGTTGCCTTGATTTTGTGCTTCCGGCGCTTCCCGGTAAGGTCGCGGCAGTCTCTGTCAACGGCGTGAATGCCGATTTTACAGTGTCGGCAAAAAAAGATGTAAAATTTTCTGCAAAAATTTCATCTTCTAACTCATTGAAAATAGAGGTGTTAATGGAATAGTGCAAAAAAATCTCAATATTTTTCAGGGAGGCGCTGAACCATTCACGCCTCCCTGCGTTTTATAGGTACATAGCAAAATTACTTTTTCCATTGCAAGAAATGTGATAATGATTGGTTTATTATCGGGCACGGAGATACCGCGAGGCATCTCCGCGCTTAGTTTATGTAGATGTATTAACCAAAATTTTAACATCATACTTTTTGCATTGAAGCGTTTTTTACTACTTTTGTAGATTAAACGATAACTTATCCATGGACAATAATAACATAGCAGACGGCGGGCTTACTACCGGAAGTCGCATAAAGACATTTCTTACAAGCCGCTCTTTCATTGGTTTCATGATTTCGCTGGTGGTGATGCTGGTGGTGTCATGTGCGTTTTTCTATCCCGATGCATTTGAGGGCAACGAGTTGCGTCAGCATGACATGCAGCAGGGCACCGCGATAAGCCATGAGGTCAACACCTATGAGCAGGAATCGGGCGAACTGTCGCGATGGACCAACTCGCTCTTCTCCGGTATGCCTACCTTCCAGATTAACCCGTCTTATCCCTCGGGCAAGCTTATAAGCTTTGTCGGCGACCTTTATCATCTATGGCTGCCGTCGCCTGTAAGCCTGCTTTTCATGATGATGACAGGCTTCTTCATATTGCTGCTCGCCATGAAGGTGAAATGGTATCTTGCTCTACCCGGGGCGATTGCCTATGGATTTTCATCATATTTCATCATCATAATCGGGGCGGGGCACATATGGAAATTTATCACTCTCGCCTACATACCCCCGACCATTGCCGGCATAGTGCTTGCCTACCGGGGCAAATACCTTGGCGGCGCCGCGCTGGCAGCTGTGTTTGCGATGTTGCAGATAGCGGGCAACCATATCCAGATGTCTTATTACTTCCTGATGGTGGTGATAGGCTTTATGGCGGCTTACGGGGTCATACTCTTCAGAAAGCATAATATGGCAAAGTGGTGGAAGGCTACAGGCGCGCTCGCTATTGCGGCGATACTCGCCGTGGCGGCAAATGCCCCCAACCTATACAACACTTACATGTATTCAAAGGAGACCATGCGCGGAAAGCATAGCGAGCTTACCGGCAACAACGCCGGCGGGGGAGTCACTGAGTCGGGTGGTCTTAACAAGGATTATATAACGGCGTGGAGCTATGGAAAGAGCGAGACATTTACTCTGCTCATTCCCAATGTCAAGGGTGGTGCCACGATAAAGCCTGAAAAGGGTAGCAACAAGCTTATGTCGCTCGGCGACACCGACACAGCCACCGAGCTTGCAAAGTCGGGCACCGTGTCGGGTGAGATTTCCTCTTACCTGCGCCAGTTCCCGCAATATTTCGGCGACCAGCCTATGACCAACGGGCCGGTGTATGTCGGCGCGTTGCTCGTGGCGCTGTTTCTGCTCGGATGTATCATCGTCAAGGGTCCGGTGAAGTGGATGTTGCTCATCGTCACGCTGCTGTCAATCGCGCTGTCGTGGGGTCACAATATGATGTGGCTCACCGATTTAATGATTGACCACTTCCCGATGTACAATAAGTTTCGCACGGTGGCGAGCATACTCGTGGTGGCGGAATTTACCATTCCTCTCCTTGCGGTGCTCGCCCTGAAAGAGTTGTTTGACAACCGCGACAAGTGGCGCCAATACCGCACCCCGATAGCTGTGTCGTTTGGCATATGCCTCTTCTTCTGTCTTCTCGGCATAGCCGCCCCGTCGGTGTTTGGCTCTTATCTGAGCGACCAGGAGCATGACGCTTATGTGGCTTCCGGCATGGCGCAGCAGGTGCCGCAACTTTTTGCCGCCGTGGAGAGTGTCAGGATGGCAATGGTGTCGGGCGATGCGTTGCGCAGTTTCGTTATCGTGGCGCTCGGTGGCATATTCCTTTGCCTGTTTATGACCAAAAAGATTGACAAGAAGACATTCTGCGCCATATTGACCCTTATAGTGATAGGCGACCTCTATACTGTCAACAAGCGATATCTTGACACAGAGAGCTTTGTGCCGCGCCAGCTTGCGGCAGGAGAGCCGTTCCCGATTACCAATGCCGACCGGCAGATACTTGCCGACACGGCGATGAACTACCGCGTGATGAACATCCCGCAGTTTGGCGAGGCTGCTCCCTCTTACCGTCATAAGACTATCGGCGGATACCATGCCGCGAAGCTTACCCGCTATCAGGATATGATTGACCGCCATTTGGGCAACTTTACCACAGGCAACGTCAGCGAGGCTGACATGAATGTGCTTAACATGCTCAATGCCAAATACCTTGTGATGGGCGATGATGAGGTCTACACCAATCCCGACGCCCTCGGCAATGCATGGCTCGTAGACAGGATAATGTATGTCAACGGTGCCGATGCCGAAATGGGTGCGCTTGACAGCATCAATCCTGCCGTGACGGCTGTCTCCGACGCGCAGTTTAAGCCGGTACTCGGCACGTCAGTGCCTCAGAAGATGCCGGGCGACACTATCTACGAGACCTCTTACGCGCCCAACGAGCTTCATTATGCCGTGAAGAGCGCCAAAGGCGGTGTGGCAGTGTTCTCCGAGGTGTATTTCCCCTGGGGCTGGAAGGCGTGGATTGACGGCGCGGAGACAGAAATAGCGCGTGTCGACTATCTATTGCGCGCGCTCAAGGTGCCCGCCGGAAGCCATAACGTGAAGATGCGTTTTGACCCGCAGTCGCTCCACGCTACCGTGACTGTAGCCACTGTGGCTATCATAATCATATATCTCACCGTGATAGCCGCCATAGTGCTGTATGCGTTTAAGATTCCGGTAAAGCGTAGCGGCAAGGGTAAATGAAGGCGTTGAGTCTGTATCTGACCTCGTTTAACCGTTATCGCCGTAGCCGTGGCTTTGGTGTCCACTCCCCGTTTGCCTACTATTTCATAAAACGGGTGATAAAGGAGCATTGTGGCTATTACTCTTATCCTGTCATAAACCGGGCGGCTGATCGCGCCGACATGTCCAGGAGCGAGGCTCGCCTCCTTTTCCGGGTGGCAAACTATTTTAATCAGCCCGTGATGATGGTGGCGGCAGAAAATGCTGCTGCCATGACCGCGTTGCAGTCGGTGGCGTCGGCGGCTACTATTTGCCATGTCGGTTCTGTTGACGACGGCATGCGCAGTATGGCGGCTATCGGCGACAACCGCCCGTTTCTCTACGTCGACCCGTCGTCGCTTCTCGGTGACGATGAACTGAAGAGTCTGGTCACCGACATAATTGCGCGTCAGGGCATAGTGGTGATAGGCAGGATGAAGCGTTGCAACCGTTCGCGCCGACTCTTCAATGATGTCGAGACCGCGATGAAGCGAGGCATGACCTTTTCCAACGGCACGACAGCCGTGGTAATCAGTGACGATAAGCTGCCGCGACAGCGGTTTTCACTCTGGTTCTGATGAGGGCTATCAATGACATATCTGTTATCCTTGACGACTATGAGGGTTATCTGATGCTTGAAAAAGGCTTGTCGTCTAATACGATAGTGTCATATCGCTCCGACATCGACAAGCTGGTGCGCTTTCTTGCCGACAAGAAGATGATGTTGCGCGACACCGATGCCGCCACGCTCCATGAATTTCTCGCCACGCTCCATGACATAGGTATCGCCCCGTCGTCGCAGGCGCGGATAATCTCCGGTCTGAAGTCATTTTTCCGCTATCTCAAGACTGAGGATTACATTGTCGACAACCCCATGCTGCTTATCGACGCTCCCCATCTGGGGCGGCATCTCCCCGAAGTGCTGTCGGTGGAGGAGATTGACCGCATGATAGAGTGTGTCGATGTATCGGCACCCGAGGGACAGCGTAACCGTGCCATCATCGAGACCCTTTACAGCTGCGGGCTGCGTGTGAGCGAGCTTGTCAACCTTAGCCTTTCCAATATTTTTCTTGACGAGCAGTATGTGATAGTGCGCGGAAAGGGCAGCAAGGAGCGCATGGTGCCGATTTCCGACACGGCAATCACAGAGATAAGCCGTTACATGGAGCAGCGCGCGTGCATGGATATCAAGCCGGGCGAGGAGGGTATATTGTTTCTTAACCGCCGCGGACACAGGTTGTCGCGTGTGATGGTGTTTTATGTCATAAAGCGCCAGTGTGAGCTTGCCGGCATACGCAAGGAGATAAGTCCCCACTCGCTGCGCCACTCTTTTGCCACCCATCTGCTGGAAGGGGGTGCCAATCTGCGTGCTATACAGCAGATGCTCGGACATGAGTCGATTGCCACTACCGAGATATACCTACATCTTGACCGCTCTCTACTCAGGCAGGAGATATTGCTCCATCATCCGCGTAATATGATGTGATTATTCATGTCGTCGATAAACATTAGGGCACTTACTATTGTTATATCTTAAAACCAATAATATTTTAAACACCATGGACTTTTTAACCACTGATAAACTTACCATCGTAGGTGCAGCCGGTATGATCGGCTCTAACATGGCACAGACCGCCTTGATGATGCGTCTTACACCTAACATTTGCCTTTACGACCCTTATGGCCCTGCTTTGGAGGGCGTTGCAGAAGAGATGCTGCATTGCGGATTTGAAGGTGTCAACCTTACTTACACCACTGACGTGAAAGAGGCGTTGACCGGAGCGAAGTATGTAGTGTCGTCAGGTGGTGCCGCGCGTAAGGCGGGCATGACACGTGAAGACCTTCTTAAAGGCAACGCACTTATCGCTGAAGAGTTCGGAAAAAATGTACGTCAGTACTGCCCTGATGTAAAACATATCGTCGTAGTGTTCAATCCTGCCGACATCACCGGTCTTATCGCCCTTATATATTCAGGCGTGAAACCGTCTTGCCTTACCACTCTCGCCGCGCTTGACAGCACACGTCTGCAGTCAGAGCTTGCTAAATATTTCAAGATTTCCGACCTTGAAATAAAGAACGCGCGCACTTATGGCGGTCATGGTGAGCAGATGGCTGTATTTGAATCAACCACTACCATCAAGGGTAAGCCGCTGAAGGAACTTATCGACGAAGGTGTACTTCCTGAAGCTAACTGGGAGGCTATCAAGACACGCGTAATCCAGGGAGGTAAGCATATTATCGAACTGCGCGGAAGGTCTTCATTCCAGAGCCCGGCTTACCTTTCTATCGAGATGATTGCCGCCGCTATGGGTGGCAAGCCGTTCCGCTGGCCTGCCGGTACATATGTCAACAACGACAAGTTCCATCATATAATGATGGCTATGGAGACTACCATTACAAAAGATGGTGTCAGCTACAAGCCTATCGAGGGTACGCCTGAAGAAAACAAGGAGCTGGAAAAGAGCTACGAGCATCTTTGCAAGCTTCGTGACGAGGTAATCGAGATGGGCGTGCTTCCTCCTATCGCCGACTGGCATAAGCTTAACCCGAATCTCTAATTATTGACATAAATGACTGACAGGGTGTAGCGTGACGCGCTACACCCTGTTTTTTTGTATTCCCACGCTGGTGGGGTGTGTGGTTTGCGGGGATTTTTCCCCGTAAGGGGAGATATATCGTTAGCCGCGGGTAATGCCGATGGCATACCCGTGGTTAATATGTCCGCCCCAATCCCATTCCTACCCTGTAATGGGTTGCACTGGTGCGTGTGGCATTATGCAACCCGCATCGGGGTTGTGGATATGTGATGAGGTGCTGCACCACGGGTGCACCTCCGGCGCTACCCGCGGTTAACGAAATCTTGCCCTTTCCGGGCAATGTTGTGGTCCGGTTTTGTGCGCGTGGCGGTGGTGTGTGTGGTTTGCGGGGATTTTTCCCCGTAAGGGGAATATTCTTTGTTTAGCCCGGGGTTGAGCGCAGCGATACCCCGGGTATTGAATAACCCATTTTTTGTTTCCGATAGGAATCATCAAAATTTAGCAACGGGAGGATTCCTTTCGGAAACCATGCGGTGTGTCATGGGTTCCGTGGGTATCGCTGCGCTCAACCCACGGCTACACGAGGGACAATCCCCTGCGGGGAATTTGCGCGCGAGGCGGTGGTGTGTGTGGTTTGCGGCGGATTTTTCCCCGTAAGGGGAAATATATCGTTAGCCGCGGGTAATGCCGATGGCATACCCGTGGTTAATATGTCCGCCCCAACCCCATTCCTACCCTGTAAAGGGTTGCACAGGTGCGTGTGGCATTATGCAACCCGC
>CAJTSK010000014.1 GCA_910578835.1 uncultured Muribaculum sp.
AGATTAAAGGTGGAGCAGCAAATCCATCGCCGCCAGTAGGTCCCGCACTGGGTTCTAAGGGCATCAACATCATGGAGTTTTGCAAGCAATTCAACGCCCGCACCCAGGACAAGGCTGGCAAAGTGCTTCCGGTAGTAATCACTTATTACACCGACAAGAGCTTTGACTTCATTGTAAAGACTCCTCCGGTAGCTATCCAGCTCCTTGAGGTATCTAAGCTCAAGAGCGGTTCTGCAGAACCTAACCGTAAGAAGGTAGCAGAAATCACTTGGGACCAGGTAAAGGCAATTGCTGAAGACAAAATGCCCGATTTGAACTGTTTTACTGTTGAGTCGGCAATGCGCATGGTTGCCGGTACAGCCAGAAGCATGGGTATCACCGTAAAGGGGGCATTCCCTGAAAATAACTAATAAACTTCAATTGACATGGGTAAACTTACTAAAAATCAAAAGTTGGCTTTACAGAAGATTGAAGCTGGGAAGGCTTACTCTTTGGCTGAGGCTACAGAGAAGGTAAAGGAAGTAACCTATACCAAATTTGATGCTTCACTCGATATCGATGTACGTCTTGGCGTGGATCCCCGTAAGGCTAATCAAATGGTGCGCGGTGTCGTTACTTTGCCTCATGGTACAGGTAAAAAGACTACTGTTCTCGTGCTTTGCAACCCTGATGCAGAAAGTGCTGCAAAGGCTGCCGGAGCTGATTACGTGGGTCTTGACGAGTATATTGAAAAAATCAAAGGTGGTTGGACCGATGTTGACGTCATCATCACCCAGCCCGCTATCATGGGTAAAATCGGAGCCCTCGGCCGTGTACTCGGTCCCCGCGGTCTGATGCCTAACCCCAAGAGCGGTACTGTTACCAACGATGTAGCTAAGGCTGTTGAGGAGGTAAAGAAGGGTAAGATTGACTTCAAGGTTGACAAGAACGGTATCGTTCACTCTTCAATCGGTAAGGTGTCATTCACACCCGAGCAGATGAGTGACAACGCCCGCGAATTTATCAATACTTTGATTAAGCTCAAGCCTGCTACTGCAAAGGGTACCTATATTAAGAGTATTTATCTTTCGAGCACTATGAGTCCCGGTATCAAGGTTGACTCTAAGTCAATCGATGCTTAACCCTAAATGACTAAGTAAAATGAAAAAGGAAGATAAAGGTATTATTATAGAGAAAATAGCGGAGACCCTCAAGGCTTATCCTTGCTTCTATCTTGTTGAGACCGCCGGTCTTAACGCTGAGAAGACAAGCGATCTCCGCCGTGCGTGCAGCAAGGCTGACATTAAGCTCCTCGTAGTTAAGAATACACTTCTCCACAAGGCTCTTGAGTCTTTGGACTTTGACTATTCTGAACTTTATCCTTGCTTGAAGGGCGCTACTTCTGTAATGTTCTCTACAGTAGGCAACGCTCCCGCAAAGCTCATCAAGGATGTGCTTAAGAAAGACAAGGAAGCACAGCTTCCCCGCCTTAAGGCTGCCTTCGTAGAAGAGACTATCTATGTCGGTGCCGACCAGCTTGACACTCTTGCAAGCATCAAGAGCAAGAACGAGCTTATCGCCGATGTTGTCGCTCTTCTCCAGTCACCCGCCAAGAACGTGGTATCCGCCCTTACATCAGGTGGCACCAAGCTTCACGGTATCCTTGAGACACTCTCCAACAAATAATCAATCATTTAAGAAAAATAACTCAATTAAATCATACAAAAATGGCAGATTTAAAAGCTTTTGCAGAACAATTAGTTAACCTCTCAGTAAAAGAAGTAAACGAACTTGCTCAGATCCTTAAAGATGAGTATGGCATCGAGCCCGCAGCAGCAGCTGTTGCTGTAGCAGCTGGTCCCGCAGCAGGTGCACCCGCAGCTGAAGAGAAGACTTCATTCGATGTTATCCTCAAGTCAGCCGGCGCAAGCAAGCTTGCAGTTGTTAAGCTTGTTAAGGAACTTACCGGTCTTGGTTTGAAGGAAGCTAAGGAACTCGTAGACGGTGCTCCCGGTGTTGTTAAGGAAGGTCTTGCTAAGGCTGACGCTGAAGGCCTCAAGAAGCAGTTGGAAGAAGCTGGCGCTGAAGTTGAACTTAAATAATATTGCCTGTTAATCAGGTAATTAGGTTAAGAATCATTTTTCTGATGATTCTTAACCTTTTTGTGCTATAATTTAAGTTGAGTTCCCCTTAACATTTTTTTTAATGTCAGTTTCATCTTCTAAACCCCGTATAAATTTTGCCTCGGTAAAGAATCCCCTTCCTTACCCTGACTTTCTTGAGGTGCAGCTCAAGTCTTTCCAGGACTTCCTACAGCTTGACACGCCTCCTGAAAAAAGAAATAATGAGGGACTTTACAAGGTGTTTGCGGAAAACTTCCCTATCGTGGATACCCGCAACAACTATGTACTTGAGTTCCTGGATTACTATATCGACCCGCCTCGCTACACCATTGAAGAGTGTCTGGAGCGCGGACTCACTTACAGTGTCCCCCTCAAAGCCAAGCTTAAGCTCTATTGTACCGATCCCGACCATGAGGATTTTGAACCGAAGATTCAGGACGTCTACCTGGGTCCGATTCCTTACATGACAGCACAGGGCACATTTGTCATCAATGGTGCGGAGCGCGTTGTCGTGTCGCAGCTCCACCGTTCGCCCGGCGTCTTTTTCGGTCAGAGCACCCATGCTAACGGTACGAAACTGTACTCTGCACGTATCATCCCTTTCCGTGGCTCATGGATAGAGTTTGCTACTGACATTAACAACGTCATGTATGCCTATATCGACCGTAAGAAGAAACTCCCTGTTACAACGCTTCTTCGTGCGATTGGTTTGGAAAGTGACAAGGATATCATCGAGATTTTCGGACTTGCCGAGGAAATCAAGGTCAACAAGACCAATCTCAAGAAGGCTGTCGGCAGAAAGCTTGCCGCACGTGTGCTGAAGACTTGGGTGGAGGATTTCGTCGACGAGGATACCGGCGAGGTTGTTTCTATCGAGCGTAACAATGTGGTCATCGACCGCGAGACTGTGCTTGAGGAAAGCGACATCGACCAGATTATTGAATCAGGCGCACAGACTGTATTGCTCCACAAGGAGGATGCCAACAGCAGCGACTACTCGATTATATTCAATACTCTACAGAAAGATACCTCCAACTCTGAGAAGGAGGCAATCCAATATATATACAGGCAGCTGCGCAACGCGGAGCCGCCGGATGACGCGTCGGCACGCGAGGTTATCACCAACCTTTTCTTCTCTGAAAAGCGTTATGACCTCGGCGAGGTGGGCCGTTATCGTATCAACAAGAAGCTCGGTCTCGGCACTTCGATGGAGGTAAAGGTTCTCACCAAGGAGGATATTATCGCCATCATCAAGTACCTTATCGAGTTGATTAACTCCAAGACTGATGTCGACGATATCGACCACTTGAGCAACCGTCGTGTGCGCACAGTGGGCGAGCAGCTCTACAATCAGTTTGGTGTAGGTCTGGCACGTATGTCGCGCACCATCCGCGAGCGTATGAATGTACGTGACAACGAGGATTTCACTCCTATTGACCTTATTAATGCAAAGACCATATCTTCGGTTATCAATACCTTCTTCGGTACTAATGCGCTGTCGCAGTTCATGGACCAGACCAACCCGCTTGCCGAGATGACTCACAAGCGTCGTATGTCGGCTCTCGGTCCCGGCGGTCTGTCGCGTGAGCGTGCAGGTTTCGAGGTGCGTGACGTACACTATACCCACTATGGTCGTCTTTGCCCGATTGAGACTCCTGAAGGTCCTAACATCGGTCTTATCTCGTCACTTTGCGTATATGCGAAAATCAATGACCTCGGCTTTATCGAGACTCCCTACCGCAAGGTGGACGACGGCAAGGTCAACATCAATAATGACGAGGTAGTCTACCTGACCGCTGAGGTTGAAGAGGGTCAGATTATCGCCCAGGGTAACGCCCCGCTTAATGCCGACGGTACTTTTGTGCGCGACAGGGTTAAGGCTCGTCTTGACGCCGACTTCCCGATTGTCGCTCCCGACGAAGTGAAGCTTATGGATGTGTCGCCGACACAGATTGCTTCAATCGCGGCATCTTTGATTCCGTTCCTTGAGCATGACGACGCTAACCGTGCGTTGATGGGATCTAACATGATGCGCCAGGCAGTGCCTTTGCTCCGTTCGGAGGCTCCTATCGTAGGTACCGGCCTGGAAGGACAGCTTATCCGTGACTCGCGTACACAGATTACGGCAGAGGGCGACGGTGTTATCGAGTTTGTCGACGCTACCGTGATACGTATCCGTTACGACCGCACTGAAGATGAGGAATTTGTAGCATTTGAAGATTCTGTAAAGGAATACCACATACCTAAGTTCCGCAAGACCAACCAGAGCACCACTATCGACCTCCGACCGATATGCGAGAAGGGTCAGCGCGTCACTCCCGGTCAGATTCTTACCGAGGGTTACTCGACTGAAAATGGTGAGCTTGCTCTCGGTCGCAACCTCAAGGTGGCGTTCATGCCCTGGAAGGGTTACAACTATGAGGATGCTATCGTGCTCAACGAGCGTGTAGTGCGTGAAGATATCCTCACCTCTGTCCATGTTGACGAGTATTCACTCGAAGTGCGTGAGACAAAGCGTGGTATGGAAGAGCTTACAAGCGATATTCCCAATGTCAGCGAAGACGCTACCAAGGATCTTGACGAGCGCGGTATTATCCGTGTCGGTGCCCATGTAGCTCCCGGTGACATCATGATAGGTAAGATTACTCCTAAGGGAGAGTCTGATCCCACTCCGGAAGAGAAGTTGCTCCGTGCAATCTTCGGCGACAAGGCTGGCGATGTGAAGGATGCTTCATTGAAGGCTACCCCCTCACTCAAGGGCGTTGTCATCGGCACCAACCTCTTCTCTCGCGCTGCAAAGAAGAAAAAGACCAAGAGCGCCAATGCCCAGCTTCCCAAGCTCGACGAAGAGTATGAGGTTAAGCAGGGTGAGCTTAAAGATATCCTTATCAACAAGCTTATGGTGCTTACCGAAGGAAAGACTTCACAGGGCGTGAAAGACTTCCTTGGTGCCGACATCATTGCCAAGGGTGCCAAGTTTACCCCCGGTGCTCTCAAGGATATCGACTTCGATACCGTAAACCTTTCCAAGTGGACTGCCGATGCTCATAAAAATGAGCTTATCCGCGCTACCATTGTCAACTATCTCCGCAAGTCTAAGGAGATTGACGCCGAGTTGCGCCGTAAGAAGTTTGATATCTCGATAGGCGACGAGCTTCCCTCAGGTATCATGCAGATGGCAAAGGTTTATGTGGCTAAGAAGCGTAAGATCAGCGTAGGTGACAAGATGGCTGGTCGTCACGGTAACAAGGGTATCGTGTCGCGTATCGTCCGTCAGGAAGATATGCCCTTCCTTGCCGACGGTACTCCGGTCGACATCTGTCTTAACCCGCTGGGTGTGCCTTCGCGTATGAACCTTGGTCAGATTTTCGAGACCGTTCTCGGCTGGTCGGGTGCAATTCTCGATGAGAAGTTTGCCACTCCGATTTTTGACGGAGCAAGTCTTGACGACCTTAACGAGTGGACCGACAAGGCAGGTCTGCCCCGCTACGGTAAGACCTATCTTTACGATGGTGGCACCGGTGAGCGTTTCGACCAGCCTGCTACCGTAGGTATCATCTACATGCTTAAGCTCGGTCACATGGTTGAGGATAAGATGCACGCCCGTTCAATCGGTCCGTACTCACTTATTACCCAGCAGCCGCTCGGTGGTAAGGCTCAGTTTGGTGGTCAGCGTTTCGGAGAGATGGAAGTTTGGGCGCTCGAAGCATTCGGCGCATCTCACATCCTTCAGGAAATCCTCACCATCAAGAGTGATGATGTCAACGGCCGCAGCAAGGCTTACGAGGCAATTGTCAAAGGTGAGTCTATGCCGCAGGCAGGTATCCCCGAGTCACTTAACGTGTTGCTCCATGAGCTTCGCGGTCTCGGATTGAGCATCAACCTTGAGCAATAATCATTCATAAGACAAAGAAAGGTAAATACATATATGGCTTTTAGAAAAGACAATAAGACAAAAACCGGTTTTTCCAAAATCTCTATCGGGCTTGCTTCGCCCGAAGAGATTCTGGAGAAGTCAAGCGGTGAGGTGCTCAAGCCTGAGACCATCAACTACCGCACCTACAAGCCCGAGCGCGACGGTCTCTTCTGCGAGAAGATATTCGGTCCGGTAAAGGACTATGAATGTCATTGCGGAAAGTACAAGCGCATCCGTTACAAGGGCATCGTGTGCGACCGTTGTGGTGTAATGGTCACTGAGAAGAAGGTGCGTCGTGAGCGTATGGGTCACATCAAGCTCGTTGTGCCTGTCGCACACATCTGGTATTTCCGTTCATTGCCTAACAAAATCGGCTACCTCCTCGGACTTCCCTCAAAGAAGCTCGACGCTGTAATCTACTACGAGCGTTACGTGGTGATACAGCCCGGTGTTGCCGAAGGCGTGCAGGCTCTTGACCTGCTTACTGAAGAGGAATACTTCGATATTCTCGACAAACTTCCCCAGGGCAACCAGCAGCTTGAAGATACCGATCCCAATAAATTCATCGCCAAGATGGGCGCCGAGGCAGTTTATGACCTCCTTACCCGTCTTGACCTTGACACACTCTCTTACGAGTTGCGTCACCGCGCCAACACCGACGGTTCGCAGCAGCGTAAGACCGAGGCTTTGAAGCGACTCCAGATTGTAGAGTCGTTCCGCGCTTCACGTCATCGCAACAAGCCCGAATGGATGATCTTGCAGGCAGTTCCCGTGATTCCGCCGGAACTTCGCCCGCTCGTGCCCCTCGATGGCGGACGTTTTGCCACTTCCGACCTTAACGACCTTTACCGTCGCGTAATCATCCGTAATAACCGATTGAAGCGTCTTATCGAAATCAAGGCTCCCGAGGTGATTTTGCGTAATGAAAAGCGTATGCTTCAGGAAGCTGTCGACTCACTGCTTGACAACTCGCGCAAGTCATCGGCAGTCAAGACCGAGGCTAACCGTCCTCTCAAGTCGCTGTCCGATTCACTTAAGGGTAAGCAGGGACGTTTCCGTCAGAACCTTCTCGGTAAGCGTGTCGACTATTCGGCTCGTTCGGTAATCGTCGTAGGTCCCGAGCTGAAGATGCATGAGTGCGGTATCCCCAAGAATATGGCTGCCGAGCTTTACAAGCCTTTTATCATCCGTAAGCTCATAGAGCGCGGTATTGTGAAGACTGTCAAGTCGGCTAAAAAGATAGTTGACCGCAAGGAGCCCGTCGTATGGGACATCCTTGAGCATGTAATGAAGGGTCACCCCGTATTGCTCAACCGTGCCCCGACACTTCACCGACTCGGTATCCAGGCATTCCAGCCCAAGATGATCGAGGGTAAGGCTATCCAGCTTCACCCGCTTGCATGTACGGCATTCAACGCCGACTTCGACGGTGACCAGATGGCGGTACACCTCCCCCTCGGCAATGAGGCTATCCTTGAGGCACAGATGCTCATGCTTGGTGCCCACAACATCCTTAATCCCGCAAACGGTGCGCCTATCACCGTGCCCTCTCAGGACATGGTGCTCGGTCTCTACTATATCACCAAGCTTCGTGAGGGCGACAAGGGCGAAGGCTCTAAGTTCTATGGCCCCGAAGAGGCTCAGATTGCTTACAACGAAGGTCGCGTGACTCTTCACGCTCCTGTATCGGTAGTAGTGGATGACATCGATGAAAACGGCAACCCCATACAGCACCTTGTCGAGAAGACTTCAGTAGGACGTATCCTGGTCAACCAGTTTGTGCCTAAGGAAATCGGTTATGTCAACCAGATTCTTTCAAAGAAGTCACTGCGCGACATCATCGGTAAGGTTATCAACACTTGCGGTGTGACCCGTTCAGCCCAGTTCCTTGACGACATCAAGAACCTCGGTTACTACATGGCGTTCAGGGGAGGTCTGTCTTTCAACCTCGGTGACGTATTGATTCCTGAGGAGAAAGAGAAACTCGTTGCCGAGGGTAACGAGCAGGTACAGGAAGTGCTCAACAACTACTCGATGGGTTTCATCACCTACAACGAGCGTTACAATCAGATTATCGATATCTGGACTCACGTAAACTCACGTCTTACCGACATCCTCATGAAGCAGATGACTGCCGCAAACCAGGGCTTCAACTCTGTATTCATGATGCTTGACTCCGGTGCCCGTGGTTCTAAGGACCAGATTCGTCAGCTTGCCGGTATGCGTGGTCTTATGGCTAAACCGCAGAAAGCCGGTGCTGAAGGTGGTCAGATTATCGAGAACCCGATTCTTGCCAACTTCAAGGAAGGTCTGTCAGTGCTTGAGTACTTTATCTCAACCCACGGTGCCCGTAAGGGTCTTGCCGATACCGCATTGAAGACAGCCGACGCGGGTTATCTTACCCGTCGTCTTGTCGATGTGGCTCATGACGTTATTATCCATGAGGAGGATTGCGGAACACTCCGTGGTCTTGTATGCACCGAAATCAAGAATAATGAAGAGGTAGTGGCTTCACTTGCCGAGCGTATCCTCGGACGTGTTTCCGTACATGATATTATTGACCCCATCTCAGGCGAGGTGATTGTGGCTTCAGGCGAGGAAATCGATGAGATTGCCGCCCGTCGTATCAATGATTCGCCCATTGAGTCGGTTGAAATCCGCTCAGTGCTTACTTGTGAGTCGAAGAAGGGTGTCTGCGCCAAGTGTTACGGACGCAACCTCTCCAACAATCTTATCGTGCAGAAAGGTGAGGCTGTCGGCGTCATCGCCGCTCAGTCAATCGGTGAGCCGGGTACCCAGCTTACTCTCCGTACATTCCACGTCGGTGGTGTGGCTTCAAATATTGCAGCCGTGTCTACCATTACCTCCCGCTATGAAGGTAACCTGGAAATCGAGGAGCTCCGCACAGTCGAGACTGAGGAGAAGGGTCCCGACGGACAGCCCGTACAGGTGGTTATCGGTCGTCTTGCCGAAATGCGCATAATCGACCCCAACACCAAGATGATGCTCACCAACGCCAACATTCCTTACGGTTCAAAACTCTATTTCCCCAATGGTGCAACCGTGAAGAAAGGCGATGTAATATGCGAATGGGACCCGTTCAACGCCGTAATTATCTCGGAAGTCGGCGGTAAGATTCAGTTCCAGAACCTTATCGAAAATGTGACTTACCGCGTCGACTACGACGAGCAGACCGGTCTTGAAGATAAGATTATCATTGAGTCTAAGGATCGTACACGTGTTCCCGAGGCTAATATCGTTGACGCTGCTGGTAACATCCTTAAGACCTATGCCCTCCCTGTAGGTGCTCACCTTATGGTAGAAGACCATGCCGACGTGAAGCCGGGCGATGTGTTTGTCAAGATTCCTCGTTCAGCCGGTAATGCCGGTGATATCACCGGTGGTCTCCCCCGTGTGACCGAGTTGTTTGAGGCACGTAACCCGTCTAACCCCGCTATCGTATCGGAAATCGACGGTGAGGTTAAGTTTGGCAAGGTCAAGAGAGGTAACCGTGAGATATCTGTCACCTCCAAGCTTGGAGAAATCAAGAAGTATCTCGTGCCTCTGTCGAAGCAGATTCTTGTGCAGGAAAACGACTATGTACGCGCAGGTACTCCGCTCTCCGACGGTGCGATTACTCCCGCCGACATCCTCAATATCATGGGTCCGACTGCAGTACAGGAATACATCGTTAACGAAGTTCAGGATGTGTACCGCATGCAGGGTGTGAAAATCAACGACAAGCACTTTGAGGTAATCGTGCGTCAGATGATGCGCAAAGTCAACATCCTTGATCCGGGTGACACCTGCTTCCTTGAGCAGCAGATTGTCGATAAGCGCGAGTTTATGGATGAAAACGACCGCATCTGGGGTAAGAAAGTGGTGGTCGACGCTGGCGACAGCGAGACACTCAAGCCCGGTCAGATTATCACAGCCCGTAAGCTCCGTGATGAAAACTCGGCTCTCAAGCGCCGCGACCTTAAGACTGTCACTGTGCGTGATGCTGTTCCCGCTACTTCGGAGCAGATACTTCAAGGTATCACCCGTGCAGCACTTCAGACTTCAAGCTTCATGTCGGCAGCTTCATTCCAGGAGACCACTAAGGTGCTCAACGAAGCTGCAATCAACGGCAAGACCGACTATCTTGAGGGCATGAAAGAAAATGTTATCTGCGGTCACTTGATTCCTGCCGGTACCGGACTTCGTGAATACAACAACCTTGTTATTGCCGGTAAAGATGACATTGATTCAGTATTTGACTCAGCCGACGTGATTGACATCGCCCGTACCGAGCTTTAATCAATCTACGCTGTATCCTATATCACGCGGGGTCGCATCATTGTGATGCGACCCCGCTGCTTTTTATGGCTATTGAACATTTTACGGCCACCTCGTGTTACTCAAAAGTATCGTTATTTATTTATAATAGTGGAATAATATTATGAAGACTAAATTATTATTGATTTTGCCTTTTTTGTTTGTTGCCATGCTTGGTAGTTGTAACGACAATGACGAAGATTCCCTTATTGTCGATACGAAATTTGACAACGCACTGAAAGCGAGGTATCCCGATGCCGTAAACGTGAAATGGGAAAGGGAGGGCGCCTACACGGTTGCCGATTTTTATTCACAGAGCTTTGACATGGAGGCTTGGTTTGACAGCAAAGCCGAGTGGATGCAGTCGGAGACCGAATATGGTCCAAATCTCCAGTTACTCCCCGATGAAGTGCATGCGGCATTTGTCGGCGGCGAGTATGCCGATTGGGATATTGAAGATGTGAGTAAATATGAGCGTCCCGACATTACATTTTATGTGATTGACATTGAAAAAGTCAATTCCCGCGACCTTGAAGTATATTATCGCCCCGACGGCACATTGATTCAGGCTATCCCCGATATCGCCGACATCACTCCTGATACACCTATTCCATGATAAAAAGGATGAGTCCGTATCAAATATTTCAACAAGTTATCCGTATATTTGCCGGTATGAAAGTAATCACTACTCTTTTACCGGCATTTCTTTTGCTGTGTCATGCCTATGCTGCCGCCTGCACATCGGCTATCGTAAGCGGGCGGCTCACTCCCGACGGCAGACCGTTGCTGTGGAAACACCGTGACACCGGTACAGAACATAACTTCATCGCGCGTGTTGCCGGCGCGCCAGGTGAAGCTGATTTTGTGGCACTCTTCAATGCCGGAGACACTTTGTTGCGTGAAGCATGGATAGGTGTAAACAGTCATGGGTTTGCCGTGATGAATACCGCGTCTTATAATCTGGCTCCCGATACTGCCTCTTATCGCGACCGCGAAGGGGAGGTGATGGCACGAGCCTTGAAATCTTGCCGCACGGTCACCGACTTCGCGACACTTCTTGATACTCTGCCAAAGCCACTCGGCGTGCAGGCTAATTTCGGTGTTATCGATTCGCAGGGAGAGGGCGCCTATTTCGAGACCGATGATTACGGATATCACAGATATGATGTCGCTGATACGCCTGAAGGCTATATAATACGCACAAACTACTCCTGCTCGGGCGATACTGCTTGTGGATTCGGATATATCCGTTACCGCAATGCCGCGGAGCTGCTTGCCCCGTTTGTCAAGGCGCGGAAGGTAACACCGGAGGTGTTTACCGAGTGTCTGTCGCGTAGCTTCTATCACTCGTTGCTCGGGCGTGACATGCTGGAGGGGGACGACAGCTGGATTATCGACCAGGACTTTATTCCGCGTTACTCGTCAAGTGCTTCAATTGTAGTGGAGGGCGATGTGATGTGGACCGCTATTGGCTATCCGCCATGCTCTTACGTGCTGCCCGCTACGGTGGAATATGTAGCGCCGTCTCTTGTCGCCGACCCGTCGACTGGACGAAGTGCCCTTTGCGACACGGTGGTTGCGCGCAAGCATGAAGTGTTTCCGATTAAACGCGGAAGCGGACAGCACTATATCGATGCTGTCCGCCTTAAATCATATTGCGATTCCTGCCGTAAGATAAGTCACGACAATTACCGCCGTTATCGCGACATGTTATCTCGGGGCAATCTTCGGCTCGGTAGAGGGCATGATTGACTCCACGTTAGCCACCAGTTCTTCCTCAGGCATGAAGCCTACGCTGCGGTTGATCACGCCTTCAGTGTTGACAAAAAGCAGGGTGGGGATTGAGCTTACACTATATTGCTTTGCTATGCCCGGACACTTGTCGACATTGACCGAGATAAATCTCACTTTACCTTTGTATTTGTCGGCTACCTTGTGAAATATGGGCGAAAGTTCCTTACAGGGAGGACACCAGTCAGCCCAGAAATCGACTACTACAGGTGTAGGTTGCGCTCCTCCAAATTCAAGTATATCGTCGGGACCGAGCACTATCGGTTCGCCGCTTGCCTGAGCCATCTCTTCCTGTAGTTTTTCTTCTCCCTGCGCCTCCTTTTGAGCTGTGTTGTTTCCGCAGGAGGTAATCCACATGCCACAAGCCAATACTGTGGCACAGAGTAATGTTTTCTTCATTATTATAAGTTTAATTGTTCTAAATATATAAACAAGGTGTTCCGTTTAAAGGAACACCTTGCCGAGTGATATGGTTCAATATCTTGTTATTAGAGTGAAGCAGCGAGGGCGCCGTTGGTCTTGCGCACAGCTTCTGCGCTCTTGGCGAAGAGAGCTTTTTCCTCTTCGTTAAGCTTGATGTCGATAATTTTCTCGATACCATTTTTGCCGAGCAGACAGGGAACACCGATGCAGATATCGGTTTCGCCATACTCTCCTTCTACGAGTGCAGAGCAGGGGATGATGCGCTTCTGGTCGTGGAGCACAGCTGCGACAACCGCTGCCGATGCTGCACCGGGAGCATACCATGCTGAAGTGCCGAGAAGTGAAGTAAGTGTAGCACCGCCTACCATAGTGTCAGCTGCCACCTTGTCAAGTGTCTCCTTGTCAAGAAGCTGGGCTGCGGGGATACCGCGGTAAGTAGCGTAGCGGGTAAGAGGTATCATGGTGGTGTCACCGTGACCGCCGATTACCATTCCTTCGATTTCATTGGGGTTGGCATTGAGAGCCACGCTCAAGAAATATTTGAAGCGAGAGCTGTCAAGCGCGCCGCCCATACCGATGATACGGTTTTTGGGAAGTCCCGATACCTTATGGATAAGATAGGTCATTGTATCCATCGGGTTAGACACGCAAAGGATGATAGCGTTGGGTGAATACTTGAGCACATTGTCGGTAACCGACTTAACGATGCCTGCGTTAACGCCGATAAGCTCCTCACGGGTCATACCGGGCTTGCGGGGGATACCTGAAGTGATTACAACTACGTCACTGCCGGCGGTCTTCTCGTAGTCGTTTGTCACACCTGTCATGCGGGTGTTGATTGTGAGAAGATTGGCAGTCTGCATGATGTCCATGGTCTTGCCCTCAGCGAGACCTTCCTTGATGTCGATCAATACTACCTCGTCAGCGATGTTGTTGGTCACCAATACATTTGCACAGGTTGCTCCTACATTGCCCGCGCCTACAACTGTTACTTTTGACATATCTTAATTGGTTTATTTTGGTTGAAAAATCTTTTCACTCTTATTCCTCTGCAAAAATACGGAAATATTTCCTTATTTTGAAATATTTTATAAAATTTTCTTTTCCCCTCCCTGCATGAATCATGGCATGTGTAAAATATATACATGTGTAAAATATATAAAGGAAGGTCAGATTAAATGATTGCACGTAAATTGTTTTAGCTTGTGATTTTGTGTTGCGCGTGCAGTTGCCTCTATTTTTGCTTAAATTTCATGGATTGTAGGTTGAATCGGTTGATTTTTAGATAATAAATGTTAATTACGGAAATTTTTCCTCAAATATTTTTGGCGAATAAAAATTAAACCGTACCTTTGTATCAGTTTTTCATGGTATTAGATTTAAGGTAAAAAGATTATTCGTCGTGACGACGAGTAATTTTTTTTATGCCCTTTTCGTTATCATGTAAATATGTTTATTTATGAAGCAGGAGTCCCCGAGAAAAATAGAGTTGCTTGCCCCCGCCCGTAATGCCGATATTGCCATTGAGGCGATAAAGCATGGCGCCGATGCCGTGTATATAGGAGCGGAGGGGTTTGGCGCGCGTGCCGCCGCAGGAAATCAGATACATGACATAGAGCGTCTGGTGGAGTTTGCCCATCGTTATCTGGCGCGGGTCTATGTCACGGTCAACACTATTATATATGATAGCGAGCTGCGCGAGGTGGAACGCATGATTAAGCGGTTGTACAATGCAGGCGTAGACGCGTTGATAGTGCAGGATATGGCGGTGTTGCGCATGGATATTCCCCCGATAGCCCTTCATGCAAGTACGCAGTGTGACACCCGTACACCCGCGCAGGCGCGTTTTTTACAAGATGTAGGTTTCTCACAGATTGTGTTGCCGCGCGAGCTGACCCTTGACGAGATACGTGCCATGCATGAGGCGGTAAGTGTCCCGCTTGAGTCATTTGTACACGGGGCTCTCTGCGTAAGCTACAGCGGTGACTGTCATGCAAGCCAGGTGTTGAAGGGGCGTAGCGCCAACCGGGGAGAGTGTGCGCAGATATGCCGTTTGCCTTACGACCTCTATGATGGCAGGGGCAATCGAGTCGAGACCGGACGTCATCTGCTTTCGTTGCGCGACATGAACCGTTCTGCCGACATCTTAGCCATGCTTGACGCCGGGGTCAGTTCATTTAAGATTGAGGGACGGCTGAAAGATGCCGGTTACGTGAAAAATGTGGTTAGCTACTACGACCGCAAATTACGGGAGATAACCGGGCGTTACCCCGACCGTTTCTGTCGCTTGTCGGCTGGTTGTTCCGAAACCTCTTTCACTCCTGATGTAAGGAAAAGTTTCAACCGCGGATTTACAACATATTTTCTCAACGGCACAGAACCGTCAATCGGGTCGATTTATACGCCTAAATCACAGGGCGAACCTGTGGGGCGTGTCGTGAAGAGCGACGGCAAGATGATTGAGGCGCGCCTTGACTCGCGCTTGTCAAATGGTGACGGTATCATATATTTCGATGACCGCAAGGAGCTTGTCGGATTTCGCCTGAACCGTGTCGAGGGGTCGCGTTTGTTTCCCGCTGCAAAGGTGATGCCAAAGCCGGGAACTCTCTTATACCGCAACAGCGACAAGGCTTTTGACGACTTGCTTCGTAAAGAGTCGGCGGTACGCACAATCGCCATTGACATGACACTGCGTGTTGCCGGGGAAAGGCTTATGCTTGATGTCGCCGATGAACGCGGAAATGCAGTGACGGCATCAATCGAAGCCGGGGAGATGGAGGCTGCGCAATCTGACCAGACTGAACCGCGTCGACGCGCACTCGGAAAACTTGGCGGTACAGGCTACAGGCTCGTTTCGCTCGATGACCGCGCAGGCAATCGCTTTATTACGGCAGGAATGCTCGCCTCGTTGCGCCGGGAGGCAATAGCGCTCCTTGATAGCGCCAACCTTATGAGGTATTGCCGCGAATTGCGCCGTCCCGAAGATAAGGACGCTCTTTATCCTGTTACCGGTATGGATTATCATTACAATGTATCTAACGATGTCGCGACGCGGTTTTACCGCAGTCATGGCGTAAAAGATATATCGCCCGCCATCGAGACCTCACCCGTGATTCCCGGAAGCGAAGTGCAGGTGATGACAACTCGCTACTGCTTGCGCCGCGAACTTGGCTCATGCCTGAAAAAGGGAGGTGCCGCTAAACTAGCCGGTCCGCTCACGCTCCGTTCCGGCAACATGACCTTGCATCTTGACTTTGATTGCAACGCCTGCCTGATGCATGTGAAGGCAAAGAGATAGCTCACTGCTGCCAGCCGCCGCCGAGAGCTTTGTATAACTGCACGATTACAAGTTCCTTGTTGCGCAGGGCATTGCTCAGGTTAATCTGGGCATCGAAGTAGCTACGCTGTGCGTCAAGTACATCAATGTAGCCTATTACGCCATTGATATATTGCAGCTGGGCAAGTTCCATTGTGGTTTTTGATGCTTGTTCGAGTTCTGCCATCGACTCATAGATATCCTGTATCTTATTATAGTCGACAATGGCGTTGCGCACTTCCATAAATGCATTAAGCACCACTTTTTCATAGTTGTAGCACTCCTGCTCATACACTGCCTGTTGCGCCCTGTAAGCTCCTTGGCGACGACCGAAGTCAAAGAGAGGACCGAGCAGCGAGGCGCCGAGAAAGTGCATCGGCGACTTGAAGAAGTCGGAAAACTCATCGCTTTCAAGACCGCCTGTCGCTGTAAGGGTAAGTCGCGGAAACCTGTTGGTATATGCTACTCCTACTGCAGCATTGGCGGCAATCAGGCTCTGTTCGGCAGCTCTTACATCAGGACGGCGTTCGAGCAGGGTTGATGGAAGTCCTACAGGCAGGTCGTCGGGCAGGGTGATGCGCTTACGCTGCGGATTGCGCTCGATGGTCGTAGGAAAGTCGCCGGCGAGAAATGAAATTTCATTCTCTTTCAAAGCTATGTCGCGTTCAAGTATCGGGACATGTGTTGCCGTGCGCGCAAGCTCCATTTTTGCCTGCTGATAAGAGGTCTCGGAGGTGAGTCCCCCCTCAAAACGCAGTTTGGCAAGGCGCACACTCTCTTTTCGCGCATCAAGGGTCTGCTTTACGATACTTAATTCATTGTCAAGAGCCACCAGCTCAAAGTAAGCCTGAGCCACCTGAGCTATGAGTGATATGGTGAGACCACGGCGATTTTCCACGCTCTCCAGCAGCAACGCCTTGCTACGGTCATTTGCCCATCGCAGATTTCCCCATAGGTCGAGTTCCCACGACAGGGACGCTTTCAATCCGTTTTCAGGGTCGTTTTTGTAGTGGTCACCACCGTAGTTAAGCCCCTCTTTCTGCACATAAGCCTGTCCGTTGACAGTAGGGAATAGGTTGGCTATCTCCACGCGCTTCCTTGCAGCAAGCTCCTTGATACGGGCATCGGCTATCTTGAGGTCCTTGTTGTGCTCAAGCGTATGCTCAATGAGGCGCGACAACACGGAGTCATTATATATGTCCCACCATGCGAGGTCGGCGATTGAAAACGTGTCGGTGTCATGTCCCTTTTCCAAGGTTACGGGGACCGCCATCTGCGGTTTTGTATATTTCTGTCCGAGCTTGCATCCGCTGAGGATTATTGCAAGCATCATTATATATGGGATAAAACGAGTCTTCATTTTTTCTTATGGAAAATGTGAGTCAGCTTTTTTGCTTTAACGGGTATATGTAGCTGCGGATAGCGGTTGCGCAGACGGTTCATGACGCGGTAGATCAGCACGAAGAAGAAGGGTACGAGTATGATACCTGCCACCACGGCTACAATCATGCCGAAGAATACACCTGTGCCGATAGCCTGACGGCTTGCCGAGCCGGGACCCGACGCAATCACCATAGGCAGCATACCGAGGATGAAGGCGAGCGATGTCATGAGGATGGGGCGGAAGCGTAGACGGGCGGCGTAGATTGCTGCCTGAAGGGCATCGACACCATTGTCGGTCTGCTCCTTGGCAAATTCCACAATCAGGATGGCATTTTTTGCCGCCATACCCATAAGCATCACGAGTCCGATCTGGAAATAGACATCGTTTTCGAGCCCGCACGCCCATTCGCCTATATAGGCTCCGAAGGCTGCTACCGGAAGCGAAAGCAATACCGCCGCCGGCACCGTCCAGCTTTCATAAAGAGCCGCCAGGAAGAGGAACACGAAGAGAAACACGAGGGTCAGCACAAGTCCGGTCTGTCCGCCCGCTTTTTTCTCTTGAAACGATAGTCCGCTCCATTCCACGCCTATGTTTTCGGGCAGTTTCTCTTGCGCAATGCGCTCCACGATATCCATTGCCTCTCCCGAGCTGTAGCCCTTTGCCGCCTCTCCGCGGATTACGGCGCTGTTAAACATGTTGAAGCGCTTGATATTGCCCGGTCCCGTGGTAAACGATGAGGTGCCGAGCGATGTCAGCGGTATCATCGCGTCGCCGTTGCCTCTTACGAAGAAGAGGTTGATGTTTTCACGATGTTCACGGTAGGGGGCTTCAGCCTGGATATATACGCGGTAGACGCGGTTAAACATGTTGAAGTCGTTGACATATACCGAGCCGGTGTAGGCTTTCATCGTGGCAAAAACATCGGCGAGGGGTACGCCTGCAAATTTCACTTTGTCGCGGTCGACATCGAAGTATAGCTGCGGTATATCGGCTTGCAGTGACGTGGAAAGTCCTGCAACCTTTTTATTCATCGATGCATATTTCATCACTGTGTCGGTGGCTGCGATAAGGTCGTCAAGCGATGCGTCGCCTCGCGCCTCAAGTTGCATCTCGAAGCCTCCCGACTGTCCTAAGCCGGGGATGACCGGAGGCTTTGAGAGATAAACCTTACACTCGGGATATTCAGAGAGGTCTTTTCTCACTTGAGCCATGATGTCGTCGATTGTCTCGTCGTCGCGCTCTTCCCATGGTTTTAAAATCACGGTAAGCTCGCTGCGCGCCTGGCTGCTGCCCACTTGTGAGCTGCTGCCCGCCACGCTCTGTACAAATTCCACAGCCGGGTTATCCATCAGATAGCTGATAGCACGTTCGGTCACGAGGCGTGTGCGCTCAAGTGTCGCCCCCTCGGGCAGTTCAAGTTCCACTTTGAAGTAGCCTTGGTCTTCAACCGGGAGGAAGCTTGACGGCATAAGCTTATTGATTACGAAGATTGCCACAATCATCAAGCCGAAGCCGGCGATTACGCGTTTCTTGTATTTGAGGCTGTCGCCTATGACTTTGACATATCGGGAATTGCCTTTGGCAAGCCATTCGTTGATTTTGCGGAACACTATATTTTTCTTCTCACCTTCTTGCCGGGGGCGCAGGATAAGTGAGCACATCACCGGGCTTAGCGTGAGAGCCACGACTGCCGACAGAAGTACCGACACCACGATTGTCACCGTAAACTGACGGTAGAGCTGTCCGGTGATTCCGCCCAGGAAGCTCACCGGCACAAACACAGCGGCAAGCACAAGAGACGTGGCTATAATAGGGCTTGCAAGTCCCTGCATCGCCTTCTTTGTCGCCTCGTAGGGTGGCAGATGTTCCTCTTCCATCACGCGCTCGACATTTTCGACCACGACTATGGCATCGTCGACGACTATACCGATGGCGAGCACGAGTCCGAGCAGGGTGAGCATATTGAGCGAGAAGCCGAATATGAGCATGAAGCCGAATGTTCCTATAAGCGAAATCGGCACGGCTACAAGCGGGATAAGGGTGGCACGCCATGACTGGAGCGACAGGTACACCACGAAAATCACCAGTATGAGTGCCTCAAACAGGGTCTTGTACACCTCGTGGATTGACTCGGAGATGTAAGTGGTCATGTCAAACGGTATCTCATAGCTGAGCCCGTCGGGGAAGTTGGCGCTGATTTCTTCCATTGCCTCCTTGACGCGGTTGGCTACATCCATGGCGTTGGCGCCGGGGAGCATGTAGATGGCAAGCACGGCTGCGTTTTCGCCGTTGATGCCGCTCTCGGTGTTGTAGCTCTGCGCCTCAAGCGATATGCGCGCAACGTCGCGAAGGCGTATGATTGAGCCGTCGGGGTTGGCTCGTACCACGATTTCCTCAAACTGGTTGACCGTGGAGAGTCGACCCTGCGTGGTGATGGGTATCGTCACGTCAAGTCCCTTGGTAGGTTGCTGTCCGAGTACTCCGGCCGCTGATTCACGGTTTTGGTCTTTCAGCGCTTTCTGGAGGTCGGCGACAGTAATGCCCAGATTGGCGAGCTTGTCGGGCTGTACCCATATCTGCATGGCGTAATAGCGGCTGCCGATTTGCGATACACGTCCTACGCCGGGGATACGGCGCAACAGGTCAAGTACATTGAGTGTCGCGAAGTTACTCAGGTATATCTCGTCAAATTTAGGGTCAGATGACTGTATGCATATTGTGAGCAGCTGGCTCGGAGCCTGCTTCTCGACCGAGATTCCGTTTTGCACCACCTCTGCCGGAAGTCGCGACTCGGCGAGCTTCACGCGATTCTGTATCTCTACGGCAGCAAGGTCGGCATTGGCGGAGATGTCAAATGTCACCGTTGCCGAAAATGAGCCCGAATTGGAGCTTGATGATTCCATATAGAGCATGCCGGGCGTACCGTTGAGTTCCTGCTCGATAGGAGTGGCGACCGCCTGTGATACGGTGAGCGCGCTTGCTCCGGGATATGACGCGCTGATTTTTACGACCGGGGGTGTGATCTGGGGATACTGGTCGATAGGGAGCATGGTGAGTCCGATGATACCTACGATTACAATCAGTATCGACAAGACCATTGAAAATACAGGCCTGTCTATGAAAAAGCTTACTTTCATGCTGTTGTGTACTTGTGGATTAATCTGCGTCGGTGTCGGAAGTCACCGCGTCGCTCACTCTCACTTTCATGCCCGGGGTTAGCTTGTGATAACCTTCAACCACGACATTTTCGCCCGGGTTAAGTCCGCGCTCCACTACCATGTTGTTGAGGAACTCCGGTCCTACTTCGATGAAGCGTTTCTCCACCGTGGAGTCGGGGCGCATTACAAATATATGGGCACCGCCCTTCTCGATGCTGATGGCACGGGTGGGAACCACCGTCGCCTTTTCCCTCACGTCGAGCAATACCTTTACCTTGGTAAACTGTCCCGGCAAGATGGCGCGCTCCGGATTGGGCATCTCAGCGCGTACGGAGAATGTTCCGGTATTGGGGTCGACCGTTGGCTCGGCGAAGTCCACCATTCCTTTATGCAGATATACCGTGTTGTCGGCAAGGGTGATGGTCACGTAAGGTTGCCAAGCGCGGTTTTCATCTTTCTGACCGAAATCCACGTTGCGCTCCTTGCTCTTCAGATAGTCGAGCGCAGTCATGCTGAAGTCGATAAGCACCGTGTCGCTCTTCACGATAGTGGCGAGGAGCGATTTTGCACCGGGACCAACGAGAGTACCCAGGTCGACATTGCGTTCACTGATGTGTCCGGATATCGGGGAGCGTACAGTGGTGTAGCCGAGTTCCAGTTCCGACTGCGCGACGTCGGCGCGGCTCATCGCTACCGATGCCTTGGCTGTCTCGTATGCCGCGATAGCATTGTCAAGGTCAAGCTGGCTGGCTGCGTTTTGCTCGTAGAGCGGTCTTATTCGTTCAAGGTCACGCTTTGCTTTCTGCTCCTGTGACTCATCTTTTTTCAGTTGTGCCCTGGCTTTATCTACTTTTGCCCGGTACTGGTCGGGATTGATGATAAACAGTACCTGATTTTTCTTTACATATGTACCCTCTTCAAAGAGCATCTTTTCAAGATATCCTTCTACACGGGCGCGTACCTCGACAAACTGTTGAGCGCGTACCCTGCCTACATATTCGCCGTAAATTTCGACATCTTCTTGTGCCGCCGGCTGTATGGAAACAACAGGGAGTGTGGTCTCGCTCTTCTTACATCCCGTTGCAATTATCGGGAGTGCTATGCCTAATAATATGGCTGACAGATATTTATTACCCATTGTCTTGTTGTTAATATGAGTATGAATATGAATGATTTCCTTCTAAGCTATGATGACTTATTATTTTAACAATTAAGTCATAATAGAGTTCAATCAAGAAAATTTCCTGATGCAAAGATAGCGTATCTTTATGTAATACATGCAAAACTATGCACGGCGTATATTTACATATTGTTGCTGTTTATTTACATTACATGACAGGAAGGAGAAAAAACATTTTCTGAAAAAATTTGTTATAATTATATGTTATAGATTGCAAAAAAATCGTAAATTTGCCATCAGTAGTAGAACTTAACAGGAGTAAACTCATTTATATGTCTAACAAATAAATACTTACGACAATGAACATTGACACTATCGGCTACAACGCCGGCCTTGTGTGGAATGCGCTTAATGAAGCTGACGCGCTTGGGCTAAAACAAATCAAGAAAGTTACAAAATTGAAAGATAAGGAGCTTTACGCAGCTCTTGGATGGCTTGCTCGTGAAAACAAGATTCTCATCGCAGAAAATGAAGATGATAAGGATGTAATAATTTCACTCGCATAAAGAACTTCGATATTCTACACTATACATAGGAGGGTGTACGCGGTACATCCTCTTTTTTATTGTGGTATTGCTGTGCTGTCGTAAAAAGTAGCTTTTAGTTTTTTATTGTCAATAATAACTTTTGTTAGGCAACCCGTCAGGGAAATTCTTGTTTTACGTAAACAGTATCTGACTTCCGAATCATGCAGGGGTTAGGAACTCACTTAAGTCAAACAAAAAAGTTTTCTAATTATGAAAAGTATCACATCATTCACCCTACAGTATGCCCACCGTTTTTATGGCTTCAAGGGAGAGGCGCAGTACCTTCACGGTCACACAGGAAATCTGACAATCGAGGTCGAGGACACCATTAACGAAGGTGTCAATATGGTTTTTCCATGTAACGAGATAAAGAAAACCGCATGGGAGGTTCTGAAAAATTTTGATCATGCATTGGTGCTCCGTGAAGACGACCCGCTGCTTCCCGCTATTGTCGGGGTCTATGAAAAGCAAGGGATAAAAGACGGTCATCCACAAAACCTGTTGAAAGGTCCGGCATTCCATACTGAGTTGGCAACGGCATATCCTGATGCACGACTTGTAGTGACAAAGGAGACAATGACGGTAGAAGGAATGATAAAGATTGTCTATAACCTGTTGAAAGACCAGCTGAATATCTCCAAGATAACCTTTACGAGCGGAGATAACGCCGCATCACAGGAATATCAGCCTGCCGGAACTATCGAACGCTGTCCGCTTTGTGGTATCGCGCTGAATGAGCAGGGAGTCTGCGAAAAGTGCGGATACCGGAAATAGAGCAACCATAAGCCCTTATAAAAATCAGGGCTAAAAATAAGACTGCACCCCAAAAGCCTGCCGCAAGGCTTTTGGAGTGCAGTTGCTTTATGATGCATAAAAGAGCCGGAGATATAACAGCAGGTGCTATTTGTCGGTCAGCGGAATCCAGCGGTTGCGAAGTAGGCGGATGAGGAAGATGGTGCCGCGGAATATCAGTTCGGCACACATCGCTACCCACACACCTTTAAGTCCCATTGTACGTGACAATAGCCATGCGAGAGGAAGTCGTACAATCCATATGCTGCCGAAGTTCATAATTGCCGGCAGTGTAGTGTTGCCCACTCCGACAAATACGCCATAAGCGACAATTGAAGCCGCAAACATAGGCTCTGCCCACGCTTCTATACGTAATATCTCTGCGCCGAGGTGACTGATGCCCTCCACCGGAGTCATCATTTCCATAATCCATGGCGCGACAATCCACATCGCCACTCCCATAACTGTCATGACAATCATGCCGAGCCCCACGGTGATGTAGGCAAACCGCTTTACAAGGTCGCGGCGTCCGGCACCGTAGCTTTGTCCCACAAGAGTGGTCGCGGCGTCGCCTATACCGTAGCCCGGCATATAACACAGGCTTTCGGCAGTCACGGCAAAGGCGTTGGCTGCAATTGCGATGACACCGAGCGGTGCCACAATCATGGTCACGGCAATCTGGGCGCCGCATATAACGGCATGTTCGATAGTCATCGGAGCCGATATGGTGGCTGCCTTGCGCAATACCGGACGCCGCGGGCGGTAGCTGCCACGGAGTCCGCGAAGACGCAGTTCAGGCTGTCGGCAGTAGACCCAGTAAAGCATCAGCAACGCGGTGACAGCTTCTGCAAGGACTGTGCCGAGTGCCGCACCGAGCACACCCAGTCCCGCGCCCGGCATCGTCACGCTGTGACCGAAGATATCGATGTCGCGAGTCGGAAATATGAGCAGGAAATTAAACAGGCAGTCCATGACACACATCATTACATTGAGCAGGCTCGGCACCTTTATATTGCCTACACACCGGAGCATACCGCCGGCGAGATAGTTCATGGTGAGCAGCGGGAGTGCAGCCACAAATACAAGGAAATAGAGCGATGCTTGCGCGCAGATGACCTCGGTGCCGCCGAGCCAGTGGGGGAGTTGCCGGCTTATCGCGGCTCCGACTGCCATTACTGCCACACTGAATAACAGACACGCCACTATAGCCTGGCGCAATACATCGCGCGCTCCCGCGATATCCTTTGCCCCCACTTTGTGAGCCACCTGAACTGAAAAGCCTGTCGTGGCGGCTGAACAGATACCCCAGAAGAGCCACAGCGACGTGGAGACAAGTCCGATTGCCGCCGAGGCATCGGCTCCGAGATGACCGACCATAGAGGCGTCGATATATTGCATGAGTATGCTTGACAACTGGGCGAGCATAGCGGGGAGCGACAGCGCCACTGTAAGTTTCAGCTGCTGCCGGAAAGACATCGCTTTCCCTTCGCGTATCATTGAAATATCAGCCATCTCTTTTCCTTTGTTGAAGATTATTTGCCGAGATTGCTTACCGCGCGGCTTAGGCGGCGGAGCCCTTCGAGCAACCGGCTTGCCGGGCAAGCCATGTTGATGCGGATATATCCTTCTGTTCCATACATCGCGCCTGAGTTGACCCACACTTTTTCGGTGTCAAGCGCAAATTTTTCGAGGCTTACCGAATCGATACCAAGAGGAGTGATGTCGACCCATGCGAGATAAGTCGCCTCAAGGCTGCACACTTTTAGCTGTGGCATCTCCGTAGAGAAGAAATCCACGAGCCTACGGTAGTTGCCGGCGATATAACTGCGCAGCGCGTCGAGCCATTCCTCCCCTTCGGTATAGGCGGCAATAAGTGCCGTCACGCCAAACGGGTTTACGTCACACACCTCATTGTCGTTGATGGCGCGGTCAATGATGTCGCGCACCGGCTGTGACGGGGCGATTATGTTGGCAATCTGAAGTCCGGCGATGTTAAACGCCTTGCTCGGCGAGCAGCATACGACGGCTTCGGAATCGACTGTGGCATAGGGCGTGTATTCCTTTCCCGGCAGTGTCAGTTCGCAATGGATTTCATCGCTTACCACTGTCACTCCGTGGCGATGGCAGATGACCGCAATCCGTTCAAGCTCCTCGCGGCTCCATATGCGCCCTGTGGGATTATGGGGATTGCAGAGCAGAAACACTTTGTTGGCAGGGTCGGCGCATGCCTTTTCAAGCGACTCAAAGTCGATGGAGTAGGAGAATGAGTCACCGGCATCGGTGCGTAAGAGGGGATTCTCGACAATTGTACAGCTGTTGTTGCGTATTGAAGAGAAAAAGCAGTTGTAGGCGGGAGTGTTGACTATCACTCCGTCGCCCGGTCGCGTAAGAGCCTTGATGATGGCTGAAACAGCAGGGACAACCCCGGAGGTATAGATTACCATGTCGGGGTCGATTGTCCAGTTATGGTGTCTGATGTTCCATGCAGTCAGGGCACGGTAATACTCTTCCGGTACTTTCACATATCCAAACACACCGTGGTCAACACGCTTTTGCAATGCCCTGATTATGGCAGGAGCCGCGGTGAAGTCCATATCGGCGACCCAGAGGGGTATTATCTTCAGGTCGGATGCGGAGTCCCATTTGTAGGAGCCGGAGCCACGCCTGTCGACGAGCCGGTCAAAGTCAAAGCCGGCTGTCATTGGCGCGTGATTATTTCTACCGGGTCAATGGCAAGGGAATTGCCGTCAATTATCACTTCACCCACTGAGGCAGCCTCGATTTTGCCGGCACGAGGATTTTTGATGCTGGTCACCGGCGAGGTTATGGTGGCGTTGACCTCGCTGTCTTCAAATGCAAGGTCGCAGTCGGGGGCAAACTCGCAATCTTCCAGGGTCAGGTCGCGGGCATAGCAGAGCGGCTGTGTACCGCTGATTTTGCAACGTACAAGACGGAGGCGGCGTGAGTGCCAGCCAAGATACTCGCCATTTAGCTCCGAGTCATAGACGGTGACATTTTCTGTTCCCCAAAACGCGTCTTTCGAGTCGATTCGGGCATTGCGTATCTCTACGTCGGTGCAATATTGAAATGAGTAGTTGCCCTCCTGGCGGTAACGGTTGATACGTATGTGATGGCTGTGCATGAACAGGTAGTCGGCATTCTTGACTTCCACCTCCTCCATGTCGACATTGCTGCAATGCCAGAGGGTTTCTTCCGCGTCAGGGATTACGACCCTGCGGAGAACGATGCCGTCAAGCTCGCGAAACATCTTGGGTGCCTCGACACGGGTGTCGGTCATGACCAGATTGCGTGAATACCATAGCGCGGCGCGTGCGCCCGGAGTAAACACACATTCCTTTACCTTAAAGCCGTCGGTGTGCCAGAAAGGATATTTCCCCTCAAACCGGCAGTGGGTCGCTTCAATATTGGCGCAGCATTTCAGTGCTGACTCGCCTGCGTGAAACACTACGTCGTGAAGACGCAGGTTGCGGGCGGCGAAGAGCGGGCGCTCTCCGCCAAATTCTTGATTAGTAATCTCTGTCATAGTGAATCAGTCAATATCTATTTTTGCAATTATCCTCGCCTCAGGATTTTTTTATGGTCGTCGTCCCGTGGATTACTCTATGGTCACGAGCGTGTATTTCTGCGAGCCGAGCCCAAGCTTCTCGGCAGCTTCCAGGATGTGGGTGCCGTGGCGCGAGTTGATACGCTCAAGCAGCTCTTCCTTGCCCTCCTCGTCGGTGTGCATCACCATGTCTACCGAAGCCCTGTCAAGAGCCACGGGGTCGAGGGATGCGAGTATGCCGAGGTCGCCCATGACGGGAGGGGCGGCGTTGGCGTCGCAGTCACAGTCGACAGAGAGATTGTTGGCAACGTTGATGAAGAGCATGCGGTCGCCCATATGGTCAAATACGCCTTTGCATGCGTCGGCCATGGATTCAAGGAATACATCTTGCTCGGCGATATTTTCCCATATCAATGAGGCATCATTTACCTTGCCGCCTGAGTGAATCCACGCCTTGCCGTCGGATGAGGCGATACCGATTGCCACATTTTTCAGCGCACCGCCAAATCCACCCATGGCGTGCCCTTTGAAGTGGGAGAGCACCACGAGGAAATCGTAGTCAAGGAAATGCTTGCCCACATAGTTCTTGTCGAGATGCAATCCTCCGTTGACCGGAAGTATAGTATCGCCTTCGGCATCCATGATGTCGACATTGGCGATTTTGTTGTAGCCATGTTCCTCGACAGTGCGGAGATGTTTCTCCGTGGTGTTGCGCGAGCCTTCATAAGCTGTGTTACATTCAACAAGGGTGCCGTTGACCGCCTGTACGAAATCCTTTATCAAGTTGGGGTCAAGCTGATGGCTCTTGTCTGACTCGCCGGTGGAGATTTTCACGGCAACATTGTTTCCCTCTGCTTTCCTGCCGAGTGCCTTGTAGATTTTTACAATGTTGTCGGGGGTGATGTCTTTGATGTAATATACTACCGGGAGTGAGTCGGTGTCGGAAGCGGTGGTTTCTGCCGCTGCCTTGGCGCTGTTGGCACAGCTGCTCATGTTTAGAAGTGTGCCGCATGCAGCACAAAGGAGAAATGATTTCTTAAGCATATTGTTGATATGATTGGTTATACACAATAATTCACATTACAAAGATACGTCAAAAAACATATTGAACATAACCATTAAACCGCTAAAGATTACCATAATTACAGAATATAAGAACTTTTATTATTAAACAAGCTCTAATAAAATGATGGCAGGATAGGAGCCGGGAATCCGGTCGCTATCCTGCCTTATTGGTGATATGACTGACCCTGCGGGTCGAGTCAACGGTTATCTGTTGGTCTCTTTGCCTTTCTGGCGTTCAAGCTGTTTCTCCAGGGCTTCAAGAGAGAGGTCGACCGCTTCTTCAAATGTGTCGGCTATTTTTGATGCGAATATATCTTCACGTGGCGGAACTGAAATAAGGATTCCTGCCTCCTTGTTCATTGATGTTTCGGGTTTGATTACGTTGAGAGTTACTTCAACGTTGTTTATGTTTTCGTAACGACGGGCAAGGCGGTTGACTTTCTTGTTGATAAAGTCCTTCAGGTTTTCGGTGGCGTCAAAGTGGATTGACTTGATGTTAATGTCCATGATGTCCTCCTTTTTTTAATGCACGTGGATGTGCTTGTTGGTAATTTTGTTTAAGTTCTCGATAAGTTATATGGGTGTACACCTGAGTCGTTGCGAGCGACTGGTGACCAAGTAACTGCTGTACTGAATAGAGGTCGGCACCGTTGTTGAGCATGTCGGTGGCAAATGAGTGGCGCAACACGTGGGGGCTTTGGCGCCGGGCTACTGTGTGACCGCTCAAGGCGTTGTGTACCGCGTTGTAGACGAGTTTACGGTATATTGGCTCGCCCGACTTCCTGACGAAAAATTCATCGGCTGCGGGGGGCGGTACTGTCGAGGCGCGTAGGTTGCGATACTGTGCTATCATTTTTGCCAATTCTGGTCCGAAAGGGATTATTCTTTCCTTATTACGCTTGCCGAGCACTTTTAGTTCACCTCTGGCTGTGTCTATGTCGGCATCAAGGAGTCCGGTTACTTCCGATGCTCGCAGGCCTGTGGTGTATATCATGTCCACAATAAGCCTGTCGCGCACCTGATTGAAGTCATCGGTGTCAATTTCGGCATCAAGTATCGCGGCTGTCTCCGACTGGCGGGCGTAGACGGGCAAGGGCTTGTCGGTCTTGGCGAGGGTGAGGTCGGCGGCAGGATTGTAGGTCATGCCGTGCTGCCTCATCATGTACCGGAAAAATGCCCTTAGTGCCTGTACCTTGCGGCGTATGGTGCGCGGAGAGTCTCCGCTGCGGGCAAGGGAGTTAATCCATAGCCTGAGGTCGGATGTGGTGACATCGGCGGGATGTAGCTCCTCCGGCTTGTTGCCTGTGGCGAAATCAGCCCATTGTGTAAGGTCTCGTGTATATGCAGAAACGGTGTGAGCTGAAAGAGCCAACTCACACCGTATATATGTAATAAAAGAGTTTAGCATAATATATTCGTAATCCTTACGATTACGAATATAACTCTTTTATCTGAATTAACCAAATAAAAAGGAGGGAAATTCTGTATTATTCCTCAACCATGCGAAGCTTCTGCACGTAAACAGCCTTCATCATCTTCTTGCGGTTAGTGATGCTGGGCTTTTCAAATGCCTGACGGCTACGCAGTTCCTTCACGATGCCTGTCTTTTCAAATTTTCTTTTGAACTTCTTGAGAGCTTTTTCGATGTTTTCGCCTTCTTTTACTTGTACGATTATCATTTTGTTATTATGGTTTTGTTTGTATTTACGTTTTTGTAATTGCGCGACAAAATTACATATACTTTTCGATATGACAAAATTTTATGTCAATAAAAGTGTCTGTATATATGTGATTTATTTGTCGATGCCGTTGTCTTCGGTTACTCCTGCAAGCTCGGGGTCAATCATGATACGACCGCAGTACTCACATACGATGACTTTCTTGTGCATCTTGATTTCCATCTGCTTCTGCGGGGGGATGCGGTTGAAGCAACCTCCACAGGCGTTGCGCTGGATGTAGACGATGCCGAGTCCGTTGCGCGCATTGTCGCGGATACGCTTGAATGCTTTCAGTGTGCGCTCGTCGATACGCGGCTCGATTTCCTTTGCCTGGATGCGCAGACGCTCTTCGTCCTGACGGGTTTCTGACACGATTTCGTCAAGCTCGGTCTGCTTTTCCTTCAAGATGTGTTCGCTGTCTTTCAGACGCTCTTCTGTGGCGGCAATCTCGTTGGTCTTGTTGTCGATTGCGCGGGCATACTCGTTGAGGTGCTTTTCGCAAAGCTCGATTTCGAGGGTCTGGAACTCTACCTCTTTAGAAAGGAGGTCAAACTCGCGGTTATTTCTTACGTTGTCGAGCTGTTCCTTGTAGCGCGCGATTTTTGACTGAGACTCGTTGATTTTTTCTTTTTCGATTACAGTCTTCTTGCGCAGGTCTTCTACATCGCGACGGTAATTCTCGATGCGGGTGTGCAGTCCCTCGATATTGTCCTCAAGATCCTTTACTTCAAGGGGAAGTTCGCCACGGATGGTCTTGATGCGGTCGATTTCAGAGAGTATGGTCTGGAGCTCGTAAAGGGATTTCAGGCGCTGCTCTACTGAAAGTACTTCATTTTTGTTCTTGTCTGTAGCCATGTTTGCTTACAAGTAATTTATCGGATTTTTTTCTGTTTCGGAGTAATAGAGTGCAAAGTTAGGAAATTTTTTGCTAACTATATGATAAAAAATCTGTTTTGTGCACTTTTCGCTCTCATAATGCCCTATGTCGATGATAAAAATACGGTCGGCATTGTCTACAAAGTCGTGGTATTTTACATCGGAGGTAAGAAATGCGTCGGCTCCTGCATCGGCTGCGTCGTCAATCAGAAACGAGCCTGACCCGCCACACAGGGCGAGACGTGACAGCTTTCCTTGGGGTGGCACGGTGCAGCGTGTCACAGGCGAGCCACACACTTTCTTGATGCGTTCTACAAGCTCTGTTGCGGTGAGCGGAGGGCAGAGGCTGCCCACTACGCCCGGCGCGGTGGCAAGCGGGGTGATGTCACTAAGCCCAAGCATGTCGGCAAGGGTGTAGTTGACCCCATTTTCGGCGGCGTCAAGGTTGGTGTGGGCGGCATAGACGGCAATGCCCGCTTTTATAGCGGCTATTGCGGCGCGTTGCTGCAAGGTGGAGCCTGTAAGCCGCTTGAGCCCTTTGAATATGAGAGGATGATGTGACACAATCAGGTTGCACCCTCGTCGCGACGCCTCTTCCACAGTGTCGGGAGTGACATCGACACAGAAGAGTACTCCGCTGCACTCTTCCCGGGAGTCGCCGATGATAAGACCGGCGTTGTCATATGACTCCTGAAGGGCAAGCGGAGCCGCTTCTTCGATTGTGTCTGTGATATCTTTTATCAGCATCGGCTTATTTCTCGGGCAGTTCAACTGCGAGAGCAAGCTCGTCGAGCTGCTTCTGGTCAATGGGTGCGGGAGCGTCAAGCATCACGTCGCGACCCGAGTTGTTTTTCGGGAATGCGATGCAGTCGCGTATGCTGTCGAGCCCTGCGAAGAGCGATACCCAGCGGTCGAGACCGTAGGCAAGACCTCCGTGAGGTGGCGCGCCATACTTGAAGGCGTTCATCAGGAAGCCAAACTGCTCCTGTGCGCGTTCGGGGGTAAAGCCGAGTATCTCAAACATTTTTGCCTGCAGCTGGCTGTCGTGGATACGGATAGAGCCGCCACCCACTTCTACGCCGTTGATTACCATGTCGTAGGCATCGGCACGCACTGCCGCGGGATCGCTGTCGAGCAAAGGTATATCCTCTTCCTTGGGATGGGTGAACGGGTGATGCATCGCCATGAGACGCTGCTCCTCGTCGCTCCATTCAAACATCGGGAAGTCTACTACCCACAGGCATGCAAACTTGTTTTTGTCGCGAAGACCGAGCTGACGTCCCATTTCAAGACGCAATTCGCAGAGTTGCTTGCGGGTCTTCATGGCGTCATCGCCCGACAAGATAAGGATGAGGTCGCCCGGTTTTGCGCCGAATGCTTCTTTCATCTGCTGGAGCACCTCCTGAGAGTAGAACTTGTCGACGCTTGATTTTACGGTGCCGTCGGCTTCGACGCGGGCATATACCATACCCTTTGCGCCAATCTGCGGGCGTTTTACAAATTCGGTGAGCTGGTCAAGCTGCTTGCGGGTGTAGCTTGCCGCGCCCTCTGCGCAGATACCTCCGATATAGGCGGCATTGTCAAACACTCCGAAGCCGTGACCCTTCATTATGTCCATCAGCTCCACGAATGTCATGCCGAAACGTATGTCGGGCTTGTCGCTTCCATACAGGCGCATCGCCTCTGCCCAGGGCATGCGGATAAACGGCTCGGTGAGCTCGACTCCGCGAAGTTCCTTGAAGAGGTGTTTTGCCATGCCTTCAAAGAGGGAGATGATATCTTCCTGCTCCACGTAGCTCATCTCGCAGTCAATCTGGGTGAACTCGGGCTGACGGTCGGCGCGAAGGTCTTCGTCGCGGAAGCATTTTACAATCTGGAAATAGCGGTCCATGCCTGATACCATGAGCAGCTGCTTGAGTGTCTGGGGTGACTGGGGCAGCGCATAGAATTGGCCCTGGTTCATGCGGGAGGGCACAACAAAGTCGCGGGCGCCCTCGGGAGTGGAGCCTACGAGCATCGGGGTCTCGATTTCAAGGAATCCCTTGCTGTCAAGGTAGCGGCGCACTTCCATCGTCATCTTGTGGCGAAGTTCGAGATTTTTTCTCACGCAGCTGCGGCGCAGGTCGAGGTAGCGGAATTTCATGCGTAGGTCGTCGCCGCCGTCAGTATCATCCTCGATAGTGAACGGAGGCACTTCCGACGGGTTGAGCACATTCAGTGACTCGGCGATAATCTCTATGTCGCCGGTGGGGATGTTGGGGTTCTTGTTAGAGCGTTCCGCAACTTTTCCTGTAATCTGCACCACATATTCGCGGCCAAGATGATTGGCGGCTTCGCATAGAGCGGAGTCGGTTTCATTGTTAAAGACTGCCTGGGTGATGCCGTAACGGTCGCGGACATCGACAAATGTCATGCCTCCCATTTTACGGGCACGCTGTACCCAGCCGGCGATGGTGACAATAGTGCCGGCATCCTGTTGGCGGAGTTCTCCGCAGGTTTTAGTCCTGTACATATATATTTACTGAAAAATTATACACAATTGTATTGCGGTGATAAAATTTCGGTAAAGTTAGTGATAAACAATGTAAAATGGAAATCTATAATTCACTAATTTTTATGACTCTGTGTCTTGATGGTGTAGATTCTTTCTGAAAATGATGTGTCGCGGGGTAATCAGCCTTTGTTCAATTTCCATTTCATGCGTTCCCACAATGATGGCTTGTCAAACTTGATGTGTACGTTCACCCCGTTGTCATTTTTGTTGAGGAATATAATGGAGCTGTGAAGCACAATAGCTATCACGTCGTCAAAATGATAGAAACCGTGTATGCGGTCAAGCGATATTTTATGGAACGGGGAATGCTCGTCAATACTGCCGATTACAATATTTCCGTCTCCGTCAATAGATATGTCATGATGCTCTGCCGCGTATTCAAAGAGCAATCCTATGTCAAGATGCTCTATGCCTGAGGGGCGTTTGCGAAAGCGTCGGTATAGCTCGTCAATTACTTTTTTTGTAATCATTATAGGTCATTTAAATATCCTATGTTGCAATTGGAGTGATATTATAACATAGCAGGCGTCCAAATGGTTTGTGCCTTTTGCAACGCATGTTAATAAATGTTTGGTGAATTGAAGTTAACTTTAATTGCAATTGCTTGACCCTAAAGACTGTCACCGGTAAATCAGCGGCGGCACTAAAGTCACCTCGTGGTGAAAATAATGCCGCCGCGTATATTCATTATGGTTTATGCAAGGAATCCAAGCAGCACACCGGCAGCCACGGCTGAACCGATGACACCTGCGACATTCGGTCCCATGGCGTGCATGAGAAGGTAGTTGCTGGGGTCATATTCAAGACCGAGGTTGTTGGAGATACGCGCTGACATTGGGACAGCCGATACACCGGCATTACCGATAAGCGGGTTGAGCTTCTTTGATGCCGGCAAGAACAGGTTGAATATCTTCACAAATATCACGCCTGAAGCAGAGGCGATGATGAATGCCATGAATCCTAAGGCGAAGATGAAGATGGTGTCGAGTGTAAGGAACTCTGACGCCTGTGTCGATGCTCCTACGGTCATTCCAAGCAGGATGGTCACGATGTCGGTGAGGGCGTTGCTTGCGGTCTTGGCAAGGCGATTGGTCACGCCACACTCACGAAGCAGGTTGCCGAAGAAGAGCATGCCGAGAAGCGGAATGCCTGAAGGCACTACGAAGCAGGTGAGCAGAAGTCCGACGATCGGGAAGATAATCTTCTCGTTCTGTGACACGGCACGTGCGGGCTTCATCTTGATTACGCGCTCGCTTTTTGTAGTGAGCAGTCGCATGATCGGCGGCTGAATCAGCGGCACGAGTGCCATGTAGGAATAAGCCGACACTGCAATCGCTCCCATGAGGTTGGGCGCAAGCTTTGATGAAAGGAAGATAGCTGTAGGACCGTCGGCTCCACCGATTATGGCTAGGGCTCCTGCCTGGTCGGGGGCAAATCCGAGGGCGAGCGCCACCATGTAGGCTCCGAAGATACCAAACTGTGCGGCTGCGCCGACAAGCATCAGTTTCGGATTGGCGATAAGGGCGGAGAAGTCGGTCATCGCACCGATTCCCAAGAAGATAAGCGGGGGATACCATCCGGCGCTTACACCATTGTAAAGGATGTTAAGTACCGAACCCTCTTCATAGATGCCGACTTCAAGTCCGGCGGCTCCATTGAAGGGGATGTTGCCGATAAGTATACCGAATCCTATCGGCACAAGCAACATCGGCTCAAAGTTCTTCTTGATGGCAAGCCAAAGGAAGAACAAGCCTACGACGAGCATGACCAGATGTTGCCAGGTAGCGTTGGCAAAGCCAGTAAGCTCCCAGAACTGCTGGAAATTGGTCGCCATAAATTCGTTTAAACTCATAGTTATTTATGCTTTTAAGTTTAATGTATGACTGTCACTTGTACTTATTCGATTGTGATAAGTGAAGCTCCTTCAAGCACGGCATCACCGGCAGCGACAGAGATGCCTGTCACCTTGCCGTCTCTTCCGGCGTGGATGGCGTTTTCCATCTTCATCGCTTCGAGTATCACTACAGTGTCGGCTGCCTTCACCACGTCACCTACCTTGACGTTGATAGCAAGGATGGTGCCGGGGAGGGGAGCCTTGACGGCATATGCGCCTGCTCCGGAAGCCGCTTTGGCAACGACTTTCTCGCCGGAAGCGGTGCGCGGTGCAGCCGAGGGACGGTTGGGGGCTACTACGGTCACGGGTGCTTTCTTCTTTTCAAGCTCCACTTTGTAGGGTGTGCCGTTGACAAGTACTTCCGTCATGTTGTCAACGATGTCGCCTATTGACACATTATATGTGTTACCGTTGATTTTATATTTGTATTCTTTCATTGTTGTGGTAATGTTTTTTTGACGTTATAAAAACAGCCGTTGATTTATCTGTGGGGAAGCTCTCGCAATCCGTAGATTTTTGAACTCCAGGGTGAATAGCTCTTTCTTACCTTGTTGATGGTCAAGATAGTGCTTTCCTTGTCATGGGCATTGAGGTGGTCGTGGAGAGCCATGACGATAGCAGCGATTTCTTCGCCGGAGTCATGGTCGGGACGCTCCTCTTTGGGCATTGACTTGGTCTCGATACCGTGAGAACGTGCCTTGTTGCGGGCAGAGATGCGGGCACCGATACGGTTGATGGCATAGAATGAGAGGCTCAGCAGTAAGAGCGCCGAGAACACGATGCACATCGCCATGAGGGTGAGTCCGAAGCCGTGACCGTCGGTCTCGGCAAACATTTCTACCTTGGAGTTGGTGTCAATAATCTTGTTGTTGCTGCTCGGGGTGATGTAAGCTTCGGCAGAGCCGTCACGTACACTCCAGGCATCGGCTCCGCTGCCTTCACCGTCAAGTATGCGGGCATAGCTTGAGTTGGGGGCAAGCGAGGCGGGCACAGTGATTGAGTCAATCAAGGTCACGCCGTTGGCGTCATATACGCCGATCCAGTTGTCTTGTCCGGGAACCAGTTTGAAACTCAGGTGGAATGTACCCTTGTTTGGCTCTCCGTCGGCCCAGAACACTACGTGCTGGCGGGGAGGAATCTCGGTGTTTACATCCCCCAGAGGCACAGGGTATTTCTTAGGCTGTGCCGGGTCGTTGGACAGGTATACGCTCGAAATCTCCATCGGAGCGTAAGTCGAGTTGTAAAGCTCGATCCACGCCTGATGCAAACCGTAGTCGTCGACGTAGTTGCTGTCGTTCTGCACCATGACCTCGTTGATGCGCAATCCGCGGCGACCTTGGGCGCTGACAACTACCGCGCAACCTACGAGGGCTATGAGCAATATTGATAATTTCTTCTTCATTGCTTTGGAAGGATTTGTTATAGAGGTATGTTACCGTGCTTTTTAGCGGGATTGGTCACCTTCTTGGTGGCGAGCTGCTGAAGGGCGCGGATTACGCGGAAGCGGGTGTTGCGCGGCTCGATTACATCGTCGATGTAGCCGTAGCGTGCTGCATTGTAGGGGTTGCAGAAGAGCTTGTTGTATTCTGCTTCCTTCTCTGCGAGTACCTTTGCGGGGTCTTCAGCCTCTTTTGCCTCACGTGCGTAGAGCACTTCTACTGCACCTGCACCGCCCATAACGGCGATTTCTGCTGTCGGCCAAGCGTAATTCATGTCGCCACGGAGCTGCTTGCAGCTCATCACGATATGGCTGCCGCCGTAGCTCTTGCGGAGTGTCACTGTCACCTTGGGCACAGTAGCCTCGCCGTAAGCGTAAAGCAACTTTGCACCATGGAGTATGACTCCGTTGTATTCCTGTCCGGTACCGGGAAGGAAGCCAGGGACATCGACGAGGGTCACCAAAGGAATGTTGAACGCGTCGCAGAAGCGTACAAAGCGTGCGCCCTTGCGAGAGGCATTGCTGTCAAGCACGCCGGCGAGATATTTGGGCTGGTTGGCCACGATACCTACCGACTGTCCGTTCATGCGGGCAAAGCCGATGATAAGGTTCTTGGCATAGTTGCTCTGGATTTCAAGGAATTCGCCGTTGTCGACAATTGCACCGATTACCTCATACATGTTGTAAGGCTTGGTGGCGCTGTCGGGCACGATTTCGTTGAGTGAATCCTCAAGGCGGTCAATCGGGTCGGTGCATTCTACCAACGGGGGCTCTTCAAGGTTGTTCTGCGGAATGTAGCTGAACAGTTTGCGGATAATCTTGAGCGCTTCCTCTCCATCTTCGGCGGCAAAGTGTGCGACACCGCTCTTGCATGCGTGTACCTCAGCTCCGCCGAGAGCTTCCTGGGTTACATCCTCGCCGGTAACGGTCTTGACAACCTTCGGTCCGGTAAGGAACATGTAAGAGATGCCCTTTGTCATGATGGTGAAGTCGGTGAGGGCGGGAGAGTAGACAGCACCGCCGGCACAGGGACCGAGGATACCTGATATCTGGGGGATCACACCTGACGCCATGATGTTGCGCTGGAAGATTTCTGCATATCCGGCCAGGGCGTTGATACCTTCCTGGATACGTGCGCCTCCCGAGTCGTTAAGACCGATTACCGGTGCGCCCATCTTCATTGCCATATCCATGACCTTGCATATCTTGAGTGCCATGGTCTCTGACAGGGAGCCGCCAAATACGGTGAAATCCTGTGCAAAGACATAGACAAGGCGACCGTCGATTGTACCGTAACCGGTGACTACGCCGTCGCCAAGATAACTTTTCTTTTCCTGTCCGAAATTGGTGCAACGATGACGGACAAACATATCGAGCTCTTCAAAGGAGCCTTCGTCGAGCAGCTGGGCTATACGCTCGCGTGCTGTGTACTTGCCTTTGTCATGCTGCTTCTGGATGGCTTTTTCGCCACCACCTATACGGGCCTGTTCGCGCAAGGCGATAAGCTCCTGTACTTTTTCAAGCTGTGTGCTCATGTGTTACTATTATATAATGAGTATTTTATCAGTTGATTACTTGTTGGGGTCTTCGCAGAGTTCAATCAGTGTGCCGAAAGTCGACTTCGGGTGAAGGAATGCGATGTTAAGTCCTTCAGCGCCTTTACGGGGAGCCTTGTCGATAAGGCGGCAGCCCTTCTCTTCAGCCTCGGCAAGCGCGTTTGCCACGCCGTCCTCGATGGCAAATGCCATGTGCTGGATGCCGCCGCGACCACCGTTGTTGGCGATATACTTTGAGATGGCGCTGTCTTCGCTGGTGCCTTCAAGCAACTCGATTTTGGTCTGTCCTACCTTGAAGAATGCGGTGCGCACTTTCTGGTCGGGTACTTCTTCGATAGCGAAGCATTTGATACCGAATGTCTTTTCGTAGAACGGGATTGCCTCGTCAAGTGACGGAACAGCGATACCGATGTGTTCGATGTGAGAAATATTCATGTTTATTTCGTTTTTATGTAGTTGGTTAATATGCTCTGTTTTTGTGTCTGCGAAATCGTGTGACAATCGAGTGTCATACCACTTCACGGATTAAGTTGCAAATTTAATAAATATTGTGAAACAAAAACTTGAAAATCACTTTTTTTGTCAGTTTTCAGCCCAATTATTTCCGCCGGTTTCTTCACTCCGAGATTAAGCCGGCTATAAAATAAGCGTTTGACAGCCATTGCCTGTCAGCTGCCTGAAAAGTGAATTTTTGTCAGAAAAATGAAAAAGTGTCAGATGTCATGTCACCTCCTTTATGCGTATTAAATGATTGTTGTTGATTAATTTATGTGCCGGTCAACCTTTTTGGCACATGATTTGTTTTTTTAGTGGATGCCGGAGCGCGACAACGTGCCTTGGCTTAGATTGAAGAAATTAAAAATAACCAAAATAAAAGAAAAGAATTATGGGAAAGATTATTGGTATTGACTTGGGAACTACCAACTCCTGCGTTTCGGTACTTGAAGGAAATGACCCTGTTGTTATCCCTAACAGCGAAGGTCGTAACACAACTCCGTCTATCGTGGCATTTATCGCCGGTGGCGAGCGTAAGGTAGGTGACCCTGCAAAGCGTCAGGCTATCACAAACCCTGAAGGCACGATTTATTCAATCAAGCGTTTCATGGGTGAAAAATATGATGAAGTGGCTGAAGAAGTAAAGCGTGTGCCTTACGAAGTCGGAAAAGCCGACAATGGCACTGTGCGCGTGCTTGTAGACGGCCGTGAATATACTCCGCAGGAAATTTCTGCGATGATTCTTCAGAAGATGAAGAAGACAGCCGAGGATTACCTCGGACAGACTGTTGACGAGGCAGTAATCACCGTGCCTGCTTACTTTAACGACTCTCAGCGTCAGGCTACTAAGGAAGCCGGTGAGATTGCAGGCTTGAAGGTGCGCCGTATCGTTAACGAGCCTACCGCAGCTGCTCTTGCCTACGGTCTTGACAAGAGCGACAAAGACCAGAAGATTGCCGTGTTTGACCTTGGTGGAGGTACATTTGATATCTCTATCCTTGAACTTGGCGACGGCGTGTTTGAAGTGAAGTCAACCAATGGTGACACTCACCTTGGCGGTGATGACTTTGACCACGTGATTATCGACTGGCTTGCCGATGACTTCCAGCAGGAATATGGCGTTGACCTCCGTAAGGACTCAATGGCACTCCAGCGTCTTAAGGAAGCTGCCGAAAAGGCAAAAATCGAGCTTTCAAGCTCAACCACTACTGAAATCAACCTGCCTTACATCATGCCGGTTGACGGTGTGCCCCGCCACCTTGTAAAGACTTTGACCCGCGCGAAGTTTGAGCAGCTTGCCGACAAGCTTATCCAGGCTACCATCAAGCCTTGCGAGCAGGCGTTGAAAGATGCAGGTCTTTCAGCAAAAGAGATTGATGAGGTAATCCTCGTCGGCGGTTCTACCCGTATCCCCGCTATCCAGGACATCGTAAGCAAGTTCTTCGGCAAGACTCCTTCAAAGGGTGTTAACCCCGATGAGGTTGTGGCTGTAGGTGCAGCTATCCAGGGTGGTGTATTGTCAGGCGATGTAAAGGATGTGCTTCTCCTTGACGTAGTGCCCCTGTCGGTAGGTATCGAGACTCTCGGTGGCGTGATGACAAAGCTTATCGAAGCCAACACCACTATTCCTACCCGTAAGAGCGAGGTATTCTCAACTGCTGCCGACAATCAGCCTTCGGTTGAAATCCACGTGCTTCAGGGTGAGCGTCCTCTTGCTAAGGATGACAAGACCCTCGGTAAGTTCCACCTCGATGGAATCGCTCCCGCACCCCGTGGCATACCGCAGATTGAGGTTACATTTGAAATCGATGCCAACGGTATCTTGAATGTATCGGCAAAGGACAAGGCTACCGGTAAGGAGCAGAGCATACGTATCGAGGCTTCATCAGGATTGACCGACGCCGAGATTAAGCGTATGAAAGACGAGGCTGCCGCAAATGCTGCCGCCGATGAGGCTGAAAAGCAGCGCATCGACAAGCTCAATCAGGCAGACACCGTAATCTTCCAGACCAAGAAACAGCTTGACGAACTTGGCGCAGCAATTCCTGCCGACAAGAAAGCTACTATCGAAAATGCCCTGAAGCGCCTCGAAGACGCTCACAAGGCTCAGGATGTGGCAGCTATCGAGCCCGCTATTGCAGAAATCCAGAAGGCTTTCGGTGAGGCACAGCAAGATATACTCAACGCCCAGCAGCAGGCTCAGGGTGGCGCACAGCAGGGTGCCAACCCCGGCGCAGGCAGCGCTCCTAATGCAGGCGGCGACGACCACGTGACCGACGTCGACTTCGAGGAAGTGAAGTAAGTTCAACAACCGACGATAATAAAATGGGGTGTAGCTCACTGAGTTACACCCCATTTTTATTGTTTGCTCATTTCACATTGAATACTTGTCTCGTTTGGGGACTTAATTGGGTCAAAAAAATATATATACAAGGTCGGTTCAGACTATTTTCGTAACTTTGACGTTGAATAAGAAAAGATTATACCATGTCGGAAGAACAGATGAATAGTTATCGACTCACATCGATGGAGGAGCCGGGCGATGAGCGCATGGCTCAGATTATGCGTGAGGTCGCAGAGGATGCCCGCGAAAGCACCCGCCGTGCAGCCGAGCGTGTGGCTGCCGGGATTGAGGCTGCCTCGCAGGCGGCACAAGAAAAATGGGGCGATGCCATAAACAGAATAAAGAATGGCAACAAGTAATCATCGCCCTGTTCTGATTGTTATTGCCGGCCCTAATGGGTCAGGCAAAACTTCCGTGACCTCCAAGATTCTGCATCATGAGTGGCTGGTGGATTCGGAGTATATCAACCCGGATAATGTCGCCCGCGATGTGTTTGGTGACTGGAACAATCAGGAATCTGTTCTAAAAGCCGCCAACTATTGCAATGAATGGCGAGAACGGTGCCTGGCTGAACGCAAGAGCCATATCTTTGAGACTGTCATGTCGGCTACTGATAAGGTAGATTACATTCTGAGAGCGAAAGAAGCCGGATTCTTCATCCGTCTGTTTTTCGTTTCTACTGAATCCCCGACAATCAATGCGAAGCGTGTCGCTCAACGAGTATTGGATGGCGGTCATGATGTGCCTATCCCCAAAATCATATCTCGATACGACAAATCCGTTGCTAACTGCAAAATCCTCTCCGCGATAGTTGACCGGCTCTATGTCTACGACAACTCAATCGAGGATGCCGCCGCCCGGCTTCTGTTCCGACTGAGCGATGGCGAGCTTGTGAAACGCTATGTTGAGAATCTTCCCAACTGGGCTTCAATCATCCTTCCGAGTATGTGAATTGCGGGGGCGAAGCTGCCAGAATGCAACGGCTGCGGCAGCCGCTACGTTGAGCGAGTCGACATTGTGGCTCATCGGTATGCGCGCGGTGTAGTCGGCTTGGTCGATTACATCTCGGGCGAGTCCGTCGCCTTCCGTTCCCATTATTATCGCAAGTCGCGGCTCGGCACACAATGCCGGGTCGTCGATTGACACCGACCTGTCGGTGAGAGCCATTGCCACTGTGCGGAATCCGTAGTCGTTGAGCGATTGCACCGGGCTGTCAAGCCATGTCCAGGGCACGAGAAACACCGAGCCCATTGACACTCTTACCGCACGACGGTTGAGCGGGTCACATGAGGTAGGGGTGAGCAGCACCCCGTCGATGCCCAGTGCCGCCGCCGACCGGAATATAGCGCCTATATTGGTGGTGTCGACAACGCCGTCAATCACGACAATGCGTCTTGCCCCATGGCATATCTCCTCGACCGGAGCCGGTGTCTTGCGGCGCATGGCGCACAATACACCGCGGGTGAGTTTGTAGCCGGTAAGGTCGGCGAGCACTTCGCGGTTTCCGGTATAGACGGGGATGTCGCCGCAGCGCTCTATCACCGTTGCGGCGTCGCCCGTGATATGGCGTCGCTCACATAATAGCGACAGTGGTTCATATCCGGCGTCAAGAGCCACATGAATCACTTTAGGGCTTTCCGCTATAAATATGCCCATTTCGGGGTTGAGGCGGTTGCGTAGCTGTGCTTCCGTAAGCGAGGCATAAGCTTCCACTCTCTTGTCGTCAAGCGAAGATATATCAATAACAGTCATGGTGTCACTACTTTCTCCTGCAAAGATACAATAAACTACCGCATAATGACACCTGATTATGCCATGAAGTCACGAAATTGTATAAGGAAAGGTGTGGAGCTATCAGCCAAATGCTTACGCTCCACACCTTGCAATCTTCTTTACTTATAAAATGGCAGTAGTATTAAAATGAAGGGTAACCGGGATTCTGGACATATTTGCCTCCGGAGAAATTGTATTGTGCCACAGGCACGGGGAAATATTCCTCGCCATCGTCAAATGTGGCATTCTGATAATATACCCTGTTGTCTTTTTCCGCAGCAAAATAATTGTTCATGGTCTCTTTGGCTATGCCCCAGCGCACGAGGTCGAAGAAGCGTTCGCCTTCCATTGCCTTTTCGAGACGCATCTCGGTGCGAAGAGCCTGACGGGCGTAATCTTGGGTCCATCCGGTAGCAGGATAAAGACCTATCTTGTAGTTGGCGGCATCTTTGTCGGGGTCGTTGAAATCTTTCACATAATCACTGTTCATGGCACGCTGACGCACACGGTTGATAAGCTGACGTGCTTCTTCGATGCCGTTACCGCCTATTTCAATCAGAGCCTCGGCTTTATATAGAAGCAGGTCGGCGTAGCGGATAATCTGCCAGTTAAGACCCGATGCACCCCAAGGCCAGCCCTGTGTTGCCTGAGGAGACTCGGGGGAGAGCCAGAACCGTTTGGTGTTGTTATAGCCATAGGAATCGCTGTTGCGTACCCACAGACCGCATGCACGTTCTGTAAAGGTCTTATAGCGTATGGTCGGACGACCTGTCACGAAGTCGAGTCGCGGGTCGACATTGCCGTTGACATTGGCGAGCGAATAGTCGCCTGACTGGTCAAATACAACTGTTCCATAATCGGGACGCTGCTGGTAGTCGAAGAGCGGTAGACCATTGGCGTCGGTCTGGTAGGCATTAATAAGGTCTTGCGAGGGGAGGAAAAATCCATCGCCCTGCCAAGGACAGCCGGGTCCTGTCATGGAGTTAAGCAGCATGCTCCAGTTGATGCGTCCCTCGCTGCCTGAACCGTCATTTTTTGAGTACTGTATGGCAAACACTGACTCCGGACCATTCTCATGCTCCAACATGTCGAGCTGCTGGAAATCATCCAGAAGGTCATAACCGCTGATTCCGTCGATAAGGTCAACCACTTCACGGAGCACATCCTTGTTGATATTTACCACAGCATTGGTCAGCGGATCCTGCTCATAAGCCAGATAGAGCTTTACTTTTGCGGCATAAGCGAGGGCGATACGGCGGTTGATGCGTCCGATTTCAGGTTGGGTTTCCGGCAGGTCGTTGGCTGCATCAATCAGGTCGTCGGCTATGCGGGTTAGATGCTGTTCGCGTGTGAACTCATCGTTGCGCACCGATGTGTATTCATTTTCGGGGAGGTCGATGTCCATGTAGGGAATACGGTTGAAGAGGCGAACAAGGTCAAAATACCAGTGGTCGCGAATCACGCGTACCTCCGCGATACGTGTGTCTTTCTCCTTGATTATGCTTTTATCGACCTTGCGGAGGGCGCGTATTGCCGAGTTGCATCGTGAGATACCGCAATATACATTAAACCATTTTCCGTCAAGAAAGCCGTTGTTGGGCTGAATCTTAGCAGTCTCCATGTCATGAATTTCCCACAGGTCGGTTTCCGAGCCACCGCCTTTGTAGGCGTTGTCGGCGCGAACTTCGCCATAGCTCCAGTTGGTCACCGGAAATAGGTGCGGGTCGTTGGAGTCGGCATATCGGCAGCCGAAAGTGGCGTATGCGCCAGTCACGAGCAGGTTGACTGCTTCAGGGTCGTTCATGTTAGCTTCGGAGAGCGGACCCTGAGGTTCATTTCTCAAGAAATCGTCACTACAGGAGCAGATTGTCAAGCCTATGAGTGATATTGAAAATATATGCTTTAATTTCATTTTTGTCGAGATTTAAGATTGTTAGAAACCAAACTGAATTCCAAATGTGTACTGGCGCGGAAGGGCATAGGGATATCCGAGTCCTTCAGGGTCGGCGCCGCTGTATCCGGTTATGGTAAACAAGTTTTGAGCTTGGATGTAAACGCGGGCATTGCTTAGGTGAAGCTTGGTGCGTATCTTCTCGGGAAGCGTATATCCAAGCGAGAGGGTCTTCAGGCGTATGAACGAGCCGTCTTCGATAAAATACTGCGAGCCTTCATTTTCGCTGTTGGAGTTGTCGACCGACGGAGCGGGGACATCTGACGCGTAGTAACCGGTTGTAAGATAGCTTTCATAAGCCTTTGCTGCATCAAGTAGCTGAGTGCCGTGGTTTCCTACCCAGAGAGGGAAGAAATCGGTGTAATACTTTGAATTGTTCCATGCGTCACGGATTATGCTGTTGAAGAAGAGGCTCAGGTCAAAACCTTTCCAGTTGGCACCGAGGTTTAATCCAAATTGTGCTTTCGGCAGGTCAGTGCCGAGCCATGTGCGGTCACGGTCGTTGATTTCGCCGTCGCCATTGGTGTCAACGTAGCGTATGCGTCCTACCGCCGGGTTGCCAAGGCTTACCTGATATTTATCCATGTATGCGTCTACTTCTTCCTGTGTACGGAATATGCCGTCGGTCTTGTATCCGAGCCATGAGCCAAGTGGTTGACCAACCGCACTCTTGTCGATACCGTTGCCACCTCCCCAGGTGTAATAAATATCGTCCATAAGGTCGGTTACCTTATTTTTCATTACCGTGACGTTAAGCCCGATGCTATAGCTGAAATTGCGGTTGATTGACTGACGCCATTCGGCTGTTATTTCCACTCCCTTGTTGACCATCGAGCCGCCGTTGTACCAGCAATATCCACCTTCACCGATAGTGGCTATATATGGCTTCTCTACAAGCATGTCGTTGGTCTTTTTGTGGAAGTAGTCAAATGAAAGAGACAGTTGGTTGTTGAGGAATGACGCGTCAAAACCTACATTGGTCTGATAAGTCTTTTCCCAGGTCAGGTCAGGGTTGGTGCTACGAGAGCGGAGCGCACCGGGAGAGAGTGTGTTTCCTCCGTTGATGGCATATGCAGCCCTGTCAAGGTCCATGGCATATTTTGCGTAAAACGCATCGTTAGCGATGATGTCGTTGCCGTTTACGCCATATGCGCCACGTATCTTCAGGTCATAGAGCCATGAACGGGTAGCAGCCATGAAGTTTTCCTGTGATATACGCCAGCCTGCCGATACTGAGGGAAACCAATCGTAATTGTGCTGGGTAGAGAGGCGTGACGAGGCATCGCGGCGGAGAGTGAACGATATGAGGTATTTGTTGTCCCAGGCATAATTGATTTTACCGAATACGGAAAACATGGAGTAGTTGGATGCTCCGGAGCCTGTATTCTTGTTGTAAGTGGTATTGCCGAGGTAGAGGTAGTTGGGGTCCTCGATTTCGAGCCCTTTACCTTCGCCAAACATATCCTCGAAATGGTTGCGCTTTGATTCGATACCGAGGAGCGCCATTAGCGAGTTTTTGCCAAAGTCGATATTGTATTGTGCGGTGTTGGTCCATACCCAGTCAACAGTCTTGCTCGAATACTGGTAGAGATTGTTGGTCTTGTCGCGCAGATTTGCCGGAGTAAACACCTTGTCGTTGCCGTTGTGATAGTTAATACCGAAGTTGGTCTTGATGATAAGATTTTTTATCGGTTCGATTGAGAGGTAGGCGTTACCAAACACTCGCCAATATTCGTGGGTATTGTTGCTTTCCTCTTCAATCTGACGCATAAGATTGGGGGTGTCGTTAAGACCGAAAGCCACCTGGTCATTGTAGATTCCTTCCGAGTCATAGACAGTGCGTGCGGGGTGCATCTTGATGGCGTTTTCCTCGATTCCGCCGGGAGCATTATGCTGTCGCCACCAGTTGACTGTGACATTACCGCCAGCGCGTAGACGATTATTTAGATATCCATAGTCGGAGCTAAATCGTGCATTAGCTTTCTGGAAGTCGGAGCCTTTTATTATGCCGTCGTGGTCAAGCCAGCTGAGCGACAGTGATGAGGACCCGTTTTCATCGCCTCTTGAAAGACCGATGCTATAGGTCTGCATCAATGCAGTGCGGTGAATTTCGTCTTCCCAGTCAGTGTTCTGCGGATTTACGATTGCTCCGTTAAGGTTGGTATAGGGTTGAAGCTTGGGGGTGGTTCCTGAGCCATAAAGTTCAGAGTTGGGAGTGGCTCCATAGGTATATTTGTATGCCGACCAGTACACTTCTCCCCATTGGTCGGCATTGAGCATGTCAAGACCGCTTTTGTAGGTCTGTAGGGTAAGGGTGGCGTCAAAGGTGACACGGCTTTCGCCCTTTTTGGCGCGTTTAGTAGTGATAATGATTACACCGTTTGCCGCCTGGGCTCCGTAGATTGAGGCTGAAGCAGCATCCTTTAGTACCTGGATTGACTCGACATCATTGCTGTTTAATATCGTACCGGGATTTTCTCGGGTCATCACACCGTCGATTACATAGAGCGGACCGTTTGCCTCGCCACGGAAAGAGGATGCGCCACGTATGGAAGTTCCGGTGCTAAGTCCGCCCGGCGTGCCGTCGGTGGTGATGTTCATGCCAGCTACGCGTCCCTGAAGAGACTGGATTACATTTCCTGTGGGTGTGTCGGCGACATCTTTCATCTTAACCACCGATACCGATCCTGTCAGGTCAGATTTCTTTTCAGCCGAATAGCCTACCACCACTACCTCGTCAAGCATCTCGCTGTCTTCAGTAAGATAGACGGTGACTTCTGGTTTGGCTGTGACAATTGCAGGGAGGTATCCTACATATGTAACCGTGAGTTTTGACCCCTCCGGGACGGAAATGACAAAATTGCCGTCGAAGTCGGTGGATGTACCGGCATTCTTTGTTTCCGAAAATACCGATGCACCAATCAGTGGTTCATCGTCAGTCTTGGAAATAACTGTACCATGCACCGTGATGTTTTGTGCTTGTGCGCCAATCTCCGCCAATAGCAGGAATAACGCGTAAATGATGGATTTTTTCATGCTTATTATGATTGGTTAAATTGTTTCTGTCACAAAATTATTGATAATGAAATAATAGGGATATGACAGATGTCGCACAGGGTATTAAAAATCGGTCAATGCGTTAATTTTAATAGACTATGCTACATTTTTTATATTTTGTGACTGAAATTTGTAGGATGTGATGGCTATTGCACGTCATCCCAATCAACTGATTACGTGCCACGGCTATTGATAAAGTATGGTATGGATTATTTGCCCGATACCCGTTCGCGAAGCTCCGAGGGGGTTTCCCCATATGACTCTTTATAGCAGCGGGTGAAATATGCAGGCGTGGAAAATCCTACTTCATAGGCTATCTCGCTTATGGATTTCTGTGTGGTGGTCAACAGGTCGCGTGAGCGTTTTAGCCTGAGATTTTTTAACAGTTCCACGGGCGAGTAATTGGTGAGTGCCTTAATCTTGCGGTAAAACTGCGACCTTCCGAGTCCCATTTTAGAGGCAAGCTGGTCGACATTGAGGTCGGGATTGCCCATCTCAGCTGTCACAATATCAAGGAATCGGGCGTAAAATTCATTTTCCACATCGGGATTTACCTGCTTTTGAGCGGCAGGGGTTGAGGTGGGGGTCAACGGCATCACGCTGTTTGAAGTCCACAGGTCTTTTATCCTTTTGCGGTTGTCTATGAGGTTGCGACATCGTGATTTAAGCACAGTGGTGCTAAATGGTTTGGCTACATATCCGTCGGCTCCGCTTTCGTATCCCTGGGCGCGCTGTTCGTCCATCGAACACGCTGTCAGCAGCAGTACAGGTATATGGGAAGTTGACACTTCTTCCTTTATGCGGCGGCAACATTCCAGTCCGTCCATGACCGGCATCATCACGTCGCAGATTATAAGGTCGGGCACATATTTTACCGCGAGCCTTACCCCGTCTTTTCCGTTTGATGCAAAAATGATTGTATAATCGTCTTTAAGCAACTCGCCTACCATGCGTCGTATATCTTCGTTGTCATCGATGATAAGGAGCAGGGGCTTGTCACTGCCGGCCGCCGGCTGCTCGGCAGTGATGTCACCGAGTTCCACCTCTACATCGTTGTTGGTGATGAGTTTAGATGTCGGCTGACACGCGGAGTCGTCTACATGCTTGACAGGAATAGTGACGGTGAATTTTGAGCCTGTGCCCAATCGGCTTTCAACTGCAATCTCCCCGCCGTGAAGCTCTACAAAGGCTTTTGCGAGCGAAAGTCCTATGCCTGAGCCGTTGGGGTGTATCTTGTCAACCTGATAGAACCGGTCAAAGATGTTGCTTAAATCCTCGACGGCTATGCCCTTTCCGGTGTCTTCGACAGAGAATATCAGGTTATTGTCATGGCTGGTGGCTGAAAATCTGATTTTGCCATTGTCGGGCGTGTATTTAAATGCATTTGACATAAGATTGAAAAACACCCGCTCAATCTTTTCCGGGTCTAATGCAAGAGAAAAGTCGTCGGGCAGGTCGATGTCGACCGACAGTTTTATGTCTCGCTTGCGTGCTATTGCGTGGAATGCCTCAGTCCAGTCGAGCACCATTGTGCCGAATCTGACTTCGGAGAGGTTGAGGTCGAGCTTGCCGTTTTCATATTTTCTGAAGTCAAGAATCTGATTGATAAGTCTTCGCAATATCTTCACATTCTTATTTGCTATCTTCATCAACACATGCTGCTGTGGAGTGAGATTGTCGGCATCGACCAGTTGCTCGACCGGTTCCGATATCAAGGTGAGAGGAGTGCGGAGGTCGTGAGATACATTGGTGAAAAACACCAGTTTGGACTGTGTGGCAGCGTGTAGTTGCTCGTTCAGCGCTTTTTGCGCGTCGCGCTGTTCTTCCAGCAGGCGGTTCTGTTCCATCAGCTGCCTCTGGTGACGCTGTCGCTGCCAAAAGGTGCGGAGTACAAGGAAAAGTACACCGACAAGTAGTATCAGTATGGCAATGGCGGCATAAAACAATGAGGTCTGAGCCGAGTGCCTGCTCCAGAAGTCATCGACCTGACTTTTGAGTACTTTAATCTTATCGGTTTCTTCTTTAAGCGACTCGTTCTGAAGTAAAAGTATGTCGGCATTTGACAGGTCTACAGGTGATGCGATGGGGAGCTTGGTGATTGTGTCGTAAGGCTCTCCTTTTAGTATCGCCAGGGCTGTGCGTATCAGCCGGTGTCCCTCGGTCGGATACAGGAAAGTCGCGTCGATAACGCTGTCAGCTACCGCCTTTATGCCTATTTCGGGCGCGGCATCTATACCTATTATCTTAATATCCAGCCCTTGGCGGCTGGCAGCTTCGGAGGCGGCGACAGCCATACGGTCGTTATGGGCATAGATTAAATCTACATCTTTCTTATATATTGCAAGCAGTGAGTCAGTTACGACTGACGCATCTTCGTAATTCCAGTTGCCATGAGCCGAGGCAAGTATTGTCAGCCCTTCTGCTTCTGCACCTTCCATGAAGCCATCATGGCGCTCTGTTGCCGGAGTGGAAGCCATAAGCCCCGATATTTCAAGCACTTTTCCTCCATGTCCTACAAGGTGTCGCGCGTAGTGTGCCGCCGCCTTGCCTATGCCTGCATTGTCCACTCCCTGATAGGCGGTATATGTGTTGCCGTTGATGTTGCGGTCGAAAATCACGACGGGGATTCCCGATTCATATGCTTCTTTTATTACCGGAGTAAGCGCGTCGGCTTCGTTGGGTGCGGCTATTATTATGTCGAAATCATTATCCATGAAATAGCGTATGTCGGCAATCTGCTTGTCGTTGTTGTCATCGCCTGAGCGTATCTCTACTACAGCTTCGGGATGAAACATTATCTCACGGTTTATCTCGTCGTTCATCTTGGCGCGCCAGTCATCCTGGCTGCATTGCGACACCCCGATACGGTATTGCTTGTTTTCATGGCAGCCGGTGAGCATGAACAGTGACAAAATCATGAGCGCAAGTATGTGAATCTTTTTCATGAGATTAGTGCTTTCAATTCAATCAGTTATTATTATGTGATTGCAAATATAGTGATAATCTTATGAAAAACAGAGCCTTTGCTTGTAAAATCAGGTCAATGCAACATTTGTGCAACCTAATGCTCTAATTTTAATAGTGAGTATTTACGATAGTTATTAGATTTGCATTGTCAAACAAAACAACAAAACAATAACACGTTATAATATGAAAAGAATATCCGACATAACCAAGACGCTGCTGACAGCCGCAACCGTTTTTGCTGGCAGCCAGCTGTCGACCGCCGGAAATGGCGTTGAAATCGAACATCTCGGCACCAATAACACCCTTGTAAGGGTCACCGCCGACGGCAAGTATCTGATATTGCCCGTGCAGGAATCCAATGACGAGGCGACTGTCAATGTACTGGTTGACGGAAAGCTTGACCGTACACTCAATGTGCGTCTCGCCAAGTCAAAGGTAGATTACACAGTGCCGTTTGATATCGAGAAATACAAGGGTAAGAATGTGCTTCTTAATGTTGTTACTTCCCAGAGCCGCGCAACGGTGCGCGAGGCGAAAGAAGATGCATGCTGGGGTAACTTCTGTGTTTCCGATACGTTTAATACCGAAAACCGAGAGAAATACCGTCCGGCATTTCATCATACCCCGCTATACGGGTGGATGAATGACCCCAACGGCATGTTTTATAAGGATGGTGTGTGGCACTTGTATTATCAATGGAATCCTTTCGGCTCAAAATGGCAGAACATGACATGGGGTCACTCCTCATCGACCGACCTTGTAAACTGGACTCACCACGATGCCGCGATTGAGCCTGACGGGCTTGGCACTGTGTTTAGCGGAAGCTCTGCCATTGATAGTGAAAACAGTGCAGGATTTGGAAAGGATGCAGTGGTGGCAATGTACACCTCTGCCGGCGCAAGCCAGATTCAGAGTCTTGCCTGGAGCAACGACAATGGTGCGTCGTTCAATATATATGCCGGAAATCCGGTGCTTACTCTTGAAAGCGAGGCGCGTGACCCTAACATGTTCTGGAATCAGGATACCAAGGAATGGATATTGGTGCTTGCCCATGCCCTCGATCATGAGATGCTCATATTCACTTCCCCCGACATGAAGAAGTGGACTCTTCAGAGTGCCTTCGGAAAAGGTCTTGGCGCTCAGGACGGGGTATGGGAGTGTCCCGACCTGTTTGAACTGCCTGTAGCCGGCAGTGATGAAAAGAAATGGGTATTGCTCAGCAATCTTAATCCGGGCGGTCCGTTTGGCGGAAGTGCGACCCAGTATTTCGTGGGCGATTTTGACGGCAAGACATTTACTCCCGACCTTGATGCCGAAGGCAAAGTGCCGACCAAATGGCTTGACTATGGCAAGGATCACTATGCGACAGTGAGCTTTAGCGATGCTCCCGGTGGGCGACGCACTGTAATCGGCTGGATGAGCAACTGGCAATATGCTCCCGAAGTGCCTACGATGCAATACCGTAGCGCCAATACACTGCCGCGAGAATTGGGGTTGTTTAAAAACAGCGATGGTCAGATTTACGCATCATCGGCACCTTCTCCAGAGCTTGAAGCTGTTCGTGGAAGTGTGTTTAAGTCGGTATCAAAAGTTAATGTCGATACAAAGGGTAGGAGATATGCCATACCCGATATTTGCGAGATTACCATGAATATCGACCCGCTCAAATCAGATTCAGTGACTTTGGAACTGGCTAATAATGCCGGAGAAAAAGTGGTATTGACTTATGACCCCGCAACTTCTCGACTCAGCTTTGACCGTAAAGAGAGCGGCATCGTGGATTTCAGTCAGGATTTCCCTGCTATAACAGTGGCTCCCACCTATAATGACGGTAAGACCCTCTCGCTCCGTATATTTGTCGACCGCTCAAGCATCGAGGTGTTTGAAAAAGATGGCAGGTTTGTGATGACAAATATCGTGTTCCCCAACTCTCCTTATTCTTATATGTCGGTTAAGGCAAACGGAGGAAAGGCGCGTGTATCCAATCTTAAAATTTATAATATTAACGCTCAATAAATTATCCGAAATATGGAAATGTCACAATCTTTGGCAAATGACAGAAAGAGCTCTCTTATGCAGATAGCGCCTGTAATGCTGTGCTTTTTCGCAATGGGGTTTGTCGACCTTGTAGGCACCGCATCCAACTATGTACAGAAAGACCTGGGTCTCACTGACTCTCAGGCAAATCTCTTCCCTTCGCTGGTGTTCTTCTGGTTTCTTATCTTTTCTGTGCCCACCGGAATGCTCATGAACCGTATCGGTCGCAAAAAGACGGTATTGATAAGCCTTGTGGTAACAGCAATATCGCTTATTATCCCTATTGCCGGAGACAGCTATATTGCCATGCTCCTGTCATTTTCTCTACTCGGCATCGGCAACGCCATGATGCAGACTTCGCTCAACCCCCTCGTGACTAATCTTATCAGCAGCGACAAGCTTGCGTCGACACTTACTTTCGGTCAGTTTGTCAAGGCTATCGCGTCATTCCTTGCCCCGATACTTGCGGCATGGGGAGCCACTACCTATCTTCCTACATTCGGTCTCGGCTGGAGAGCACTGTTTGTAATCTATGCAATCGTGAGCCTGCTATCCATCTCGGCGCTCGCAGCTACTCCAATTGATGAGGAACGCCCCGACAAGGCTTCGGGCATAAAGGAGTGTGTCAAGCTTCTCGGGAGCCCGTTTATACTGCTCTGCTTCCTGGGCATAATGTGTCATGTAGGAATTGATGTCGGCACCAACACCACTGCGCCCAAAATCATAATGGAGCGTCTGGGGTTGCCGCTTGAGGAAGCCGGATTTGCCACCAGTGTGTATTTTATATTCCGTACGGCAGGATGTTTCCTCGGAGCGTTCATACTCCGCTTGATGTCGCCTAAGATTTTCTTCGGCATCAGTGTGGTAATGATGCTCGTGGCTATGGGAATGCTGTTTGTATGTGACACCCTCACCGCTATCTATGTGGCTCTCGGGCTTATAGGTTTCGGCAACTCCAATATTTTCCCAATTGTATTCTCGCAGGCACTCATGGCTTCACCGGCTCAGAAAAATGAGGTGTCCGGTCTGATGATTATGGGATTGTTTGGCGGTACGATTTTCCCTCTCGCGATGGGTTATGCCGCCGATGCGACAGGTCAGGCAGGAGCTGTTGCCGTAATGGCTGCCGGTGTAATTTATCTATTGTATTATACTCTGAATATTAAAACTTCCAAATAAATAGCCTTAATCATGAATGACTTAGTAATAGGAATGGGAGAAGCCCTCTGGGATGTACTCCCCGAAGGTAAAAAACTGGGTGGCGCGCCCGCTAATTTCGCATACCATGTATCACAATTCGGGCTTCCAAGCTCTGTTGTGAGTGCAGTCGGTGATGATGCGCTCGGTTATGAAATCCTTGAGAATTTTGCATCAAAGGGACTTAACCATCTTATAGAAAAGGTGCCTTATCCTACCGGTACCGTACAGGTGGAAATTGATCAGGCAGGTATCCCTCAATATGAAATAAAGGAAAATGTGGCGTGGGACAATATACCGTATACCGCACGCCTGGAGTCGCTTGCCTCCAAGACCAAGGCTGTGTGCTTCGGTTCGCTCGCCCAGAGAAACGTCGTGTCGCGCAATACCATCAACCGCTTTCTTGATGCGATGCCTGAGAGCGACTACAATCTGGTGGTGTTTGACGTCAATCTGCGTCAAGGATTCTATAACAAGGAGATTCTCTGCAACTCAATGTCAAGATGTAATATATTGAAAATAAATGATGAAGAACTTGTGACGGTAAGCCGCATGTTTGGCTATCCCGGCATTGACCTTCAGGATAAATGCTGGATATTGCTCGGCAAGTATAATCTCAAGATGCTGATATTGACTTGTGGTATTAACGGCAGTTACGTGTTTACGCCCGGAAATGTATCGTTCCAGCCGACTCCGAAGGTGGAGGTTGCCGATACGGTAGGTGCCGGCGATTCCTTTACGGCAGCGTTCATTGCCAGTATCTTGAAGGGAAAGCCGGTCAGTGAAGCCCATGCGCTTGCAGTGAAGGTGTCGGCTTACGTATGCACGCAGAAGGGTGCTATGCCTATCCTGCCGGCTGAATATACGAAGTAGGGTTGATTGCTGGGTTGATTGCTCCCTCCTCTGCGCTAATTATCATCACCGGATTAAAAAATACCGGAATAATCGCTAATTTTGTCATATTAAAAATCAGGATATGACATATTTTGAGACAGAACGATTGATATTGCGCGGATGGAGGGAGGATGATTTACCCATTTTTGCCGCGATGAATTGTGATGAACGCGTGATGCGTTATTTCCCTGCGACATTGACCATCGCCGAGACCCGGCAGTTTTTTGAGCGCATAAAAGATGAGTTTCTCCGCAAAGGGTGGGGGCTATATGCTGTTGAGGAAAAGGTGACCGGCAAATTTATCGGTTATGTCGGGTTTCATGAAATTGGTTTTGACGCTGATTTCACGCCCGGGGTTGAGATAGGGTGGCGTCTTGCCGCCGATTATCATAATCGGGGCTATGCGACTGAAGCGGCAACAGAAGTGTTGAGCCATGCAAAAGAGCTTGGAATAGACCGTGTCTATTCATTTACCGCTAAGGTAAATGTGCCCTCTGAGCGAGTCATGCAGAAGATAGGGATGGAAAAGGCGGGCGAATTTGCTCACCCGAAACTCCCTGCCGACTCTCCCTTGTCGCTTCACCTCCTGTATCGCCACGACACTTGATGCAATACCCCGACCCGCAGAATGTTCGGCGTAATCATCTTTCCTGTTGGAAACTGTTTCATTATATCTATCAGTTTTTGGCTGTTTTGGGGTATAATTCGTTAAAAGAAGGATTATATGCCATATAGTATTTAAGGAAAAAATTATAAGCTGCCGCGTTTTGTTAGTTTGTCGTCTTAACTTTGCGATAAGAAAAATTAATTGGCTATGAAGCAAAGTGAATTATTTAGACGATATATCTGGCTCGTCGACCTCATTTACAGAAATGACGGCATAACTCGCGACGAGATAAATCGTTGCTGGAGTAGGTCGCGCCTCAACGACGGCAAGGAGGATGAAATACCCGAACGTACTTTCCACCGACATAAAGTAGCTATCAAAGATTTATTTGACTTTGATATTGTCTGTGACCGACATGGTGAAAAGACATATCATATAGCCCATAGAGATACTTTGAAACAGGATGGTGCTATAGAATGGTTACTTAATTCTTTTGCAGTCAACAATGTCTTGTCAGAGTGCCATGGTTTTCAACATCGTATTCTGCTTGAGTCGGTACCGGGCGGTCAACAATACCTCATGCCTATAGTAGAAGCAATGCGTGATAGCAAAGTCCTCAGTCTGTCATATCAAAGTTTCAGGATGGAAGCACCTAAACCTTATGAGGTTGAGCCATACTGCCTGAAGATATACAAGCAGCGATGGTATCTTTTAGGTAGGATAACAGACCGCGATGTGATGCGGACTTTCGCACTTGACCGAATCAAAGACATTAAGCAGACAGACAAGACATTCTTAATGCCGGACTCGTTTGATGCGGAGAAATATTTTGAGAATACAATCGGCATAATCGTTGATGATAACTGCCCGCCTCAAACTATCAAGATATATGCAGTCAACGGGCAGCAAGATTATATCCGCTCGCTTCCTCTACATCCCACGCAACAGGAATATGAAACCGGAGCTAATGGCGCAAAATTCAGTATTTTTGCTCAGCCCAATTACGATCTTATCCAGGAACTTCTGAGATATGGCGAAGATGTCGTTGTGCTTACGCCCAAATGGTTCAGGGACAAGTTCCGCGAGATTGTAAATAAAATGAGTTATAACTATAGCGAAGAATAATATGGCAGGAAGAATAACACCGGAAAAAATCACCGAGCTGTCAATGTGTGAAGTTTTTGTATTTGGCAGCAACTTGGAAGGGTGGCATCATGGTGGGGCTGCACGCATGGCATATGACCGTTTCGGGGCTGAATGGGGCGTTGGGGCCGGTGCGACAGGCAAATGCTATGCTATCCCTACAATGCAAGGTGGAGTCAAGGATATAAAGCCTTATGTGGATGATTTTGTGGAGTATGTCAAGAATCATCCCGACAACCGTTTTCTCGTTACGCGTATCGGTTGCGGAATAGCAGGCTTCACTGATATGGAAATAGCACCACTATTCAAAGATGTCAAAGATACTCCAAACGTATGCTTGCCTAAAGAATGGTTATTAATACTGTACGAAGACGAAGTGCTTGATACTTTTTGTACTGATATTATTCCCGGGAAGCCTAAAGTAGAGATACCTGAAGCAATCACAGAAGAAGACCTGAAGCGTCTTTGCAAAGAATATAAGTATGTGATTGGCGCAAGGATTGTTTCGGCACCAAAACCGGATATCAAAATCCGCTATGTTATAGATCGCGGCCGGTTTGGATATGCCAGCTTCGGCGATTTCTTTTTCTTTGGCGATTACCTATATGTGTGGACGCGCGATAAAGAATTTGCCGAAGACCATAATCAGGATGTCGTTGAAGGCTACTTTGGCGATGAATGTAAAGGTCGCGGCTATTGTCACCGCGTAATATTCGCTGGAATCGCTACACCATATCGTGATTCAAATGGCGATAGGATCTATACCGGCGACGTTCTCGACCTGCAAGGGGAATATAAATATGGGATATTTGCACTTGGGACACTCGGCGAGAACAATAAAGATTGTAAAGCTGAATATGCATTCGTTCTTGACAATCATTGCATCACGCCGGAAATGTGCAAATCAATGACACGCGTTGGGACTGTGTTCTACCAGCTTGACTGGAACGATGTACCGCATAAAATTGCGGAGCTGTGCTATCGTTTTCAGCCTTGTCGTTCTGACGGTGTTGCAGAGAAAGACCGCATTGTGATGGCTAAATATACCCCCAATTTCGACCAAGAAATATGGAAATATCATGCCAACGAAATCCTCGGCATCGAATTTAATTGAAAAAACAATCAAATACCATAAAATCAATAATAAGTATGGAAATCAAATGAAATGCGCAATAGGTGAGCAACTTGTGAGTACTCATCTCATCGCTCATGGCTGGTCTACTGTCAATGTCAACAGTTCAATCTGTCGTGTCAGGGCTATGCTCTTCAATCGGGATAGATGGCGGTTTTTATTACGCCGTTAGCTCGCATGGCGAACAAATCGTAGGCTTCCTGAATGCGGCTGAGAGGGTAGCGATGGGTTATCAGATGGGTGGTATCAATCTTGCCTTCGGAAATAAGCTGCATTATTTTGTCGCAGTCGCAGGCATCGACGCCGCCGGTCTTGAACGTCAGGTTCTTGCCATACATCCACGGCAAAGGCAATATCTGCTCCTTCTCATAGAGAGCGACAATCGTGACGATGGCATTCGGTCGGGCACAACGCCATGCCATTTCAAAGGTATCCTTGCTTCCGGCAACCTCAATGACACGGTCGGCACCACGACCATCAGTAATCGATTTGAGAAAATCAAGGCATTTTGTCGGCTCTATTACCTTGATATTTGGATAATGCTGGCGCACGAAATGCCGGCGGCTCTTGTCAGACTCGCAAACGACTATCTTATGTGGCTGATACAGCTGCACACATTCCAGCGTGCATAACCCTGTCGGTCCGGCACCGATAATCAGCACCGCATCTTCCTCTGATATTTCAGAAATCTTGGCGGCCCAATAACCCGTGGCGAGGATGTCGCCGACAAAGAGGGCTTGTTCGTCGCTCACTTTATCAGGAATCGGCGTCAGACCATTATCGGCGTAGGGTACGCGGATGTATTCCGCCTGACCGCCGTCGATGCGGCAGCCCAACATCCAGCCGCCTGAAATGCAGTTGTTCACGTAGCCCCGTTTGCAGTAGAAACACTCGCCGCAGAACGTCTCGACATTCACGGCAACCCTGTCGCCCGGCTTGACCTTGGCGACTTCCGCTCCGACAGCTTCAACGACTCCCACCAGTTCATGACCAACGGTAATGCCTGTCTCCGCCTGAGGCACAGCCCCATGCAGAATATGAAGATCCGACGAGCAGATGCTTGAAAGAGTAACCCTCACCACAGCATCCTTCGGGTTGATAATCTCCGGCTTCTGTTTCTCAATCAGCGCAAACCGCCCCGGCTCAGTATATGTCAATGCTTTCATCTGTTTTTACGTTAAGATACTTATTTTGAGATTTTATAAAAATAGTTAGTTTCTTGTCTAAATTAGATTTCTTGATGTATACTTTTGTGACAAGACATAACGCGTAATCAGTTATAAAGTTTGTTTACGGTAGAATAAGAATGTATTTGTCCATTCCATGCAGTGAAGTTGGATACTTCTGCCACGTGGTCACCTAAGGATGTATATTTCCCAAGTTTTATATTAAGGCATGGCATTTGAACTGTTACGATGTTTCCGGTTTTGTCTTTGACTTCATCATATCTCGAACCAAAGGATAAACCGGTGATTTCGTAATAACCAGATATGCCGCCATCAAACATAGGAACAAAAAATTTAATTGTCGAAATATCTCCTGAGGGCATATATTTCATAGGATAAAATGTAGCATTATGGTTTACGAACGCAATATATTCTTTAGTATGACACTTTTCGCCATTGATGTTAATTTTATGTTTCTTGATATTTGCAAAAAGGAATTTGCCCATGCCGTCGGGACTGTCGATGGAGTCTTTGGCGGCTTGTTCAACAGCAAGGTTATTCGAGGGGTCTTCGCCGAGATTAACGGGGACTACATAGAAGTTCTCGCCAAGAGTGGCACGCAGTCGGGCGTTTTCTTCGGGATATGATCTGTCGAGCGCAAGCGAGAAAAGATTCTGATTCTCGTATGGCCGGAATGTCTTGCCGAGGGTTTCTTGGAAGTGAGCCTTGAAGTATGCCGAGGCATCGACATCGGGATGGGCTGCGAGGGCATAGAACTCAAATTTTTCTTTGAGCATATCTTGCACGGCGCGACGGAACTTGTCGCGGACGCTGTGCCGCCATGCGGCTTTTGCACCGGCATTATTTCGGGCATAAAGCGCAAGCACAAAGAGGAAATTTACGTCGTAATGTGAGAGCAGCAACGTGTCACGGTCATAGAGTCGGTTTTTGAACTGACGGCTGACAGGCGGCTGATTGGGATGCGGTTCGGTATAATCTTCGTATGACAAGGTTTTCTTGTCAATGGAGGCAGAGATGAAGAAATTGGGGATTATATTGTAGCCCTCGGTAACTTCATCAAATAGCTGTATGCGCTCAAACGTGTCAGCCATGTTTGGCTTGCCATTGAGCCATATATCAAGATTCCATTGGATAACATTACGTGCGTAAGTTCGTTGTTTATAGATGGATTCCTTGCCGAGCGAGTTGCCGATTTTATAATATTTAGAGTCACCGATGTAGTAAATATCATCATCGGCTTTGTTGTTAATGAGCAGTCCGTCGTAGGTATAGAAATGGTCAACGAGCTTACCGTCGTCCTGTTCTTTCAATCCACGCGGTATATTGGTGTCTCCGATAAGTTCGTCAATCATCGCCTCAAATACGATGTGGAAGGATTTCACGAGTAGGTATTCGCTTTGCGATGTATTGACACGGATTTTGTATGCCTTATCGAAGAAGGCATAACATAAATCCCATAGCTTGACGGCGGTGTCAGAGAAATACTTGTATTTTATCTGACGTAAGCGTGTACGCCCGAAGCCGTCAATGTATTTCCTGAACTTTGCTCCTGTAATTAGCTTGAACCCGAAATTGATATTGGTGCGGAAGCCGTAGGTATCGGAGATGTATTGCAGAATTGAGAAGAAGATTACTATGAGTTCTTCGTCAAAATTTACCTGACGCTTTTTATTGACAGGGTTAAGGTACGTTGGGCTGCTGTCTTGAACAAAGGCGGTAGTTCTGGCAATGGTCTTGCCCCAGTTTATCTTGTTAAAGCCGGAGTGCAGGTTCTTAAGTATAAAAGTGAAGAACTGCTGGTTTTCCTTGTTGAAGCGGATTAACGACAGGATAACATCAAGAAGTGTGTTACTTTTTTTCTTGTGTGATCCTTTTCCCTCGTCTTGAATTTGGCGATGGAGAACGATTTCGTTCTTATCGTGCGAGTCGTTGTAGACAACGATTGCTCGGTGAATCCATACGGCAAATTCATAGAGAAACTTTCGGTGTCTCTCGTCAATCTTTGCTTCGTCAAGATGTATAAGGTCTTTAGGCTCATATTCACCGAATACCTTCCCATGTTCGTCAATAAGAACTTTAGGTAGAATGAAAACGACGTCACGGACTTTGGGGTGTGGATTGTAATAATACCCAACGTAGTTGACCGATACACGTTGCTCAACGTCTTGAAGAGTGAAAAGCCCGTCAAGAACATCTGCTACATCAGACACATCATACTGGTATTCCTCAATCAGTAGTTTCATTCTGGCACTTTTCTATATTTAAGCCAAGGTCAGAACTGTTGACCAGACGCATAAACTCATTGATGCGGTTTGCATTCCACTGATTTGTGATATAAACCTTCTCTCCATCTCCGGTTGTAACAGACCAAAAACGGTCGCGTTGGTTGGGTAAGTCCGCAATTCGAGCTTCATAATCTGATGCAGAAAGAATGAAATAGGGGAGTTGAGGATTCACCTTATTCCATTTGTCGATTACTTCGGCGGCGGTAAGCAAGGGGTTGGCTTCAACGTACTTTCGCAGTGAGCGCAGTACGGTCTGACGCTTGTTATTCTTACCCTCACCATTTATGGAGTAGCGAGATAAATCACGCTGACTTTTACTATTTTCCAAGGCTTCTCCTTCTGAAGAATCTTCGTCCTCAATTGAGTTAATGTCAACATCTACAATATCGAGTTTGAAGTTGGCTATTAAGTTGGCAAGCGCGTGTGGTTGGTCTTTATCGAAGAAGTCAGTAAAAATGAATGAGCGTTTTTTATCCTTATTCTTGAAAAGCTCGCTCGAAACATCAAAGTCCTTGAATACGTCTGTCCAGAGATAGAATAGCACTTTGTTCAGGAATACGTCTTCCGAAATAATACCGGTGGCATTATCAGCCTTGGCAAAGAAATATCCCATCTGCTTGTCTGAGGATTCTGTAAGCGCATAGATTTCGGGGTTGATTTTGCCAAGGAACTGCCCCCATGAATAGATGTTGTCTCCAATTTGGAATTTCCAGTCAATCGGCTGCTGCGTTTTCTTGTCGAGTGGGTGGTACTCGATAGGCATATACTTCCAGTTCCAGCGACGTTTGAAAGCAGAGTCGATGGGGAAAAGCGACTGGTCGCTTGTGTTCATCGTCGCCCAAATATAGAGATTGGGAGGCAGGAGTAGAAGTTTGCCGTTGAGAATGTCTTGACCGACAGCCTGGGTTTTGCCGTTATCTTTGAGCAAAACAAAAGCACGGATAGCTTCTTTCTGGTCGTCAGAAAGGGAGGCAAAGCCTTTGTTGTCACCACTTAGGAATTGCGATATGTCTTCGTCTGCATGAATGGCGTATGACGAACTGCCCGCATTGTTGCGGTCGAGCAGTTGGAAAAGGTCGCCAAAAATTTGAGCACAGTTGCCTCGGTTTATCTCTTCAATAATGAGGAAATAAGGTCGATCAAGATTACTCCATGCTGCCACGTATGCTTTCAGGAAAGCCTGTGGCACATATTTATAGACGATTTTCTTCTCAGTGCCGGGGTGTCCGTTCTTGCCGGCGGCAAACTGAACGGACTCTCCGTAAATAGAGTTAATCGGCACGTTCTCCATAGTAGGTTTATAAGCGCCAACAAACGACGCATAGTCACTGTCAGGGTGAAACGTTGTGCGTACCGAGTTTACATCGTCGGTCTTATCATCAATGGTGAATGACTTACCTGTACCTGGAGCCCCATAATATATTACTTGCAGTGGCTCATCCACGGGTAATGAGTGATTGTTAACGGTCGCAGCTATGGTTTTGTCTGTTGCACTCAGTTGTTCTCCTAAAACCATTTTAGCCATTGTTGTCAGAGTAGAGGTATAGCCGTATTCAAATTTATCAATGTCGGTTTTGCCAGATAAGTCCTCTCTCGCTTGGGCTGCAGAATTATAAGGGTGTTTTTCAAAATAGTCTACATATTCGTCTAATAGCAATCGCGAAATTGTGCGGACACCAGTAACGCCCTTGCTGTTATTTTTTACAAGATAGCAAAGTGAGTCAGAATCAAGTATTTCGATTTGACCATTAGTCGATTTAAACCCTTTTTGAAGTGTGTAGCGCATTGTCTGGAATAAAAGTGCTTTCCAAGTAGGGCTGACGGGCGACCATACCCTTTTGCGACCACAAGGAAGTTCCTTAATATGATGTACATAAGTTATTACTTACATAGATTGGTCTTTGTCAGCGCAAGCGCAGTATAGATTACAAAGCTACGAAATTTTTTCGAGACTTTGGCTGTCGCGGATAAAGTTAGTAAGGAGAGTGGGCGAAAATGCGACACATAAAAGTTAAGAATCGTTATTTTGCCATGGATAAGTTCAAACTCAGGCGCAGCAGCCATGGAATTGCCCCGTATCAGCATCGATATAGTAAGACTGAACTCGCCTGACAATGCCATAACAAAGTTATTTAAGATATTTCCTCTTGACATTTAACAGGTTTCGATTTCTCATTCCCAGACACGGATTACCCGCAATCCAAGGGGTTTCAGCTCTGCTTCATTGCGGGTACCTCAATCAATGTTGCCTTTCCAAAAGCTTACATTCGACTTCGGTAATCGGAAATCCTTCATGTTAAGACTGTCCAAACTATACTCTTGACATCCCCTCCGCCCACCGGAAAAATCCCCTGACCCGCAACAGCGGCACTCCATATAAAAATTTTGTCTCGGGTAGGGGAGCAAAGCTCCTCAAGCGTTGGGGCGTATCTTTTACAAAATCAGCGGGTTAAACATTTGCGTCCTTATAACCAATTTAACCCACTGAATTATTCACATGCTATAAAAGAGAATATTTGTGACTTCTTGCGCTGTCCCACTTATCGGCTGGATTGTGCTCAAATATAGCAGTAGTGAGGAGCTTCAGTAAGAAGAGTCGGCAAGTAGCCATTGATGAGCTGAGATTACATTTATCTTGACATCGTCCAGTATCTCGGTACGGGTCTGCGACATGGCAACAAGAGTCAAGTTGTCACATTTTAATTTCCGGGAGGCCTCAACAAGCGCCATCAATTCACGCTTTAATGTCTTGGGATTGCTGATGTCAAGCGAAACCTGTATTAACTCCGTCGCCTTAGAGTGGTCGGTAACGACAAAGTCCACTTCGCGTGATGTAGACCCCGGGCGATAGTAGTATATGTCCTGATATGATGGATTGGTGCGTCGACTTAATTCCATCAATACCACATTCTCCAAACGCCAACCAAGATTCTCCGACGACAACGCATTATGGCGATAGGTCATCAATCCTGTATCAATGATATAAACCTTATCACCGCGAATGCGCTCGCTACTCTTATATAAAAATTTACTTATCGGCAGTGTCAAAAATGCCTGCGTGAGATAATCCATGTAATTTCGGACGGTCTTCGCTGTGCCGATACCAAGGTTCTCTGTTATGTCTTTAACGTTAGCCAACTGTCCGACATTATTGATGAAATGATTGGCTAATACTTTGATGCCTTCCTCATTGCGCAACTTGAAACGAGCCTTGATGTCCTTGGTAATTATTGTGTTTACAATCCCTTCAACATACGCATGACGATTTGATATGCCATCTAACTCTGGGAAACCTCCTTCCAGAAGATACTCACGCAGGGCTACCTGTTGCGCCGCAAGATTTTTGGTGGTTGGTTTGTCGGTCGTCACATGCCTCGCTTTACAGTATTCCCTGAAAGAAAATGGATAAAGTCTAATTTTGTTATACCGGCCGGTAAGATGCGTGGCCAGTTCCGTACTAAGTAGTTTGGCGTTAGATCCAGTTACAAAAACATGTAATCCAAGCCTCAGCAGACGGTTGACAAACAGATGCCAGCCATCGACATTCTGTATCTCGTCAAAGAAAAGATATTCCGTATCTGTGCCATAGATTATATACAGAGTCTCCAATACATCATTAAGATCTTCCACTGAGAGTTTGTAAAGTCGGTCGTCATCAAAATTCACATAGCCATACTTCACGCCTTTATCTCGAAGAGCCATGTGGCATAATGTTGACTTCCCGCAACGACGGACACCAATCACCACCTGTGCCAACTTGCTGTTGAATTCAAATTGCCTTGCCTCTTGTCGTTGCACATAATCCTCACTTGCCAATGAGTCCAGTTCCTCCTGCTGATCAAGCAGAATCTGTAATAATCTCTGTTTGTCCATTTCCCCTTTGATTTTAAGTGTAAAGATACATCAAACTCCACTAAATAACAAATTTAAGACTGTTAAACTCCACTAAATACAATAGATTAAACTTGTAAACTCCACTAAATAGAAGCGGTTTTGGGGCTAAAACTGCGATTATCCCTAATCAATGGTCAGAGATACACGTCTGCCGAGACCCTCAAAGATTCGGAATAGGGTGTTGAGCTGAACATCGGCTTTGCCGTTTTCCAGATGGGAAATATAGGTTTTCTTCGTGCCGATACGCTCCGCGAGCTGCTGCTGCAATCCCGCTTTGATACGTTCTTATTTTAACACAATAGCTAAGCAGAATAATTGAGTGCCTTTTTCAAACTCATTGCGTTCATGTGTTATCCACATTAGGCGTTCCTTTAAGAATTAAGTTTTATCATTCAGTTTGTTACTTGCCGATGCAGAAGCGGTTAATTTGCTGATATATAGATAGGTATGAATCTAATTCGTACAAGTGACGTGCATTTTCTACATTAGTAAGTAGTTAACCGTCTGCTACTTAAGTTATTACAAGTCGCATTTGCCAAACCGACAACAGTGACTCAATGCAAAGATAGCGATAATCTTCCGATTATCAAAGGAATATACCAACTTTAACTTTTCGCGACATACAGATGCGCGTACAAATTCACTGATTATTACTTCTTCGATATGTTTGCCTCAATCTTATTCAGTAATGGATATTATTCTGATTATCGGCTCAAATTCAATCTTAATCGATGAAAATTAATCTCATATTGAGCCGATTTTTGCCATTTTTACACTTGATTTGAGCCGATATATCACGACAGATTTAGAGTAAAACCTTGAATAATC
>CAJTSK010000015.1 GCA_910578835.1 uncultured Muribaculum sp.
TGGGTCCCTTTTCAATTGTTCTTCCTGGGTCCCTTTTCAATTGTTAGCTACACTCATTAGGATAGGAGAAGGCATTTGCGGGCACACGGTTATCCTCGGCATTGGCTTTTTCAAGGTTGATTGCCGATAGTCGGCCGAAGGTCGCGGCTCGCCACATCGTGTAGAAATCCGCTTCGTTTATCGTCCCTTCCACCACAAGCGAGTCAATCGTGTTTGCGCGGTCGCCAAGAGCTTGCGAAAGTGTGCCTGGCTCAGTCAATTCAACGTTGATGTAATTCTTGTTGCCAGCAGTCTGAGCATATACTGAAGCGCAGGTCGCCAAAAATGAAATTAACAGAATGGGAATCCTCATAATTCGAGATTTAAATGATTGGGTATTGTATGTAATAGTGTTAATTTATTGCAAAAATAAATATAAATTATCAAAAGGTAGAATGTTTTTACAAAAAATCCTAACATAAAATTGTCATGGATTTAGATTCTGCGTTTAACATTCTGTGTCTCTCTGTAATAATAGAACTCCAAGAATTGGCTACATGGCATACGTGGTCTGTTCGGATTACGAGGAGAGCTTTTTCTCTTTCAGAGGTCCATCGATACATGGGTATCGGCTTGATAATCAGCGTGGCTATGGGGATGGAAGTCGGGATGCGTATGGCTGCCATAAAAAAGAGGGATGTATCAAAATACTTGATACATCCCTCGATATGGTGTTTGGTCAGATTCTTACCAAGAGGGGAGGAGGGGTTTGAGCACTTCTTTCTTGGGCTTTGAGCCGAAGGTGAAGTTTATACCAAACTGGAGGTTGAGGTTGAGATTGCCTACGGGTACAAACTGAGGTGTCACCTTGAATATCTGGAAGTCAGAGCCAACAAAGAGGTTGAATCCCTTGGGATGGATGTTGATAATCCAGCCGAATGATGAACCGAAAGTAGAGAGCGCGTAGTTGATTGACGCGTCAAAGAAGCTTACGGGGGTGATGTTTGCCGAGATACGGCCTTCGGTCCATGAGTGGATGCCGTTGATGCGCTGTGTAAAGAGCAAGCCTCCTTTCAGCCCGCGGTAGAACGGTGCGGTGTAGGCGGCACCGAGTGTGATGGTAGCTCCTATGCCGGTAGTGCGGCTGCCTCCGTCGGAAAGGCGGTGAAACTCTACTGCATCCTCAAGGTCGTTGCCGAGATTTTCAAGCTGCTCGTCAAAGTTGTTGGTGTCGTAATTGGGCGAATCTTTGTCGATAGCCACATTGTCGAAGCCGTTAAATTCCCAGGAAGTTGTGCCTGTCTTTCCGTGGATGGCGTTGCTCCATGACACGAAACCGAGGTCGAGCACCGAGGCTGATATCTCAAGGTCGGGGTGGAGCTGGTAAGTGGCACCGAGGTCGATAGCCGCGCCGAAACCGCCCAGCCCGAAGCTGTCGTAGTCAAGACCGTCCCAGTCGATGAGGTTGGCATCGTCGGGGTTGCTGTAGTGCTTGCCGCTTTCCTGATAGGTGGGCACTTTCAGTCCGTTGCCTGCCGCGATGTTGACTTCACCTTCTGCATTAACGCTCCATTTCTCGTCGCCGAGGGTCACGTCCATGTTGCTGATACGCACATTAGCATCTGCAACACCGATAAGGAATTTCAGCTTACCGCCTACACGGAGTTGGGGGAGTATCTGACGGGAGTGACCGAGCGCGATTTCACCCATGGCATTGCCATACATGCTGATATTTTTGAAGTTGTAGTGGGAAGTCGGTCCGTCTTGTCCAAGCTTCATGAAGGTGAAGAGGTCCTTGGGCAAAGACATGCCTATGTTTTCACGCATTCCTATCGAGAAGGTGTTGTAACCGCCGAAGCCGCGGAAACCAAATGACAGTATCGTGAGGTCAAGCTCTTCTTTCAGGTGGTTGACATTGCGTAGCTTTCCGAGAAATTTGTCGGCGCTTACATCGGGGTGCATGAAAGTGGCGAGCTCGCCATTCATCGGATAAAGGAATGTGCTGAGCCCGAAATTGGAGTTCACGCTCAGGCTGAAGTTGCCCAATACGGGGAATGATACATAGTTACGCTCGGGCGCAAACGCCGGGTTAAGCTCATGGCGGTAGTTGTAGCCCTCAAGGAAATATGCTGAGCGCAGAGCCTCCTGCGCGCTTGAAGCGACTGTGCAGGTTGAGGCAAGCATTATCGCTGCGAAATATGATTTGAGATGTCTCATAGTTGGTTTATCTTCTGTTGTTAAATGGAAAATAAGGTTTACATTTCATCGAGGTCGAGTGTGATACCTCCTATTATGCGTGCGCGTATCTCGGTGAACTTCATTCCCTGTCCCTCGTTGATGGGTATACCGGCTACCGACTGGTTGTTGTTGGTGACAAGCTCATATTTGATGCCGTCAAGACCGTTCAGGCTGCTGTAGCCGGGAGAAGTGAAGTTTTCACCGTTGCCTTTCAGGGCGATGACAACCTTTGACACAGAAGGATTGGCGATAGTACCTGCTTCAATCAATCTTTTTTCGATTATTACCTGCACCTTGTCGCGGGGATTTCCATCTACATATACGGGTGACGCCTTGACTTCAAAGTTGAGCGGCGCGGTGTTGGTGACTTCCATCTCAATCTGTACTTTGTTGAAGTCATATTTGCCGAGGTCGCTGTCCCAGCCGTCTTCGGTGTCGCTGTAGGTGAAGCTGAGGTTGTTGCCGAATGCAAGGGGCGCAACTACTTCGTTTTCAGCTCTGAATGTATAGTTTCTGCCGAGCTCGAAGCGGGTGAGTTCTTGTTTTACATTTGCCTGTATGTCGACATTGATGCTGTTGGGTATCTTGCTGATTAGCTCGCCGATAGTGTTGTTGGCATAAGCTGTATATCCTGCTACGATTCCTTCGTTTTTGCGGCAAATGCAGATTTTGTTCATGCCCGGGGCGATAGTGAGCGCCTGATATACTGACGGACGTCCGTTGGGGAATGTCACGTTGTCATCCCATTCGCCGGTAAGGGTGATTGCCACGTTGACTGAAGCGGCAGAGGTGTTGTCGATTGTGAGATAAATCTGCGGGTTCTCGATGTCGAGGTTGCTGTCTTCCTTGAGGAAGTCGGGGATGTCGTTGATTTCAAAGTTTACGGGGTCGATATTGATCGCCGGGTTTACGATACCTGTTACCGCTGTGATGTCGCCATGAATCATTCCGCCGTTCTGGTCGCCGATGGTCACGTTGATGTTCATCGTTACCGCTTCGCCGGGTTGAGGCTCGCCTATAAAGAGCTTACCGGTAGTGACTATGCTTGATGCGAAATCAAAGTCGTGGGTATTGGGGTTGAGCGCGTCAGGGCAGTTGATTGCATCTATGTGGATAGGCAGCTCAAGCACGTTGCTCATTACATCATAATCCTGTGAGAAGCGTATGATGTGACCGTCAATCACGCTACAGCCGGGGATGCTGGCGTAAAGTGAAATTTCAAACTGGGGCGTATTGTTGACCGTTTCGCCAAAGCGGATTTCAAATCCTTCAGCCACAGTTACGTGTCCTGAATAGTTAGTTACTCCGAAATCCACTTTTGCAAGCAAGTCGATGTCGGTTTCCACGCGTGATATTTCCACGATGTCATTGTTGACATTGGACTCATGTAGCGTGATGCTGTTGTCAAATGACGGAATACCCTTGTTCCATGTGTCGGCATCGGTACCGCCGATGTTGACAGAGAGTGATCCTATCTGTCCTTGCAGTTGCGCGGGGAAAACGGGGAACTGTACGGTCTGTAACTGGTGTGTGCCGTTTACTTCAAGGTCTACATTTTCGATTTCAAAATTGCCTTCCGAAGGGTCGCCGCTTTGAATCAACAGATAGTCGCCTACTGTCAGACCATATTTTTGTGCGGTTGCCTGGTCGGCTGCTTTGATTGATGATTCCGGGTCAAGGTCGAGAAGCTTTTCGAGAGAAAATAATTCTGTGCTGCTTCCCGGTACAGATAGCTGTCCGCCGCCCACATTCACTACAAGGTTCATGTCCTTGCTCAAATCATAGTCATCATCGACACAGCTCTGAAACGAGCCGAGTGCTATAATAGATGTGCCTATCATAGTACTGATGCGTGATAATTTGTTCATAGAGTGTTGCTTTTGATTAAAATAAATATGATTATAAATGCAAAGATATGAATAAAAAATTAAACGTAGATATATTTAATAAGGTTTTTTAATGCTTTTTAAGTATAAAATCGTGAACAAAATCATGGGATTAGGTGTATATTTGACTTATTTTTAGTTAGTCGCAAATGAAAAAAATACCTATATACATAGCTGTTGTGATTATTGCCTGCATGATACATTCATGTGACACACGAAAGCCTTTCCGCTCGGCGGAGGGGGTGGTGTGGAACACGATTTACCATATCACATATGCTTCTAATGTCTCGCTCGACGACTCCATACATGTAGTGATGAAGCGCGTGGAGATGTCGCTCTCGGCGTTTAATGACTCTTCGGTTGTAAGCCGGGTTAATCGTAACGAGGCGATGGAGACCGACACGATGTTTCGCAAGGTGTTTTTAGAGTCGCAGCGTATTAACCGCATGAGCGGAGGCGCGTTTGACCCTACTGTGGGCGCGCTTGTCAACCTGTGGGGATTCGGCACGGCGGGGCATGAAGCTGCCGCTCCCACGGAGGAGGCTGTCGACAGTGCGCGGCGCCTTGTAGGCATAAATGACTGCCGCCTTGACTCACTTGGCAGGGTGATAAAGAAAGATTCGCTTACGATGATGAATTTCAGCGCGATAGCGAAGGGATATGGCGCTGACGAGATAGGTGCGATGATGAAGCGCAACGGAGTGCGTGACTATATGATAGAGATAGGCGGAGAGATAGTAGTGGCTGGAAAAAGTCCGCGCGGGTCGTTGTGGCGCATCAGCATTGACGCTCCCGTCGAGTCCAATGACTCGGTGATACATGACAATATGGGTGTGGTCCAGGTTAGTGACTGCGGTATCGCCACTTCCGGTAATTATCGAAATTACAGGGTGGTCGGCGGCAGGTCGATGGGGCATACGATAAATCCTTTTACCGGGGAGCCTGCTCTCTCGACAATCCTTTCGGCAACCGTCGTCGCGCCGGAGTGCATGACTGCCGACGCGCTCGCCACGGCATGCATGATCATGCCGCTCGACAGCGCTGTTGCCATGATTGAGGCGCAGGAAAATGTGTCGGCGATGTTTGTCACCGCCGGCGATACCACACGGTGGGCTGTGACGCGTACTGCCGGATTTCCCGCACTGGATTGAGGACCGGCTCTTAGAGCTTGTTTAATAATAAATGTTGCCGTCAGGGTCGTATAGCTTGAGACGATTTTCGACATGTGACGAAGGAGTGTACTTTATGTACACGACTGAGGAACAGGGCGAAAAGCGGCCAGGATATACGAGACCATAGGTAACTTTATAATCACTCAACCCATTGACGGTCTTTGGAACAAATGCAAAAATATATCAACGATATGAAACAAACTACCTTCCGTCGGTCATTCGCCGGCATCTTTCCGCCTGCTCTTCGGTCGTTATGGAGCCCCATAACTCCCTCATCACAAGCAAAAATCTACTCGACAAATGACCGCCCTGACGGTAACATTTATTATTAAACAAGCTCTTAATCCACTTATTCGAGAAGCGGGATGTAACGTCCATATCCTGCTTGCTCCATCTCCTCTATGGGGATGAAGCGCAGTGAGGCGCTGTTGATGCAATATCGTAGTCCGCCTCTCTCGCGTGGACCGTCGTTGAATACATGACCGAGATGCGCATCGCCGAGAGTGCTCCTGACCTCGGTGCGGGTCATTCCGTGGGTAGTGTCGGAAAGCTCGGTGATTGATTGCCCGTCGATGGGGCGTGAGAAACTGGGCCACCCGCAACCTGAGTCAAACTTGTCGGTAGAGAGGAAGAGCGGTTCGCCGGTAGTGACATCCACGTAGATTCCGTCGCGGTCCTCATTCCAGTACTCGTTGCGAAAGGGAGGCTCGGTGGCGTTGTGTCGCGTCACTGCTTTCTGGGCGGGAGTGAGTTTATGTACATTTTTTGCCATAGTGAAGAGCATCGGGTCGATGTGGCAGTATCCTCCGGGCGTGTTCTCAAGATAATCCTGATGATAATCCTCTGCAGGATAGAAGTTTTGTAGCGGTTTGACCTCTATGGCTACCGGCTTGCCTATTCTCCGGGCAAGCGCCTTGACCGCCTCTTTTGCCGTATGTTCCTGGGCGGAGTCGGTGTAATATATGCCGGTGCGGTATTGCGTGCCCCGGTCGTTGCCCTGACGGTTGACCGATGTGGGGTCGATTGTGAGGAAATACATGTTGATAAGTGTCGGCAGGTCGACACGCTCCGGGTCGTAGCTCACTTCCACCGTCTCGGCGGCATCAGTCTTGCCGCTGCACACCTCTTTATATGACGGGTCGGGCACGATGCTGTTAGCATATCCTGCCGTGGTGTTGATTACTCCGTCAATCTGCTTGAAAAAATGCTCTGTGCCCCAGAAGCATCCTCCAGCAAAATAAATTGTGTCAATTCCGTTCATCTTTTTATTGTTTTTACCGGTGTGGGAGCAACCGGAGATTGCAATCACAGCCGCTATAAATAACGTTAATACTCTCATATAAGGGTAACGTAAGATATGGTCGGGTTGTTTTATGGAATGTGCTCTTATGGTTTGCGGCACTTTTTTTGTTAAATTTGCAATTGATTAAACAAGGTTATATGAAGCAGGTTATTGATGTGGCGACATGGTCTCGTCGTGGTAATTACGAATTTTTCAATGATTTTGTCAACTCATGGTATTCGGTGACCACCGAAATCGGATGCACCCGTGCCTTTGAGGAGTGCCGCAGCCGTGGTGAGTCCTTTTTCCTACGCTATCTTTATGCCGTGGTGCGCGCGGCAAATGAGGTGGAGGCTCTCCGTTACCGCAAGTCGGCGTCGGGCGAGATTGTGCTGTTTGACAAGGTTGACATCATCACGCCGATAGCATCGGGCGACAATTTTGTCACTGTAAGGATTCCTTATATAAAAGATTACGATGAGTTTCGCTCTGAGGCTGCGCGCATTATCTCTTCCATAAAGCCGGGCGACGACCCTTATGGCGTGGAGGCGCGCCTGCGCGAGTCGGGCGACTATGATGTGATACATCTTAGCGCGGTGCCCAAGATGTATTTTACCTCAATGTCGTTTACCGCCCATCAGCCGGGCAATGCCTGCTCCCATCCGCTCGGGGTCATGGGAAAAGCGCGCCGTGCGCCTGACGGCACAATGAGCATGCCTTATGCTGTCTATGTTGACCATATGTTTGTTGACGGGGCGCATCTTACCGCTTTCTTCAGCCGTATCGAGGAGCTGCTTGACTGAGTGCCGGGGCGACGGGGTAAGCGGCGTCATAATACAATTTGGTTAAAGTTTGGGGAGTGCATGTGCGTTTTCACTTAAAAAGTGTGTACATTTGAAAAAATAACTAATACCTGACATATTATTAAGCACGTTTACTCCCGATGAGAAATATCAGTGACCCGATTGAAGTGGTATGCAACGTAGACGACAAGTATGCCCGTCAGTGTGCCGTTATGTTTACGTCATTGCTGGAAAACAATCCCGACGACATGATTATAATCCATGTTGTCAACACTTATCTTATACAAGCCAACAGGGCGTTACTGACCGATATCGTGCAGCGGAAATATGGGTGCCGGATTGTGTTTCACAAGGTTGATGACGAGGTGCTTAAAAGCTGCCCTGTGCGTAGGGGCGATTATGTGAGCGTCACCGCTTATCTGCGATGCTTTTTGCCGGCGATACTTCCCACATCGGTCCATAAGGTGCTTTATCTTGATTCCGACCTTGTCGTGCTTGGCCCGTTGCGCGCGCTGTGGGACGTCGATCTCAACGACAAGGCGCTTGCCGCCGTGGAAGACAGTTCGAGCGGCAGCCCTGAGCCGCTTGTGCGTCTGCGCCTGCCCGACAATTATACCTATTTCAATTCAGGCGTGATGGTGATGAATCTTGACTACTGGCGTGAACACAATATATTGAAGAGGCTCATGCAGTATCTTGACGAATTCCATGACCGTATCAGGGAAAATGACCAGGACCTGTTGAATGTGTGTCTTTGGAAAAATCGTATATTGCTCCCCCTGCGCTGGAACATGCAGAGCGGATTTCTAAAACATCGTCCCGCATGTCGCCGCTACGCGCTTATGAAGTCGCGCGAAGAGGTGCGCCATACCATGATAGCCCATTTCGTCGGTAAGAAAAAGCCGTGGCACAACAATTGTGTCAATCCTTTTGCGCGGGAGTATGACCGCTATCTTGACATGACTGAATTTCCCGAACCTCGCCCGGTTAAGGCTACGGTAAGTCCTGTGTTTGAGATGTTCCACTCGTTTATGGCGACTCTCCGTATAGGCGGATATTACCGTCACCGCACAATGGAGTCATACGGCTTCTCCGCACGCTGACAACTATTGCCCGCGGTGTGTGCTGTATTGGTTTTGTGGCGCTTTATGCGTAAATTTGCGTCATGAATGCTGTATTTGCAAAATATCGCGAAAATTATGCCGCAATAATAAAGCTGGGGTTGCCGATACTTGTCGGGCAGCTCGGCATGATTGTCGTGGCATTTGCCGACAATATCATGGTGGGACGCTATTCCACTGCCGCTCTTGCCTCGGCGTCGTTTGTAAACAATGTGTTTAATGTCGCCACTTTTGCGGTGCTTGGATTTACCTACGGGCTTACACCGCTTATAGGCGCTCTGTTCAGTCAGAAACGCAGCGACACGATAGGCGGCATGATACGCAACGGCTTGTTGCTCAATCTGCTCTTTGCGCTCCTGGTCACTTTGGTGATGTGGGTGTTGTGGCTCAATGTCGACCGTCTCGGACAGCCCGGGGAGCTGTTGCCGCTCATTCGCCCCTATTATCTTATCGTGCTGGCGGGAATCGTGCCGGTGGCGATATTCAATGTGTTTGCACAGTGGCTTTTTGCCATCAACCGCACTGCATTGCCGATGTGGATTATCCTGTCGGCGAATGCCCTTAATATTTTCGGCAACTACTTGCTGATATATGGCAACTGGGGATTCCCCGAGCTTGGTCTTATCGGAGCCGGTTACAGTACGCTGATTTCAAGAGTGTTCTGTCCGGTGGTGGTGATTGCTATTTTCTTCACCGCCAAAAGATTCAGGGCTTATAAGGAGGGGTTGTGCCATTCTCGCATATCGTCGCGCGTACTCGGGCAGATTAACCGCACGTCTTGGCCTGTATCGATGCAGATGGCATTTGAGTCAGGCTCCTTTACCGTGGCGGCTGTGATGGCAGGCTGGCTGGGCGCGGTGAGTCTCGCCGCTTTCCAGATAATCGTGATTACAGGCACACTCGGTTTCTGTATCTATTACAGCATGGGCTCTGCTGTGTCGGTGCTGGTGGCAAATGCCGCCGGACTCAATGACCGTACAGGCATGCGCCGCATCGCGTTTGCAGGCTATCATATCATCCTTACCCTCGCCACAATATCGTCGCTCGTGTTCATCTTTTTTGAGGAGCAGATGATTCATGCCTTTACCGAGGACCCTGCGGTGATAGCCGCTACGGTAACCTTGATTGTGCCGCTGGTGGTGTATCAGCTTGGCGATGCCACGCAGATTACCTTTGCCAATGCGCTCCGTGGCACATCGCAGGTGATGCCCATGATATGGATTGCTTTCGTAAGCTACATGCTTTTCGGTATCCCGGCAACCTATATCTTCGCGTTTCCGCTGGGGCTTGGTACATACGGTATCATACTTAGCTTTTCGGTGAGCCTTTTTATTGCCGCCGGACTATTTCTCTACTTTTTTCTCCGCGCCACGCGTCGCGCCGGTTGATTAATCTCGATGTTGTCGGCAGGGGTGGCAGGTAGCCAAGCAGATTTTAGCTTTTTCATGTGTGTCGCATGAAAATAATCGCTATCTTTGTCAAATAAGCAATAACTAAAATTAGATTACGATGGACTTTGCCAACAACTGCTTCAAGATTTTTGAGGATACAACCAAGGAGTATCACCGTCATGACAATGTGGACGCCAAGGTGGAAAACCCCTTTGCGCCCGGAACAATCGAACACACGCTTTTTGCAAAAAACTGGATTGATGCCGTGCAGTGGCATCTCGAAGATATAATACGCGACCCGAATATCGACCCGGTGGAGGCTCTCGCCCTGAAACGCCGTATCGACAAGTCCAATCAGGACCGTACCGACATGGTTGAGGAACTTGACACATATTTCCGCGAGAAATACAAGGATGTCAATGTGGCTGCCGATGCTACTATCAACACAGAGAGTCCGGCATGGGCGCTTGACCGTCTTTCTATCCTTGCCCTCAAGATTTACCATATGCAGGCTGAGGTAGACCGTACCGACGCTACCGAGGAGCATCTTGCCAAGTGCCGCGGCAAGCTTGCTGTGCTGCTTGAACAGCGTGGCGACCTTACCACTGCTATCAGCCAGCTTCTTGACGACATAGCTGCCGGAAAGAAATATATGAAGGTCTACAGGCAAATGAAGATGTACAACGACCCCGCCACCAATCCGGTGCTTTATGGCAATAAGCAGTAAATCGCCTAAAAATTTACTTATTGCCCGGTTTTCGGCGCTCGGTGATGTGGCAATGACGATTCCGGTCGTCTATTCGGCATGTCGCTGCAACCCCGATACGCGCTTTATTTTTGTAACCAAGCCACATCAGACGGGGCTGTTTGTCAATCCTCCGGAAAATCTCGTGGTGGTAGGTATTGACGTGAATGATAAATACCGTTCGCCCGGTGATTTTTTAAGGCTGTTCAGGAAATTGCGCAAGGAATATGGCGTCGACGGATTTGCCGACCTTCACGGAGTGTTGCGCACATTCATGCTTGGCGTCGCGTGTACGCTGCATGGCGTAAAATGGCGCACAATACGCAAAGGACGCATGAACAAGCGCGCCCTCACCCGTCCGCGCAACAAAATCATGCTCCCGCTCCTGTCGTCGCGCGCCCGCTACCGCGAGGTGTTCTACGGCTTCGGCTATGTGCTTGAAGAAAAATTCAAGAGCATATACGGCGATGGCAAGGGTGACCCCGCGATGTTTGCCTCGATTACCGCGCCCAAAGGCGACGGCGAGAAATGGATAGGCATAGCCCCGTTTGCCAAGCATAAAGGCAAGATATATCCGGTCAGCCTTATGGAGAAGGTGGTCGCGGAGCTTTCGGCACAGCCCGATGTGAAGCTGTTCCTGTTTGGGGGCGGCGAGGAGGAGCGGAAGGTGCTTGCCGACTGGGCGTCGCGCTATCCCGACACAGTGAGTCTTGCCGATAAGAAACATGGCTTTGCTGTCGAGCTTGCCTTGTTGAGCCATCTCGACACGGTAGTGTCAATGGACTCGGCAAACATGCATCTTGCATCGCTCGTCAATGTAAGGGTAGTAAGCATCTGGGGCGCGACCCATCCTTACTGTGGCTTCAAGGGGTTCAGACAGCGTGAGAAGGATATAGTGCAGCTCCCGATGACGTGTCGTCCATGCTCGGTATTTGGCAACAAGCCATGTAGCCGTGGCGACTACCACTGTCTTGCCGGAATACCCCCGCAGATAATTGTAAACAAAGTCAATTCCATAGTCAACAAGAATAAATCGTGATGGAGGATGATTTTGATATAAGAGAGTCACGGCAAGGCAACGACCGTGACCGTGATTTTGAAAAGGCGTTGCGACCGTCGGAATTTGACTCTTTCAGCGGACAGGAGAAAATAATCGAGAATCTCCGCGTTTTTGTCACGGCGGCAAAGATGAGAGGGGAGTCGCTTGACCATGTGCTGCTTCACGGCCCTCCGGGACTTGGCAAGACCACATTGTCGCAGATTGTCGCCAACGAACTGGGGGTGGGTATTAAGATTACCTCCGGTCCGGTGCTTGACAAGCCGGGCGACCTTGCCGGAATACTTACGTCGCTTGACGAAAATGATGTGTTGTTTATCGATGAGATTCACCGTCTTAGTCCGGTGGTGGAGGAGTATCTCTACTCCGCGATGGAAGATTATCGCATCGACATCATGATTGACAAGGGTCCCGGCGCACGGTCGGTGCAGTTGTCATTGTCGCCATTCACGCTCATCGGTGCCACTACCCGCAGCGGACTGCTTACATCGCCGCTCCGCGCCAGGTTTGGCATAAACTTTCACCTCGAATATTATGACCATGAGGTGCTTGAACGGATTGTATTGCGCTCGGCACGCCTGCTCGACGTGAAATGTACCGGAGAGGCGGCGCGTGAGATTGCACTGCGTAGCCGCGGCACCCCGCGTATTGCCAACGCCCTGTTGCGACGTGTGCGCGATTTTGCAATGGTAAAAGGCTCGGGCGTGATTGACCCCGCCATAGCCCGCTATGCGCTTGAAGCACTCAATATCGACCGGTATGGTCTTGATGAGATTGACAATAAGATACTTACGACTATCATAACTAAATTTAAAGGAGGACCGGTGGGGCTTACTACCATCGCTACCGCGCTTGGCGAAGACCCGGGCACGATAGAGGAGGTTTATGAACCGTTTCTAATCAAGGAAGGTTTCTTGAAGCGCACGCCACGTGGTCGCGAGGTTACCGAGCTTGCCTATATTCATCTCGGACATGACCGTGACCTCACTACCGGGTCGCTCTTCGCTTAAAAAAGCTCTATTAGAGCTTGTATAATAATAAATGTTGCTGTCAGGGTCGTATAGCTTGAGCGGATTTTCGACATGTGACGAAGGAGTGTACTTTATGTACATGACTGAGGAACAGGGCGAAAAGCGACCAAGATATACGAGACAAAAGGTAACTTTATAATCACTCATCCTCTTGACGGACTTTGAAACAAATGCAAAAATATACCAACGATATGAAACAAATTACCTCCCGTCGGTCATTCGCCGGCATCTTTCCGCCTGCTCTTCGGTCGTTATGGAATCCCATAGCTCCCTCATCACAAGCAAAAATCTGTTCGACGAATAACCGCCCTGACGGTAACATTTATTATTAAACAAGCTCTTATGGCAGGTATAAAAAGTCTGGCAAAGGACACGGCTATATATGGTGTCAGCAGTATTGTGGGGCGATTTCTCAACTGGTGTCTCGTGCCGCTTTATACCATCAAGTTTCCCGCTGATGAGTATGGAGTGGTGACTTATATCTATGCAGTTGTGGCGCTTGCACTTATAGTGCTCACCTATGGTATGGAGACCGGTTTTTTCCGTTTCGCCAACCATGAGCGTTATTCCAACCCCGATGAGGTGTATTCCACTTCGCTCGTGTCGCTTGGAGTGTCTTCGACCCTGTTTTTTGCGCTCGTGCTGCTGTTTCTTAATCCTGTTGCCGATGCGCTGAACTGTGCCGGTCACGCCTCCTATATCTTCATGATGGCTCTTGCGGTGGCTGTTGATGCCTATACCTCGATTCCCTTCGCTTATCTGCGTTACAAGAAGCGTCCCGTGAGATTTGCCATGCTCAAGCTGGTAAACATAGGGCTCAACATCGGGCTTAATCTCTTCTTCATACTCCTGTGCCCGTGGCTTTGGGAGGTGATGCCCGACACTATCGCGTGGTTTTATCGCCCTGATTTCGGCATAGGATATATATTTCTTGCCAATCTCATATCGTCGGCGGCGATGCTGCTGTTGCTGCTCCCCGACATATTGTCGGTGCCGCTCTCTTTCAACGGCAGGCTGCTGCGTGAGATGCTCAAATATTCCTATCCGCTGCTCATACTCGGTATTGCCGGCATCATGAACCAGACTATCGGCACAATATTGTATCCTCACCTTGTGGCTGACCATGCCGAGGCGATGTACGGGCTTGGTATCTACGGCGCCAACTATAAGATAGCTATTGTGATGGTGATGTTTATTCAGGCGTTCCGCTTTGCCTATGAGCCGTTTATCTTCGCTCAAAACAAGGAGCGCGGAGGCGACAAGCTCAAGGCTTACAGCGACGCGATGAAATATTTCGTGATTTTCGCCCTGTTTATATTTCTGGGAGTGATGTATTATCTCGACATATTGAAATATTTCATCTCGCCAAAATATTTCGCCGGACTTAAGGTTGTGCCGATACTGATGCTTGCCGAACTGTTTTTCGGGGTGTTTTTCAACCTGTCGTTATGGTATAAGCTTACCGACAAGACGATATGGGGCATGTGGTTTTCGCTGCTCGGACTTGCCGTGACACTGCTGCTCAATATCCTCCTTGTGCCGCGTATCGGATATATGGGATGTGCCTGGGCGGCATTTGCCTGCTATGGCGTTATGATGGTGACGAGCTATTTCATCGGCAGGGGGAAATATCCGATTGACTATGATGTGCCGCGTCTGCTCTTTTATTTTGTCATCGCGGGCGCGCTGTATGGAGTGTCGTTGCTGGTAGTGATACCGATTGAATGGTGTAATCTTCTGTTCCGCACACTTCTGCTGGGTGCCTACATGTGGATTGTGTGCCGTCACGAACATATCAGCCCGAAGGATATAATAAAGCGTAAGATATGAAACATATTGACTTTGCGACATTTAAGACCAAGCTGTTTGGCTATTTTGACCTTAGCGATTTCCTTATCCCGCAAGAGGAGGCTGAGGAGACGATACGCGAAGGTGTGTCGTTCAGGGGCATAAATATATTAATACTGATAGTCGCGATTTTTATCGCGTCGCTCGGATTGAATGTCAATTCGACGGCTGTAATTATCGGCGCCATGCTCATCTCGCCGCTAATGGGCCCGATTATAGGTCTGGGGCTTGCGGTGGGTATCCATGATTTCGAACTGATGAAACGCTCGTTTCGCAATCTCTTCATGGCTACCGTATTCAGTGTCGCCACGTCATGCCTTTTCTTCCTGATTTCGCCTGTGAGTGAGTCGCATAGCGAGCTTCTTGCGCGTACGTCGCCGACGATTTACGATGTGTTTATCGGCTTTTTCGGCGGTGCGGCAGGTATTCTCGCGATAGGTAGCAAGATGAAGGGCAATGTGATACCGGGTGTGGCTATCGCCACGGCGCTTATGCCGCCGCTCTGTACGGTAGGTTACGGACTTGCCAATCTGCAGCCCGCTTATTTTTTCGGCGCGCTCTATCTCTTTTTTATAAACTCGGTGTTTATCGCCTGTGCCACTACTGTCGGCGTGAAGCTGATGAAGTATCATGTGAAAGACTTCTCCAATCCCGGCAGGGCAAAGAAGGTGAGAAACCTGGTCTATACCATAGCCATACTCACGATGATACCGGCTGCATTCATGACCTACACCATGTATCGTGAAAGTACATTTGTGTCCAATTGCAACCGCTTTGTCGACAAGGAGTTTGTATTTGACGGGACGCAAGTGCTCAATTATAAGCCGGTGATGAAAAAGGGTGACGGCACTCTTACGGTGACGCTTGTAGGCAAGATGATTCCACAAGATTCGCTGCTGATAGCGATGACCGACAAATTGCCCGACTATCACCTCGGCGGCACACGCCTTAACATCGTCCAGGGCGATACCGGGGCAGGCGCTTTTGACGTGAAACAAGCCACTTCGTCAATGCTCCGCGACATGTATCAGGTCACCCAGGCTACTATCTCGCGGCAGCAGGATGTGATTGACTCGCTTAAGATGCAAAATGCGCTTATTTCGCGAAATGACTCTATGGGTGCAATCATATCGCCGGAGATAAAGGTGCTTTTCCCGCAGGTAAGGGACATAGCCGTGACGCGAGGTATCGTGAGCGAGATTGATACTCATCGCCTTGATACGCTGAATCTGGTGCTCGTCAACTACAGCAGTAGCATGGGCGCGGCGCAAGCCCGCAAATTCAAGGAATATCTGGAAGCGCGTCTTGATATGCGCCCGATTACCATAGTGGCAAGCAATGCCGTACACCCTGAAGCCGAAGTCAAAAAATGAAGATATTTTACGATCATCAGGTGTTTTCGTGGCAGAAAGCAGGCGGCGTGTCGCGCTATTTCATAGAACTTATGAGTAATCTGCCCGACGATATTGATTATATGTTGCCCCCGATGCTTTCGGAAAATGCCTATCTTCCTGCTCTCGGGGGTAAGGCTTCCTCGGTTAAAAGCTGGACGATGGCTAATTACCGTGTGCGTAAAAAGCTTTATGAGGCTGTCAATCAGTGTCGTTCATCCCGTATTATCGCCAAAGGCGGATTTGATGTGCTGCACCCGACATATTATTCCACTTATTTCTTGCGTCGCCGCAAGTCGCCCTACGTGATTACTGTTCATGATTTCATACATGAGAAGTATCCCCAATATTTTTCTGATGCCTCCAGGGTGATACGCTGTAAAAAGGAAGCGGTGACTAATGCCGACCGCATAATCGCAATCAGTGAACATACCAAGAGCGACCTTGTTGATATCTACGGAATCCCGGCAAACCGTGTAGATGTAATCTATCATGGGGCATCGTCGCTGTCGGCTGTAAAGGAGCCGGTGGAAGGGGTAGGAGAGAGGTTTGTGCTGTTTGTCGGCGACCGCACGAAATATAAGAATTTCCTCAATCTTGCCGAGGGGTTCATGCTGCTTTCTACTGCCGACCCTGAGCTGCGCCTTGTGTGTGCCGGACAACCGTTTTCAGAGACAGAGCTGAAATATCTTCGTGGTCTCGGTATAGCGGATAAGGCGATGGCGCGGTTTGTGAGCGACAGGCAGCTTGCGTGGCTATATGCCAACACAGCGTGTTTTGTTTTCCCGTCGTCTTATGAGGGCTTCGGGTTGCCGATACTTGAAGCATGGAGCGCGGGTGCGCCGGTTGCCTTGAGCAAGGCAAGCTGTTTCCCGGAAATAGCGGGTGATGCGGCGGCATGGTTTGATGCCGACGATCCGTCGGCAATCGCGTCGGCAATCGGCGATGTGATATATTCCGATGAGGAAACGGCACGGCTTAAACGGCTTGCCTCGAAACGACTCAAGATGTTTGACTGGGGAAAGACTGCGGCTCTTACCGCCGACATCTACAGGTCAATGGCGTAAAATACGCTGCCTATTGTAAATAGTTTATTTGTCAATACTTTATATATGGTGACAATATTGTTTCATTCGACCATATTCGGTCCTGTTCACAGCCGCCGTCTTGGCACTTCATTGGGCGTCAATCTGTCGCCTGTCGACGGCAAGGTGTGTTCATTTGATTGCGTGTATTGTGAAGCCGGCTACAACTCTCAGGGCACCGGAAAAAGCGGACTTCCCCCGCGTGAAGAGGTGAGCCGCCTGCTTGAGGCGAAGCTGAAAGAGATGCGTGATGCCGGCGCTTCGCTCGATGTAATCACTTTTTCGGGCAACGGCGAGCCTACGCTGCATCCCGACTTCGAGAATATCATCAATGACACCGTAAGGTTGCGTGACCTTTATTTTCCGGAGGCAAAGGTGAGCGTGTTGTGCAACTCCACGCGCCTTGACCGTGAAGGGGTGGTAAACGGACTGATGAAGGTCGATAACTGCATACTGAAGCTCGATTCTGCGCTTACACCCACTATGCGCCTGATTGACCAACCTGTGTCGAAGTCATTTACATGTGAATATCTGATTCCGCAGCTTGAAGCGTTTGGCGACAAGTGTATCATACAGACAATGATGCTTCGCGGAAATCACAACGGTGAGCATATCGATAATACCACTCCTGAGGAAGTCGACGCGCTCATAGAGGCATACAAGCGTATCGGACCACGGGAAGTGATGCTTTATTCCATCGACCGCGCCACTCCGGAAAGCGACTTGCAGAAGGTTGGGCGTGAGGAACTTGAGGCGATTGCAGAGCGTGTACGCGAGGCTGGTATAAAAGTGTTGGTAAGCTGATGGATGGTAAGGTGATATATCCGCGTGAGCTCGCCGTGGGCGACCGTATCGCGATAGTGTCGCCGGCGAGCAGTATTGACCCGGCGTTGGTCGAGGGTGCGTTGCCGGTGTTGCGCTCACAGGGTTGGAATCCTTATGTGGCTTCCTCAGCGCTCGGTAATGACGGCAGTTATAGCGGCTCTATGGAAGCGCGTCTTGCCGACTTGACAGAGGCGGTGTGTGACCCTTCTGTAAGGGCGATACTCTGTAGCCGTGGAGGCTATGGTGCCGTGCATCTGCTTGAACGCTTTCCCGCCGGGCAGTTTCTTGCCGACCCGAAATGGATTATCGGGTTCAGCGACATCTCCGCGCTACATGCCCTGGCTTCCCGCCTCGGAGTGGCGAGTGTGCATAGCTCGATGTGCAAGAATCTTGCTATTAACGGTGGTGAAGACCCTGCCGCCAATGCGCTTTTCGGCATCCTGCGCGGCGAGGGTATAAGCTATGAGGTTGCACCTCACCCGTATAATGTCGCCGGTGCGGCTTCCGGCACCCTCGTCGGGGGTAATATGGCTGTGCTTGGCGGACTTATCGGCACATGTTACGACATATTCCGTGCATCTGACCCGATAATATTTATCGAGGATATCGCCGAGCCTATATATAAGGTAGAGCGGTTGTTGTATCAGTTGCGTCTGAGCGGCGTGCTGTCGCGTGCCAAGGGTATTATCGTAGGACAGTTCACAGAATATAATCCCGACCGCAACTACATGGCTATGTACGATATGATACGCGACATGACGCGCGACCTTGGCATCCCTGTCGCCTTTGATTTCCCTGTCGGGCATGTTGACGGCAATATGCCTGTGATTGAATCTGCGCCCTGTCATCTTGAAGTGACAGGCGATAAAGTGACTTTTTTTCAAGCAAGATAAATTGTGTGATATTATGAAGGTACTTGTTATTAACGGGAGCCCGCATATTCACGGTTGCACCGACCGGGCTCTTCGTGAAGTGGAAATCACTCTTAATTCCCTTGGGGTTGACACAGAGCGTGTTAATGTCGGCAACAAAGATGTGAGAGGTTGTGTCTCATGCCGTTACTGCCGCGAGCATGGACGATGTGTATTTAACGATGAGGTCAACGAGACCGCGCCGAAATTTGCCGAAGCCGACGGTATCATATGCGGGTCGCCGGTCTATTATGCGAGTGCGAGCGGTCAATTGCGTTCATTCCTTGACCGGCTCTTTTATAGCACCATGTCGACGGTCAACAAGACCATGAAAGTAGGTGCGGCTGTCATTTCTTCGCGTAGGGCAGGGTCGACCACAGCATTTGATGAAATCAACAAATACTTCACAATCAGTGCGATGCCTATTGTGTCAAGCACTTATTGGAATGAGGTGCATGGGGCTGTAGCGGAAGATGTGGAGAAAGACGCGGAAGGATTGCAGACTATGCGCAACCTTGGCAGAAACATGGCTTTCTTAATAAAAGCGATAAATGCGGTAAAATCGGAAATCCCTGAGCAGGAGCGCAATACGTTTACCAATTTCATCAGAGAGTAGGGGTATATACAAAAAAAATTACCCGTCGTCTCGACGAATAATCTTCTTAACCTTAAATCTAATACCATGAAAAACACGTTGCAAAGGTAAGGGTTTTTATGTTATATAACATAGTTTTTCCGCAACAAAATGCTTTCTGTTAACTAAATTTAACTAAACTTCCTGTGGCTGTTTGGCTGAATGTGGACGTAATCTGTTGGCTATTAGTGTATAACGGCAAGACGGCAAATGGCGGTAAAAAAAAGCTTGTTGACATCTCATGCGGTGACCATTGCCGAGTGGCGGAATCTTTCGCTGACAGATTCGCGCCAATTATCGATTGTTCCGTTAATAAAAAATTAAAATTGTGGAGATTGGGTTGTGATATAACGCTGAAAATGCTTATCTTTGTGCGATTTTCCCCTTGATATATATTGTTGAGGGCGTAATCCTGTCATTATCAATGAAATTTAAAAACACTAAGCAATAAATGGCAACACTTGAAAAAATCCGCAAGAGATCAACTCTGCTACTGATCGTCGTCGGTGCAGCCCTTTTGGCGTTCATCATCGGTGACTTCTTCACCTCAGGCCGTACTCTTTTCGGCACAGGTACTACTATCGCCAAGGTCGGCGATGAGAAAATCGACATCCAGGACTTCCAGCGCCGCTATGAAGAGGCTAACCAGATGTACCAGCAACAAGGTGCAAAAATGGATCCCGCAGCTTTGCAGCAGCGAGTGCTTTACGGCATGATTCAAGAACAGCTTCTTGACAAGGAAATCAATGATCTCGGTATCGAGGTGTCTGACAACGAGCTTACCCAGGCAATGCTTGGTCCTGACGCTCACTATGCTATGATTCAGTTTGCTCAAAACATGGGCTTCGAGTCTCCTTCTCAGCTTTATGACGTGGCGTTCAACCCCGGCAAGTACGGTGTGCCCGAAGACCAGGCTCGTCAGGTGCAGCAGATGTGGCTCAAGCAGGAGCAGCAGATGGAGATGATGCTCAAGCAGCAGAAGTTCCAGAATCTTCTTGTAGGTTCGCTGGTTGCCAACGAACTTGATGCAAAGGCTTACTATGACGGCAATGCCGCTACAAGCCATATCGCATATGCCAAGAAGAGCTATTCCGACCTTCCCAACGACAAGTATCCCGTCTCTGATTCTGAAATCAAGGCAGAATATGACAAGCAGAAAAATGCTTACAAGGTTGATGAGGAAATGCGTCGCGTAAGCTACATCGCAGTCAACATCGAGCCTTCTACAGCTGACGTTGCCGAGGCACGCAAGCTTGTTGACGCCACAGTGGCAAATCTTGCCGCCACCAACGACCTTGAAGCTGTAAACGGTGACAGCAACTTTGGCGTTGACAGCCGTTCGACCACATTGTCGGCAATCACCAATCCTCAGCTAAAGAATTTTGTGGCTGACAGCGTTACCGGCGCGGTTACCATGCTTTCTTTCATCAACGATGAGTTTACCATCGCCAAGAATCTTGGCAAGAAGGTGGCTGTTGACTCAATCAACGTTGACCTTGTGGCTTATCAGGGTGATGCAGCGGGTCGTGACTCACTTCTCGCCGCCCTTAATTCAGGTACTCCTTTCGAGGAAGCGCTCAAGATGCCCGGCGTGGTGGGCGGACAGGCTGATGTGTGGAATACCCTCGCTTCCACTCCCGACAACGAGCTTAAGGAAAAGCTCCTTAACGCAGGCTCGGGATATTTCATCTCTGACAGCACTGCCAACGATGCCCGCATCGTGCGTGTGAACAGCAAGAAGGCTCCCGTGGCAATCTACGATTATGCTACCGTGACTTACAAGGTATATCCTTCTGACGCTACCGTGGCTAAACTTAACGATGACCTCCAGGAGTTCATGAGCGGTGTTACAAAGGCTGACTCACTTACAATCGCCAAGGCTATCAAGGCTGGATATGCTCTTCAGCCCGCCATGCTTACCGCCAACAGCGCTACTCTCGGCAATGTGCCTTATACCCGCAATGCCGTAAAATGGGCGATGGATGCAAAGCGCGGAGAGGTTTCTCCCATTCTTGAGGATGGACAGAACGACCGTCTGATTGTGGTTGCTCTCAACGAAATCATCAAGCCCGGATTTATGCCGATTAGCGACGATATCAAGACTGCCCTTACTGAAAAGGTGCGCAACGACAAGAAAGCCGCTGACCTTATCGCACAGTACAAGGGCAAGGCTTCTGACATTGCCGGATATGCCGGCTTGATGCAGGCTAATGTTGACTCTACCGAGGTTACTTTCGGTCAGATGTTCATTGCCGGTATCGGAGCGATGGAGTCTAACCTCCTCGGTCAGGTGCCTGTAACTCCCAAGGGAGTGGTTGCCGGTCCGCTTCAGGGCAACAACGGCGTGTATGTATATCAGGTATATGAAGTCGACAATCAGTCACGTCCCTATAACTATCAGGAAAATGCTGCACGCTACAACCAGCAGTTTGGCGGTCAGGCAGTGCTTCAGAACTTCTTTGATATAATGATGGAAGACAATAAGGTTGTCAACAACACATTGAAATTCTACAACGACTAACCCTAATTCTCTATAATGAACATTAAAGGCGGTGACCGTGCAGGTTGCCGCCTTTTTGTTTTCTATATATTCATAAAGGCAACTTTATCGCCTTACTCTTTAGATTAACCTATATTTTTAGTAAGTTTGCGGTATGGTAAAGAATTTATTGTTTGATCTTGGCGGCGTAATCATGGATATACGCCGTGAAAATTGTGAGCAGGCGTTCCGGCAGCTTGGCATGGACAGTATCGGGGATTATCTTGGCGACTACGGGCAGAAAGGTCCGTTTGCCGCCCTTGAAGAAGGCAAGATAACCGAGCAGGAATTTCGTGATAGTGTGCGCGCACTTATACCACGTGACGTGACCGATGAGGAGATTGACAAGGCGTTTAACCGTTTCCTTACCGGTATACCGTTGAGGCGTCTCGAAGAGCTACGCCGTTTGCGCAAGGATTACAAGCTTTATCTGCTCTCCAATACTAACTCCATCATGTGGCGGCAGGATATTGCCCGCTATTTCCGCCAGGAGGGAAAGTCTCTTGAAGATTACTTTGACGGCATCGTTACCTCGTTTGAAGCCAAATGCTGTAAGCCCGACCCCGCGATATTCAGGCTGGTTGTGGAAAAGTGTGGCATATCTCCGGAGGAAACCATATTTTTCGACGACTCAAAGGCTAATGTCGAGGCGGCTTCACAACTCGGCTTCGGGACACGTCATGTTGCGCCCGGCACCGAATTTTACGAATTGTTATAAAAAGCAAGTCCTGAATCATGAAGGTTATAAATTTTGATGAACATCCCTCCGTCATAAGCCAGTATATGATGGAGCTGAGGAATGTCGATATTCAGCATGATATGCTCCGCTTCCGCCGAAACCTGGAGCGCATAGGTGAACTGATGGCTTATGAGATAAGCCGCACTCTTGAATATAAGAAGGTGGAGATACAGACCCCGCTTGCCCCTGCCACATGTGACGTGATTGCCGATAAGGTTGTGCTCGGCACGATATTCCGCGCCGGGGTGCCGTTTCATCTGGGATTCCTGAATGTGCTTGACAAGAGCGATAATGCCTTCGTGTCGGCATATCGCAAATATAAGGAGAAGGAAAACTTTGACGTGTTTATCGAGTATATCGCCTCGCCTTGTCTTGACGGCAAGACACTGATACTTGTCGACCCGATGCTTGCCACGGGCGCGTCAATGGAATTAAGCTACAAGGCTCTTCTTACCAAGGGTACGCCTGCTAAGATTCATGTGGCGTCGGTGATAGCCTCACAAGTGGCGATTGACTATATCAAGGCGACATTCCCCGCCGATAAGACAACGGTGTGGGTAGGTGCTGTCGACCCCGAGATAAACGCCCACAGCTATATCGTGCCCGGGCTGGGTGATGCCGGAGACCTCGCCTACGGCATAAAGGAGTAAGGATTGGCGGCGGTGAGGAGTGCGTTGGCTATCGTGACCGATTCGACGCGATAGACGGTGCCCGCTATTTCAGTCATGAAGTTTCCCGGCTGTGGCAGCTTTATGCCGTTGGCAAAGTCTATGCCGGCAATGCCTGCGGCTTTATATAACGCCTCCTTCATGGTCCACGCCGTAAGCAGTGCCTCGTCGTCGGTAAACTGCTTCTGCTCCTCTTCTGAAAGAAATTTGCGCGTCACTCTACGCAGGGTGGCGCGCGGTGTTTCTATGTCGATTCCTATGCGTGCGGTATTTCCTATGCCTATAGCTGCGTAGCCCTTGCAGTGGGATATGGATATTTCGCGGCTAAATCCTGCGATATAAGGCGATCCGTCGTCGCGGTGGCATAGTTGAGCCTCACCGCCCTCAATCGCTGTCAGAAGCCGCCTCACGGCGCTTTTCTGGGCTTCTGCCTGCGGGGTGGCAAGCTCGTCGTGGGTGAAGGCTGTGACATATATGTCGATTCCGGCAAGTTGAAGTCGTTCAATCATCGTCGCGATAAATTTTTTGCAGTGTACAGCAGGTCATCCTTTACTGCGGCTACCACCGGGGCTATCTCTTCCCTGGTTGCCGACGGTGAGTTTATTTCCAGTACGCCCGAGATTATAAACCGGGTGCTGTCGGTCGATAATATCTGTACCGGGGTCACTGTAGCGCCCGGTGTCACGAAGATGGTCGACGATATTTCGGCAGGACTTTGCAATTCGATTATTTCCGTGGTGTTTCCTCCGGCGTTGAGCGACATTCTCGTCAAGCGGTTGTCGATTGCATCAGCTAATCCTTTGCTTCCGTGGCTGGAGATGGTGTAGCGCAACGTAGCGCGATAGCGCGGGTACACGGCGTTAATCCATAGATTGGAGTCGCTTTTCTGTTCTACCGTTGTAACGGCGCTTTTGTTGACAGGCAATACTACCACGGGGGTTACAATCGAGTCGTAGTCCGGAGCGTAGAGCTCTATTCGCGGATAGGCAACAGGGCGCGGTACCGGATTTTCAGCGTTTTTCCGGCATCCGGCGGCGGTGACGGCAAGCAGTATAATCGCCTGTGAAATGGCTATGGCGCGACGAGTCATGTGACACGTATTATTTATCAGCTATCTCCTCGTTCATCACCTTGACGCGCACGCTGGCTATGCGGTGACGCTCGATGGAGAGGATGAGAAACCGGCATTTGCCATACACGATTGACTCCTTTGACTTGGGGAAGTCGCCCTTGATGGCAAGCAGCATGCCGGCGAGCGTGTCGCAGTCTTCGGTCACGTCGCGGTAATCTTCCTCGTTGAGGTCGGTCACGCGGAAGAAGTCGGTAAGCAGGGTCTTGCCTTCAAACACATAGGTGTCGTCGGGCAGACGCTTGTAGGTCACTTCCTCTTCGTCATACTCGTCGTTGATGTCGCCCACGATTTCTTCCAATACATCTTCAAGGGTGACAAGCCCCTGGGTACCGCCATATTCGTCGACCACGATAGCCATGTGGATACGTCGGCGGCGGAAGTCTTCGAGCAGGTCGTCAATCATGCGTGATTCGGGCACAAAATATGGCTCGCGCACAAGCTTCTGCCACTCAAAGTCGTCATCGGTCTTGCCGATAAACGGAAGCAGGTCACGGCTGTAGAGTACTCCTTTTATGTTGTCATCAGTGTCCTCAAACACCGGAAGACGTGAAAATCCACTTGAAAGCACGATATCCATCACTTCGGCAAAGGTCGACTTGATGTTTATGTCGGTCATGTCGATGCGCGGAGTCATGATTTCCGAAGCCGTGGTGTCACCAAACTCAAGGATGCCTTCCAGCATCTCTTTCTCGTCTGACGCTTTCATGTCGGTTATTTCAAGAGCTTGTGACAGGTCGTCGACCGAGATATTGTCGGCTTTTTTGGTGACCACGCGGTTGACGAGCGACGAGCTTTTGACAAGCATTGCCGAGAGGGGAGAGAATAGTTTGAGGGCAAGCCCTATGCCGCCGGTAGCCATTTTAGCCCACTTGACGGTGTAGGTGTTGGCATACAGTTTGGGCAATATTTCTCCGAAAAGGAGTATAAGGAATGTCAGCAGCACGCTCTGGAATATGAAACTCAGCAGTTCGCTGTGAAATTCAAAAATGCGGCTGAAGGCAAACGAACACAATATGACTATCGTGACGTTTACAAGATTGTTGGCGATAAGGATGGTGGCAAGCAACCTCTCGGGAACTGCCAGAAAGCCGTTGATTATCGAGCTTTTGGGAGAGTCTTCGATTTCTTCAAGCTGCTGCGGGGTCAGGGAGAAGTATGCAATCTCGCTTCCCGAGACAAAGCCTGATATAATCAAGGCGATGACGGCAAATGCTAACGCAATTATGCACCCCGCGTCAGGGGTATTGACTGTGACGAGATGTTCAATAGCCGGAATTATGCCCATGCAATCGGGCATGGCTGGCAACGGGTCGATATCCAATTGTAAATAGATTAGTTAAACAATAGCCGTAAAATTACGGCGGTCAATGAAGACCACCGCAAATTTATAAGAAATAGTCCAATTTACCAAATAATACTCCTGTTTCGCCTCCTCAGGCGGTTGAAACTACATGTTTTTATGTCTGCGTGCTTTTTTCAGGTATATCATGTCGGTGAGGCGGACACCTTCTTCTATTATGGCATGGTCGTAGTTGTCAATAAAGAAATTTTTGATGCGGTGGGAGTAGGTATATCCTGCCGTGTTGTAGAAGTGGAGGGTGGATGGTGTCTCCCCGGTGCCGAGACATAGGTCGCAGCTGCTGTATTGCTCTTCCACAAATCGTAATAGCTCATGTCCGAGCCCCATGCGCCTATATTCTGCACGGACAGCGATATTACGTATCTCGACAAGGGAGTCAGACTCGCGGGTCACGGCACACACTCCTGCCGCAATGCCCGAAATGTACATCACATACATGTCGGCGCGTGGCAGGTAGCGGTCAATCATCTTTTCCGACTCATCGCCTGTGAGAAGCAGGTCAAGGTATCTCTTTTTGTCGCCATGTACAGGCTTGATCTGATATTCAATCTCCATCTCAATGAAAAGTAAGCGCTAAAACAAGGCTGTCGTGCCTTTATTTTAGCGCTATGGGTTATCGTGAGCCTTCACGGCACACACGGGTGTTGTAATTATTTTACAGGCATCTTGGCGATGCGGCGTTCGTGGCGTCCGCCATCAAACGGGGTGTTGAGAAACGCGTCGACAATAGCGAGGGCGAGAGTCGGCTCGATGAAGCGGGCCGGCAATACAAGCACATTTGCGTCATTGTGGGCGCGTGCAAGGCGTGCCAGTTCCACTGTCCAGCATATCGCGGCACGTATTCCCTGATGCTTGTTCAGGGTCATGCTGATGCCGTTGCCGCTGCCGCAGATTCCGATGCCGGGATAGTCCCTGCCTTCTTCCACTGCCAGGGCGCAGGGATGGGCGAAGTCGGCATAGTCGCAACTTTCGTCGCTGAAACATCCAAAGTCCTCTGATTCGATTCCTTGAGAGAGCAGATAACCCTCTACGATACTTTTAAGCTCATATCCCGCATGATCGCTACAGATGGCGAGCTTTTTACCGGGTTGAATAATTGACATGATTAGTTTAAGTTTATGTGTTGATTAAGTTGATTAGAACTTCTGCATATCGACAAGCCTCTTGTAATAGCCGTTTTTGCCCAGCAGTTCGTCGTGGGTGCCTGCCTCCACGATATGCCCTTCATGCATTACACATATCATGTCGGCGTTTTTAATTGTTGACAGGCGGTGGGCGATGACTATGGTGGTGCGTCCCTTCATGAGACGGTCAAGCGCGGTCTGCACTACTTTCTCGTTTTCGCTGTCAAGCGCTGATGTGGCTTCGTCAAGTATGAGGATGGGCGGGTTTTTGAGAATGGCGCGGGCTATCGACAGGCGTTGTCTCTGTCCGCCTGACAGACGGCAGCCACGGTCGCCGATGTTGGTGTCATAGCCATTTTCCGAAGCCATGATGAACTCATGGGCATTGGCTATTTTTGCCGCCTCGACAACCTGTTCCATCGTCGCCTCGTTTACACCGAAGGTTATGTTGTTGTAAAATGAGTCGTTGAAGAGTATCGCCTCCTGGTTGACATTGCCCATAAATGACCGCAAGTCTTTTACACGCAGGTCTTTGATGTTTATGCCGTCGATGGTGATGTTACCCTCCGAGATGTCGTAAAACCTCGGCAGCAGGTCGGCAAGCGTTGACTTTCCGGAGCCGCTCTGTCCCACGATGGCGACTGTGGCGCCGGCGGGCACATGGAGCGATACATTTTTCAACACCTGGATATTGTTGTTGTAAGAGAAGCTTACATCCTTGTAGTCGATTTCTCCCTTGAGAGAGGTCACGTTGACCGGCGAGGAGGGGTCGGTAATCGGGTTTTTAGCCCCTAATATCCTGTCGACACGCTCCATCGACGCAAGTCCTTTCTGTATGGCATACACAGCCTTGGACAACTCCTTGGCGGGGTTGATGATGCTGTAAAATATCACCATGTAGTAGATGAACGATGCCGCGTTGATTGATGAAACACCGGTGAGTATGAGCGAGCCGCCAAACCATAGCACGATGGCAATGGTGAGAGTGCCGAGAAATTCACTCATCGGGTGGGCGAGCGACTGACGGCGTGCTATGCGGTTGCTTATGCGGTAAAATGTCTGGTTTTCCCGGTGGAAGCGGTAACGCACCTTCTCCTCGGCGTTGAATGCCTTGATTATGCGGAGCCCGCTGAGAGTCTCCTCGATATTTGACATCAGCAGTCCCCATTGGTTCTGTCCTTCAAGCGACTGGCGCTTCAGGCGTTTTCCTATGCGCCCCATTACAAGCCCGGCAAGCGGGAGAAGTATAAACACGAATATGGTGAGTTGCCATGAGATGATTATCATCATCGTCAGACACACGATAATCATAATCGGGTTTTTGAAAAACATGTCGAGCGACGACATAATGGAGTTTTCTATCTCCGCCACGTCGCCTGTCATGCGCGCCATCACGTCACCTTTGTGGGCTTCGGTGAAAAAAGATATAGGCAGTTGCAATATCTTGTCATACATGTAATTGCGTATGTCGCGCACGATGCCTGAGCGCATGGGGATGATGAAGTAGGAGCTCAAAAATGTGGTGCCGGTCTTTAGCGCGGTCATCACCACGAGCAGAGCCGACAGGGCGGCAAGCGCGCCTGATGCTCCCCAGTCTTGAATCATCAACTGGGTATAGTAGTAGAAGTTGTTGATTGCTACATCTTTAAGTGAGGCACTACCCACCGGCATGAAAGCATAGTGGGCTTCCTTGATGCCGAAGAGCATCTCCAGGATGGGGATTATCACCGCAAACGAAAACAGGGTGAGAAACGCGGCAAGTATGTTGAAGAAGATATTAAGCGCCAGATTAGCCTTGTAAGGCGGGACGAAACGCTTGATAATCTTAAAAAATTCTTTCATGCCACAAAGGTAATTAAAAATCGCGATATTTGTTGCCGCGTGTCAAATAATTACCTTTTTCCGTGTGGCGGTTATTGTATCGGCTCGCTGTGTGCCGAGAATGCTATCGGGAGCATTATTCCGCCTGCCACGGGGATGCAGCTGTTACCGCCGGCACCGAAGTTGACAGAGTAGATGTAGCGGTAGCCGGGTTGCCAGTTGATGCTTACGGGGATACGCAGTTCGCCGAAGGTCACGCTTCCGTCAGGATTTTTTTCACCGATAAGCATAGTGTCGCTCTCCTCGGGTGATTCCGACTCCTCGTCGAGAAGCCACACGGCGCAGCGGAATGTGATACAGGCGCCGTCGGTGTAGTCAGCTTCGGAAGTGGCGTTGTCCTGCGACTGGGGGATAAGATGCATGGTGGTTTCGGCTCCGAGGCTCTCCATGTTATTGCCGATGCTCTTTACGGGGAAAGTAGCTTTTGACGACTGGGGCTCGCTGATGCTTACATCCCATGATGCCTGCTGCCTGCCATAGGGGAAGATGAAGTCGCCGTGCATGTACACGTGGCTCACCGTCACTTCGCTTATTTCCACATGAAGACGGCGGCTGGAGTTTTGAGCCGCAAACTCGATGTCGGATAGCGCCTGCTGAAACTGCACGGGCACGCTGCCGCCGTCGGCTGTGCGGTGCAGACTTGTGGCATACCGGAGCGCTGCCTGACGTGATGCGTCGTTATCCACATTAAACATGCAGAGCCTTGCTTCATCTTTCTCGACATCCAGCACAGGGGCATATCCTCCCATTGCACTCTTGTCATACTGATAGGCAAAGAAATCGACATCGCCTTCAGCAGGCCATAGATGGGGCTTGCCGTTGTTAATCCATTTGCCCCCGGCGAGTGACACCGGCTCTTCGTTGATGAATGAAATGCCATCATGGCGGGCTGAGATAAAAAATTCGTTGTCATTGTCATGGCTTCCGGCAGCTGATGTCTGTCGGGAAGCAGGTGTGGTGGTCACGCTAAAGGTGATTTCTTCGGGTGTTGCGGGTTCGTCATATCCCATGTATCCCTCGTCAACCGAACAGGCTGTCATCATCACGATTGCTATGCTTGCCGGAAAAAGCCCTTTTACCATAATGCAGATGAATTAAATTATTCCTAAATTTTTCCTTAAATGTTAAAATTTCATTCACTCTCCTTAGTAACAACAAGGGGAGAGAAAGGTTCGCTAAAAATGCTATTTTAACATATTTTTAGAATAATAAATTCATAATGCACTGATTTATAGGTGATATGGCTATGGCAAAAAAAACACCCCGGGACTCAACACAATGAAGTGATGCCCGGGGTGAGATTATATGGCTATTCGGGGTGTTTACTTCTTCAAGGGTGAGATGAAGAAGGTGTAGGTGTAGTCGCCTGCGGGAAGGCGGTGGGGATGATGAGGCTGTGCGCCCCAGCTGTTATCGCCGCCCAGACCTCGCTGTGCTAGGTCGACGTTGAGCCACACATTGTTGTTGGAGTGGCGTACATCGCTGGTGTGCATCTGGTGCTTGTGTATTCCCGCGTCAAGGTCGGCAGGAGTGACGTCAAGAGCACTTACATTCAGCGGTTGGGTACCTGTCACCTTTATGCCCGTACCATTGGGGTCGGTAAGGGTCGCCCAACGTACGTCGGTGTGATTGCCTGTCTCTTGCGGGAATATGTAAGGATAAAAAAGGTCGGCTGCCTTGGCGCTCCATATGCCCATAAACGAAGCAGTGTTGCGGTCGGAATAATTTTCCCACGGTCCTCTTCCGTACCAGGTAAGGAGGTCGGTAGAGCGAGGCATGGGCAGTTGCATTCCGAAGCGCATCAGTTCGGGGGTGTCTTTACCGCAATGAAGGGTTGAGGTGACGCCGAGAGTTCCACACGGCAATATGCTGTAGGTTACTGAATAGTCGGCATCTACGTCGGGAAGACGGTAACGGGCGGTCACGGTCGGTGCGGGGGCAGAGTCGGAATGGGTTACTTCGACCACTTTCTTATTGTCGGCTGCACAACGCCACGCGTTAAGCTTTTTCTGTTCGCCGCTGCCACGGTCGTTGTCGGTGGGTGCGCGCCAGAATGATGGCGAGGGCGAGCCTGCAAGGATGTTGTGTCCGTTGACGGAGTAGCTGCGAAGCTCTCCTGAACGGCTGTTGAACACTATTTTGACACCGTTGCCGCAATCAAATATCCAGTTGTCGCGCTCGGTCGTCATCTTAGCCATGTTGCCTTCACACTTGGCAGGGGCAATCGTATCATGTCGGGCAATGGCAAACTGTTCGCGCGCCACTTCATGACCTGCGGGAATGATTGCGTCATCGTTGCGTGTAAAGGCATATACCGACAGATAGTATTCGTTGCCGTCGTTGATGTCGATTGCCGGAAATCCCTTTATCTTCACGCTTTTGCTTTTGCCGGCGGGGAGAGTAATGTCGAGATTGCCTGTCGACATCGGTTCGCCGTTTTTCAGTAGTTCCCAGCGGAAAGTATAATCTTTCAGGTCGCGGTAAAGGAAATGATTTTGTACCTCAAACTCGCCTTTGGCGGCATTGACAGGAGCGAAGCGTATGTCCTGATACACTTTTTTCACCTCCATCAGTCCCGGATGGGGAGTGCGGTCGGGCTGGACGAGTCCGTTGATGCAGAAATTTTCATCGTTATAGTAGTTCTCGGCACCGAAGTCTCCGCCATACGCCCAATAAGTCTTTCCGTTTTCATCTTTGGTGAGCAATCCCTGGTCAACCCAGTCCCAGATAAATCCTCCCTGCATATGCGGTGACGTGCGGATGATGTCAAAATATTCCTGGAAATTGCCCGATGAATTGCCCATTGCATGGGCGTATTCACACATGATATAGGGTCGTCCGGGATTTTCACGCGCCGCGTAGTCTTTCATGTATCCCATAGATGGATACATGGGGCATACGATGTCAGTGTTAGAGCCTTCTCCGGCACGTTCAAACTGTACCGGGCGACTTTTGTCGCGTGACTTTATCCAGTTATAGGCGGCAATGAAGTTGTCGCCGTTCTCACACTCGTTGCCGAGCGACCAGGTGATTACGCTCGGATGGTTTTTGTCGCGTTCGACGAGCAGCTGCTGGCGGTCAAGAATGGCTGCTTTCCATATTGCGTCATGAGACGGATGGCATTTGTGAGGGTGTCCGTCAAGAGCATGAGCCTCGATGTTTGCCTCGTCTACAAGGTATATGCCATACTCGTCGCAGAGGTCATACCATAGCGGCGGCTGTGGGTAATGGCTTGTGCGCACGGCGTTTATATTGTGCTGCTTCATGGTGGCGATATCTTTCATCATGGTCGCGCGGTCGATAGCGTGTCCGGTCACGTCGTTATGTTCATGAAGGTTTACGCCATGGATTTCAACAGGCTTGCCGTTGATAAGGAGCCGGCTGTCGGCAATCTCAACTTTGCGGAAGCCTATGCGTGCCGATGTCGACTCGATTACATTGCCGTCGTTGCCTGTGAGTGTGAGCACAAGGGTGTAAAGATATGGTGTCTCACTGCTCCACTTGTTGACATTCTTTATGGTTGCGGTGAAATTGATGTCGTCAGTGGATTTTGCTCCGAGAGTCACAGGCTTTACGCTGTTATACACACGCTTGCCCGCTTCATCATAGACTGAAGCGTCGATACGTGAGGGCGATGACGTCGCGGTGAGGTTTTGAAGCTTGACATCGAGATTTAGCTCGCCATTGCGGTAATTTCGGTCAAGTCCGGCATCGGCAAAGAAGTCAAATATGCGCTGTCCCGCCGTGGAATAGAGATACACGTCGCGGTCTATACCTGACAGACGCCAGAAATCCTGGTCTTCAATATACGAGCCGTCGGTCCATCGGTAGACCTCACATGAAATGCGGTTTTCTCCCGGCTTAAGGTATCCGGTGATATCAAATTCGGAAGGATTTTTGGCACTCTGCACATATCCCGCCTTGTGCCCGTTGATCCAGACATACATTCCGGCTGTCGAGCCGTCGAAATGAAGATACACTTCCCTGCCGTCCCATGACCGTGGTAGAGTGAAGGTGCGTGTATAGCTGCCTGTCGGATTGTCGTAATGGGGTATGTTGGGGACATTGTTGGGGTAGGGGTAAACTACATTTGTGTATATCGGTGTCCCGTAGCCTTGTATCTCCCAGTTGGATGGCACCGGGATTGAATCCCAGGTCGAGGTGTCATAGCCCGGTTTGTAAAAATCGGCGGGTCGGTCGGCGGGTTTTGGTGAAAACTTGAATGCCCACTTGCCGTTGAGGCTCATGAAATATGGTGACGATGGGGCGTCGCCTTTCAGGGCTTCAGCCGGGGAGGGGTAGGGAAATGCGGTGGCGCGGGGCGCGAGTCGGCCCGTGGCAAATACTTCCGGATTTTCCCAGTCGTTTACTGCTGCGGATATGTTGACCGCGATGGCAGTTGTCAGTAATAATGAAGAAAGTCTGTACATCTTTTGATCGGTTGTAATGTGTAGGTTGTTCAATTTCCGTAAAGATACATAAAATTTGTCATTTACCGGCAATCGCCACGGCAGATATGACTTTCAGTCGCGGAAGCTATTGTGACAAATAGCGATTTTTGCCATTTGCCATCATTATGTTGCCGTTAGTCAGGATGATACCGCGCTGTCGCAGTTGAAATAGCTAATATCCTCTCTGACCTCGACCGATTGTGGGAAATGCATTACCGGATTCCAAAACCAGAAAAACCAATCTCATTAGAAAAATCATAGTCAAATAACGATTTGGCTATTTCGAATCGATGGTCTCGTTTATTATTACGTTGCACCGCTATAATGTCTGTAACAATCCTATCAATCTCTTTTACGTCCCTATTATGGTAGGCTGCAATAAGTTTTGAGCCAAGTTCAGACGGGATACTTGCAATCAGTGGGATTCTAATTTTTTTGATACTTTGGCTTTGCCACCGAGGGAGTCCACCATTCATCTTGTTGGAAATACTTTCAATTTGGCTTCTGACAAATTTACTCATAAGTATGGCAGCTAATAATTCAAGTTCGCATAGATTATTTCCTGTGATATAATAGATGTTGTGTGCAGGATAAAAGGAGCCATAATCTATAAAAACTACGTTATTGCCAGATAGGTCGGGTAATAGTATTTTAGGCTGTTTTAATAACTGTGGCTTTATTTTATCAATCAGAGAATACCAGACACGTCCATTATTCTTAACGATATGTCTTCTTTCGAGGATTTGTTTATGGCTTTCAAGATATTGCTTTGCTTTCGGATATTTATTTAAATCTATGATTTTACCAGTTGAATCATACGGATTTAAAATATATAACCCCTTAGGACTAAATTTATTGCCGCTTAAATCCTTTGCATTTACCAATGGGATTAATAACTCATGTTCAACTATATCTTTAAGACTTGTGGAGATATATAATTTGTCTGCACCGGTGGCAACACCAATGCCTACCTTAAAGCCTTGGCTTTCTATAGGATATAAACCGTTAATATCTTCTTTTACAAACAAATTATTCCAATCATCAAAATTGCTGATATGTTCCGTAACGTTTGGTAAAGGCAAATTCAAATCTTTCAAATTATCAATAGTGACGATTTTAATATTATTGTCACTTGTGGTATTTGAAATGAGAGTAATTGATGGATATGCCAAGACCGCCTCTTTAAAGGCATCTAAATTTTCAACATCGATTATGTATTCCAGCCTGTAAGAGGAAGAAATTAATGCACGAAGTTTTTTGCCATATTCGTTTTTAAGCCATCTATTTGAGCAAATAAAGCAATGCCGCCCTTTTTCAGAAAGATTATTCAGGCTGTGTTCATAAAAAAGAATATATAAATCACATCTATAGTGAAATGTTGAAAATTGAGCCTTATATAAATCTCTTATATCCCGTGGGATGTTTTCATATCTTATATAGGGAGGATTTCCAACTATATAATCAAATTTAGTGTCCCACTTTGAAAATAAGAAATCTTCATTTTTAAGATTCAAAGGAACATAATCAGGCATTGCTAATTTCAGTATCTCAATACATTTATTGTATTTGCTTTCATCAATTTCACAGCCATAGATGTTTTGAGACATTGCTGTTGAGGCGTCAAAATCAAATTTTTCAGCAGAGAGAATAAGTCGGCGTTGAATTTCGGTTAAAAAATCACCGTAACCGAAGCTTGGTTCAAGAAGTTTACATGAAGAAAGATTCTTGTCTGGTGTATACCCTATTAAGTCAAGCATAAAACTGACAATCCATGGAGATGTAAAAACATCGCCATGGGAAACACCACAACGCCTTACGCCATATAAGCTATTTGTTAAATTCGCTTGCACAACCGATTAAATATCCTTTTAGAGAGTCGATAAAATGAGTTAAAGATAGCTTTTCAGTCGCATCGCAATATGTCTTTGCATCCTTAGTTCGAATAAGGCATGCTGAGGTATATAGTCTCTCTGTCATCAGTTTCTCGCAAAGAATTTTATAACGATCGATATATGATGCATTTTCAAATTCACGTAGCACGGGAAAATGATTGGTATGGTTTCTCACGGGAATAGTTGATCTTTCATCATCGCCAATCAGCATTAAGTAACCAACCCATGGCGTACCGAACGTTGGAAATTCTTGCTCCCGATACGCAGTCCAAAAATCAGTAGCATTTCCAAGGGCTTCTTCTGTGCGATTGTTGAAATTGTTCCCATAAGAGCCCACTTGAGATTTTAGCTCAATTATAACAAGAAGTTTTCCCGAGGGACTAATTATAATAAAATCCCAATCTTTTGATGAACGGAAAAATCCAGGCACATAATTATTTTTGTCGTAGATGCACTCTGGAGGGACTCCAACAGACATGCACGCGTCTCTCAATAATACAAGAAAACCATCTAATTGTTTCCCGCCAACAACAGCACCCCTATTGGACGAATCAGAACTGCGTTTTTGTTGCTCGTTCTTTGTCTCCCAAAAAAAATCTATTGCTTTGGCTGTGCTTGCGCTTAGATTGAATGATTTGTTCATAAATTCAAAGGTATAAATAAATTTAGACTTACGCAAACCAAGAACCAATTCCTGAAACAAAGTGTTTGAGCTTATCTATAAGCAGACCAATAGGTTGCTAAATCATGTAAAAAGAAAAGAGGACTCTCTACACGAGAATCCTCAGTTCTGTACCCAGACCCGGGATCGAACCGGGATGGATTGCTCCACTGGTGTTTGAGACCAGCGCGTCTACCGATTCCGCCATCTGGGCATTTTTGCGGTCACAAAGGTAGGGATTTTTTCTGTGATATGCAAATATTTATAGCGAAATTGCAAAATATTGATTTTTAATTAAATTTTTTGAAAATAGTTACATAAATATTTGCCGGGCGGTAGTGTTTTGATTACATTTGAGCGCAAATGTAATCATTGTGCATTAGTTACTGACTATTTATAACTATAACCAATACAAAAAATTACGCATGAAAAAGTATTTAGTAGTAGCATTTATCATGGTTTGCGCGTGGGGAAGCGGGCGAGCAAATTTAGCTTATGTGAATTATGCTAATGGAAAATACACATTTAACGTGGTGCTTGACGCGAGTGACAAGAACAAGTCAGTGACTTTGGAACTCTCAATGTATGAGGATTTCAGCCGTATAAGGACCGCCGAGATAAAGGCAAGTGACCCTAATGCCGGCGAAAACCGCTCAATATCCATCTCTGAGACAGCCGCTGATGAGGGTGATTATTATTGGCGCATGAGAGTCCACTCTTCCGAGAATAAATATAGCTGGATATATCCTCTCCAGAGTGAGATGAACCCAATCCGCTTTACCAAGAAGCCTGCCGAATATGTCATAAAGAAGGATGAATCGGTATTTGACCAGGCAAGCTTCGATGACGGCACCAAGCTTAACCTGTCATCTGTGTGGCTGCGTTGTCACCTGCTTGGCAATCATACCTATATATGCGTGGATAAATCCGTCTACGGTGACTATAAGCGTCAGATTACATATAATCACGGCTTTTTCGTGAAAGATGGTGTGATATATCTGTGTCGCGGAAGTTTGCGCGCGGCAGGATGGGACTCTGACGCTTCACGTGTGTGGCTGCTGCGGTATGACCTTGCCACCGGCGCTGAGTTGCCGATGCTCTGGGTGTATGCCCCCGGAGGCGTTGACTATCCTTATCACCAGATGATGCCGTGGGTGCGTGTGGATGACGACGGCACGCCATATTTTACCTCCTATGCCTATGGAAACAAGGCTACACTATATGCCATAGACCTTGACGATATTACATCTGACGCTCATTCAGTCACTGCAAAAGAGATAGTGACAGTGACGATGAAAAATGGTATCATGCCTGAATATATCACCGTAAAGGGGAGCATAAACAGCGGCACATTTGAGATGTGGGGCGCCACTGACAATGATGCGGCGAATATTTACGACGCAAATCTGTCGTGGCAGGTCGTGAGATGGAAAGTATCGGAAAGCGGAAGTGAGGAAGAGGTGTCTGACATAAAGACCCTCGGATTTGTCACTGAATCCAAGAAAGCTGACTCTTACAGCATGATGGTATATCCTATTGGTGACGACTATTTTTACATGCACGGATATTACCTTGCCGAATATGAATCCCTGTCGCCTTCGCTCTATCGCTTTAATTCGGGCGCGACGTGTGAACTGCTTGACCACTATCTTCCCGACGGGGATTATCCGGTTATTGTCACGCCTAAAATGGGTGGAGTGGCAATACCTGTGGTCGAAGACAAGCAGTTGCTTGTCTATGGGGTGAATGCTCAAGGACGGGCAACGGCATCTGCGGCGCAGATATCATATGTCCCGTCGCTCACCGGTGATTTCACCGACCATGTTCCTCTGTGGCAACTTGGCGGCGCAACCGGATTTTCTGAAAACCTTATCCAGGGTGTGGATGCCAAATATTTCCCTGACGAGACCGAACACACCGGAGGAATACTGGTGGTTTATTTCGGCAATGGCGCTCTCGGGGTATATCGCGTCGACGTGACGTCGCCCACTGTGTCGGTCGATGCAATTGCTGTCTCCCCGATTACGGTAAGCTACGACGGGGCTTCGGTCATTGTCAACAGGAAAGTAGCCGGGTTGTCGCTCTACGACATGCAGGGGCGTCGTGTCGCTTCAGTGAGTGGTGAAAGTGACCGCCTGATTACAGGAAGTTTGTCAAAAGGAGTATATATAGTGAATGCCGACAATAATCAACTTAATTTAAAATTAATCGTGAACTGACCCATATAGTGTAATAATTATCAGTTTTCGACAGCCGTGTCGCTTCCTGATTGACATCAGGAGCCATGGCTGTCGTTGTTATTTGGCATGGAAATGTGTTTTATAGCACATTTTTAACGATAATGTGCCATAGGTTAAGGATGTGTTAAATTGTGTTGTTGAAGCAAATCTTTTATTATATTTGCCATGAGTTTTACAATAACTAACACATTTTCAACATGGCAAAAGTCCAAGGCGCAGTAACAATAAACGAAGAGCGGTGTAAGGGATGCGACCTGTGTGCAGTCGCTTGTCCTACCGGAGTGCTGTCACTTCAGCCCAAGGAGGTCAATGACCGAGGCTATCATTTCGCATATACCGAAAACCCCGAAGCATGCATAGGCTGTGCAAGTTGCGCCGTCGTGTGTCCTGATGCCTGTATAGAAGTATACAGGGTGGTGGAAAAGTGATTCTCCGCTTATATTAATTACATTGCTGCTATTATGAAAGAAGAAGTGAAATTGATGAAAGGCAATGAGGCTATAGCTCATGCCGCAATACGATATGGAGCCGACGGCTATTTCGGCTATCCCATTACCCCTCAGAGCGAGATTCTGGAGACCTTGGAGGAGCTGATGCCTTGGGACACTACCGGCATGGTGGTGCTTCAGGCTGAAAGTGAAATTGCCGCCATCAACATGGTTTACGGCGGTGCGGCATGTGGCAAGGCTGTGTTTACATCATCGTCGTCGCCCGGTGTCAGCCTCAAGCAGGAGGGCATAAGCTACATTGCGGCAGGCGAGCTTCCTGCGCTTATCATCAATGTGATGCGCGGTGGTCCCGGTCTTGGTACTATCCAGCCTTCGCAGGCCGACTATTTCCAGACCACCAAGGGAGGCGGTCACGGTGACTACCGGCTTATAACCCTCGCTCCCTCGTCGGTGCAGGAGATGGCTGACTTCGTGGGTCTTGGCTTTGACCTTGCCTTTAAATACCGCACTCCGGCTATTATCCTTGCCGACGGTATAGTAGGACAGATGATGGAGAAGGTGGTGCTCCCCGAGCAGCGTCCGCGACGTACAGCAGAGGAGATTTCGCGTCAATGCCCCTGGGCGGTCACCGGAAAACCCTCGACCCGCGAGCGTAATATTATGACCACACTCGAACTCGAACCTGCCGCGATGGAGGTGATTAATCACCGCTTGCAGGAAAAGTATAAAATGATAGAGGAAAACGAAGTCCGTTTTCAGACCTACGATATCGACGATGCCGAATATCTTGTCGTGGCGTTTGGCTCCATAGCCCGTATATGCCAGAAAGCGGTCGAAGTCGCACGAGCCAATGGCGTTAAGGTAGGTCTCATCCGGCCTATTACCCTGTGGCCTTTCCCGACCGATGAAATCGAGCGTCTTTCCGCCCGCATGAAAGGAATACTCGTGGTGGAAATCAATGCCGGTCAGATGATAGAGGATGTGCGTCTTGCCTGCCACGACAATATACCGGTATATCATTTCGGACGTCTGGGAGGCATCGTGCCCAACCCGCAGGAAGTGCTCGACGCGTTTTTCAATCATTTCCCTGAGGCTAATTCCTGATTGTATCACCGCTTTAATTGATGACAATGGATTTTAAAGATATTATCAAACCTGAAAATAAGGTATATTCACGCCCCAGGCTGATGACCGAAAACACCATGCACTATTGTCCCGGCTGTAGCCACGGTGTGGTTCACAAGCTTGTGGCTGAAGTGGTTGACGAGCTTGGACTTGAAGACAAGACAATAGGCGTGGCACCCGTAGGGTGTGCCGTATTTGCCTATAATTATATAGATATTGACTGGATTGAGGCAGCCCATGGAAGGGCACCGGCTATCGCCACTGCCGTGAAGCGCCTGCAGCCCGACAAGATGGTGTTTACCTATCAGGGCGACGGTGACCTTGCCGCGATAGGCACATGCGAGTCTATCCACGCGGCAAACCGCGGCGAGAATATCGTGATAATATTTATCAACAATGGTATATATGGCATGACAGGCGGTCAGATGGCGCCTACTACCCTTGAGGGCATGAAGACCTCCACCACTCCATATGGACGAAGGGTCGACCTTAACGGATATCCGCTTAAAATCAGCCCGATATTCGCGATGCTTGACGGCACATGCTATGTGACACGCCAGTCGGTACACACTCCTGCCAATGTGCGTAAGGCAAAAGCCGCCTTAAAGCAGGCGTTTGTCAACTCTATGGAAGGTCGTGGCACCTCAGTGGTGGAAATCGTGAGCACCTGTAACTCAGGATGGAAGATGTCGCCTGCCGACTCCAATAAGTGGATGGAAGAAAACATGCTTGCCCAATATCCTCTGGGTGATATTAAAAACACTGTTAAGCAATGAAAGAAGAAATCATTATAGCCGGTTTCGGCGGTCAGGGCGTGTTGTCAATGGGCAAGATACTTGCTTACGCCGCTCTCATGGATGACCTTGAGGTGACATGGATGCCCGCATACGGACCCGAACAGCGTGGCGGTACAGCCAACGTGACTGTCATACTTAGCGATGCGCCTATCAGCTCTCCTGTGCTCGACAGCTACGACATCGCCGTAGTGCTTAATCAGCAAAGCCTTGACAAGTTTGAAGACAAGATAAAGCCGGGCGGCATGCTCATTTACGACTCTTACGGCATTCACCGTGCGCCCCGTCGTAAAGATATAGAGGTTCACGAGGTGAAAGCCATGGACGCGTCGCTTGAGATGGGAAATGCCAAGACCTACAACATGGTTGTGCTCGGCGCATTGCTCGGACTGCGTGAAATGGTTCCTATGGATGCCGTGATACGCGGCTTGAAGAAGACCCTCCCGGAGCGTCATCATCATCTCATACCCCTCAACCAGGATGCCATCCTTAAGGGGAAGTCGCTTGTAGGCTGATATTGTATTCCCGAGCCTTGATATTCATCTTGGCATAGGGATGGATATTAGGGGTCATGCCCGGAGTCACGGCATCGCGACATTCCGGCCAGTCATATTCTACCTCTGTAGGCTCGATTGGAGTCTCCGGCATCCACAGGGGCTTGTGTTCACAGGCGGTGGTTGCAATCAGGGCGAGCGTCATGGGAGCGATATGCGATAATATGTATCCATGCCATCTCATCTTGCCTTGATTTTAGACGGATTGACATTGCCTTTGCCAATCAGCCATACAAATGATACTTCGCAACGGGTCGGACCGATGTAATTGGTGTGGCGCGTAGACTCCCACACATACCGGTCACATATGGGGCGATATGTGTAGCGTGTACCTCCGGCATATCCTACGCCGATTGTGAAATCGATTGAGATTCGGCTCCCTACAGGAAGTGTGTAGCCGTAGGCGATGCCTCCGCCCGCGCTCCACTTGGGTGCCATGTATCCTTTGCCGCCAAATTCAAAATCGTAGGTAAACATCTGTCCGTATAATCCTAAATGATGCCCTTCAAGGCGGTTTTTGTTACCCCGGTTGCCGAGATACACGCGGGCTTCGGCGGAGCCGCCGTAGGTGCGCCAATAGCGATGACGCGCGTCGTCTGACCACCACGCGTAGCTCCATGACACATCTATCGCCCACCGGTTGCCTATCGGTACGGTGATTCCGACGTTAGGGATGAGAGCCACGTCAGATAGCATGTTGCTGCGCAATGCGACAGGAGGGACACAACATTCGATGCAGCCCTCGCTTGACGGTTGAGGATTGCTTGCGTCGGAGGTGACGCGGATGATTATAAATAGTATCAGCCATATGTAACGTTTCATTGTCCCTCGTGTTTTTATAATAAAACATCTTACGATGGCGTAAGGTTGTGTTAACCTAAGAGCTTGTTTAATAATAAAAGTTGCTGTCAGGGTCGTATAGCTTGAGACGATTTTCAACATGTGACGAAGGAGTGTACTTTATGTACACGACTGAGGAACAGGCTGAAAAGCGACCAAGATATACGAGACTAAAGGTAACTTTATAATCACTCAACCTCTTGATGACCTTTGAAACAAATGTAAAAATATGTCAACGATATGAAACAAATTACCTCCCGTCGGTCATTCGCCGGCATCTTTCCGCCTGCTCTTCGGTCGTTATGGAATCCCATAACTCCCTCATCACAAACAAAAATCTGCTCGACGAATGACCGCCCTGACAGTAACATTTATTATTAAACAAGCTCTTAATTATGCTTGACAGGTGAACATTGTAATCGGCGTGGCGTTTTACAAGCAGAAGGTATTTTTCTGACGTTAATAAAAAGTCATAATGCATATTTATATGTCTATCCGCCTTCTGTGTCCGCATTCTTCGGAATGTCGGGCTCTTTTGTTATTTAGCATGAAAATCGTACCTTTGTGACTGAAATAACACGTTTATTATAACCTTATTATTAAGAGCTATTTATGTCACGACATCTTTTGCTATCAATTTTAGCCGCAATGGCTGTCGGATGCGCCGCCTCCGACAAGGAGGTATATGTGCCTGCATCTTCAGCCGACATCCTTTACATGGGCCGTATCCACTGGGGCGATTCGCTTGCGCCGGAGTTTACTTATCCCGGTACTACGGCGATGTTTAATTTCACCGGAAATTCGCTTTCGATGGCTGCAAGCCCCGGCAGCGGACAGTTTATGGTGGAACTTGACTCACTGCCGCCATTTAAGATTAATTTTACTCCGTCTGACTCGCTGCTGGTGCTTGCCGATTCGCTTGCCGACGGTGCCCACTCGGTAAGGGTGACTTATGCAATCGAGGGGTATGACCATCATCCTCATTTCCGCGGGTTTTACCTCTCTCCCGGAGGTAAGCTGCTTGCCGCGCCCGAGCGTCCGGAGTTGAAGATAGAGTTTATAGGCAACTCCATAACCTGCGGCTATGGCACTGAGGAGACCGACCCTAAAAAAGGATTTTCCTATGATACGGAAAACCATACCTTGAGCTATGCATGGCTGACGGGGCGCGCGCTTAATGCCGATGTAAACGTGGTGGCGCGTTCCGGGATAGGCATGTATCGATACTATGGCGGCCCGAAGGAGGGTACCGACAAGACCATTCCTGCCGAATATGACCGCACGATGCTTTATCGCGCCGAATACCCTTGGGATCATACTTCGTTTATCCCCGACATTGTATGTATAAATCTCGGCACCAACGACACGTCGCTTGACAATTATGATATCGGTCGCTTCGAGGCGGCATATGCCGGTTTTGTGGCTCATCTGCGTGAGCTTTACCCGCAGGCAAAGATTGTGTTGCTTACCGGGTCGATGATGTCGGGCAAGGCTCTCTCCGATGTTAAAGGCGTGCTTGACCATATCGCATCGGAAAATGCCAGAGTTTATCGCTTTGACATGACCCCGCAGGATGGAAGTCTCGGTTATGGTGCCGACTATCATCCGTCGCGCCTGCAGGCACAGAAGATGGCTGATGAGCTTACGGCGTATCTCAAGACTCTGCTCAATTCAGGCAACTGATGTATTTCCGCCCGCGCGGGAATAAAGAAAAAGCAGGATGCGTCCACGTTACGGGTGCATCCTGCCTGTTTTTTTGATAAGGTAGGTGTTATTTCTTGAGGTAGGGGGCAACTGCCTTCCATGCCACGGCTGCGATGAGCGCGCCTACAAGCGGACCTACAACCATAATCCAGAAATCGCCAAATGCGCCCGGGCTCCACAATGCGGGACCGAAGCTACGTGCCGGATTTACTGAACAGTTGTCAACAGGAATACCTACGATATTCACAAGACCGAGAGCCACACCGATGGCAAGGCCGGCAAATTTGCCAAAACCGTGGTTTTCATCAGTGGTGCCAAGGATGGTGAATACGAAGAAGAAGGTGAGGAGTACCTCGACAGCAAGTGCCATGCCCGGGGTTGCGCCTGCCTGAAGCACGTTGGTGGCAAGGTTGTTGTCACCGGTGATGCCGCCGAAGTTGAATCCGGGAGCCATGTCGACAAACCAGTAAAGGAAGCCTGCGCCGACAGCTGCCCCGATAAATTGAGCCACCCAGTAGCAGAGCATTTCCGGTAATTTCATCTTACCGCTTACCCACATTGCGAATGAAACAGCGGGGTTGACATGGCAACCGGAGATGTTGCCGATACAGTAACAGAGACAGATAAGGACGAGTCCGAAACAAACACCGATGCCATAGCCGCCTATTGACGGTCCGGCAAGAACTGCGCTACCACAGGCGAGAAGCACGAGAAACATTGTTCCGATACCTTCTGCCAAATACTTCTTAATGTTCATGTTAGTAAATTTAGAAATAAATATAAAAAATTATGGTTATGATTAGATGTCTATTGTTCCGGAGTCTCAGTTTTCCTCGTCAATCGAGTAGTTGAGGAAGTCTATAAACGGTTTAAGGAGACTGAACCGGTCGGCGGCTTTCTTATACCATAGCGGGTCGTAGAAAAATTTCTCGTCAAGGCTGCAAAATTTGCCATAATCCTTCAGGCGCAGCAGTTCAATCTGCGGGTGGTCCTTTGCCCAGCCTTTAGGCGCGGTTTTAAGTGTCTCGCTGCTTATCCATCCTGGGAAATAGCGGTTGATAGCCTTGGTGTCGGTTATCTCCTCCCATTCCTCTATATTGTCGACTATGGCGTTGCGCAGCTTCTTCAATACCGCTGCCTCGGGCTGCCATATGCCACCGTATAGTCCGGTCTCCCCGGGGCGGATATCCATCTGCAGGTAATAGCCGGGGCGATGGGCATTTTTGCCATAAGGGCTCATTGATGCCGAGAAATATACCTTATAGGGGGTCTTGTCGAGAGAGAAACGGGTGTCGCGGTATATACGGTAGGCACACTCTTTTGCCGTGCGCCCTTTCAGGCGTGGCTCCCACTCGCCCATACAGTCGACAAGATGTTGCAGGTCGTCGAGCCACAATGCGCGCAGACGGTCAAACTCATCTTTATGGGCTGCAAACCACTCGCGGTTATTGTTAGCCGAAAGACGGCGCAAGAAATCGAAGAGATGTGGGATATATGAGTCCATGATTATTTAATTTCAGTCCATTCCGCGTCGCTCACCTGCTCCTCAGTCTCGTAACTGACGTTGGTCGACTGTGACTCGGTGGTGGTAGTGGCTATTTCCTCAAAGTCGACATACTCGCCTTCGTTTTTGTTGAATATCTTCTTTTTGCGGGCGCGTTGTTTAGGCTGCTGCCTGTCATAGTCTCTTGAGCGGTTGTAATAAGAATAGCGCGGATTTTGCTCCTGACCTGTGGCACGTCGCCACCAGCCTGCCAATTTCTGCAACAGTAATGCCGGCAAAATCAGCAGCAGGAGTAATATGAATAGTAAAAAGGCAAAAAAGCTCATATCTAATTAACGGAGAAGATTGGAAAATGTTGCTGGCAGATGCCCCGGCTCCCTTTATTTGACGCGTGAGGCGGGGATAAGCGAGAGCAGGATATAGGCGATGATTGTCAAGGCGAGACCCGGCACTCCCGATGTTGCCACAAGCACTATCGCGATTATGATTATGAGATAGCGGCGGAGGTTTTCGCGCAGATTGAAATTCTTGAATTTCAGCGAGAACATTTTCAATCCGGTCATTACCATCAGCAGAGGCACGATTATAAGCAGTGCCACGGTGATGACATCGCCGGGATAGCCCCAGCGGTGGATTGCCGCGCATGCACCCACCCAGAAAATCGCATTGGCGGGTATGGGCAGTCCGAGAAACGAGGTTGTCTGCCTGTCGTCGATGTTAAAACGCGCGAGACGTAGTTCGCCCATCACCGGTATAAGTATAGCGAGGAAACTGATCCATCCTGTCGTGGCTGATAGCTGCAACGTGTTGTAAACGAGCATTCCCGGAGCTACACCGAAGCTTACCAGGTCGCTCAGCGAGTCAAGCTCCTTGCCGAGGCTTGAGTAGGCGTGAAGCGCGCGGGCAGCCGCGCCGTCGAGGAAGTCACATACCGCTGCTATGCCTATAAGGATGCATGCCCATTCGTAGCCTTTTAGCGAGCCGAAGTAGAGCGTGTCATAGTTAAACGACGCGATTATGGCGAGGCAGCCACACACAAGGCTAAGGCATGTGATGGTATTCGGTATGTTGGAGATGATTTTTCTTAACATGGCGTCTGGGTTATGATTTTGGCTTCAGGCGAGCCACCTCGGTCACGCCGCCGGTAGTGACGTCGCCAAGTTTTACAAGAATTTCGGCATCGAGCGGCAGGTATAGGTCGACACGCGAACCAAACTTGATGAAGCCCATGTGGTCGTTGATGTCGGCTGTTTCTCCCGGACGCGCGTATGTCACGATTCGGCGGGCAAGCGCCCCGGCGATTTGCCGCATAAGTATTGTCTGCCCGTTGAGAGCGCGTATCACGACTGTCGAACGCTCGTTTTCTGTACTTGATTTTGGAAGATATGCCGACAGGTATCTGCCTGAATGGTGCTTTACATACAGTACTTCCCCGTCGACCGGAAACCAGTTGGCGTGTACATTAAGCACACTCATGAACACTGACAGCTGTATGCAGCGGCAGTGGAGATACTCGCTTTCATAGGTCTCTTCGAGTGCTACAACCTTACCGTCGGCAGAGGCGACTACTACATTTTCGCGGTTGCCACGGAAATTACGGCGCGGCGAACGGAAAAAATTAAGCACGAGCAGATACACTATCGCCGATATCGCCGAAAAGGTGACAGGGATGGCGACAGGGCGCATAAAAAGCCATGCCGGGACGTTAATCACCAGCAATATTGCCAACAGGATAGCTAATATGTTGAGTCCTTCTCTGTGTATCTTCACTATTGTAGTCTATTCAAAGTAGTGCAAAGTTATACTTTATATGTAATAATAGCAAATTTTGGCGTAAAAGTTGACATAATATTCTTTTTCGGGCGTTTTTTAACTATCTCAAAGCAGCGTCACTCAATATTTTTTAGTACTTTTGTGAAAATTTGCTATCGTAATTTAAGAGGAACTAAATTATATTTATCATTAACATTTCTAACAAGTCATCATTATGTTAAAGAGACTTATTCTCTTGGTCAGCATTGTCTGGCTCATGTGTGCGACGGCAATTGCCGCGCCCGGTGATATCAAATGTAGTGGCGTTGTGGTGGATGACCAAGGTGAGCCGGTTATCGGCGCAACCGTTTCAGTCCCCGGCACTTCAGTCGCAATCGCTACTGACATTGATGGTCGTTTTCTCATCGATGTGCCCCGTGGCAAGACAATTCATGTTACATACATCGGTTACAAGCCTGTGAATCTTGCGGCGAAGACCGATATGGGCAATATCGCTCTTGAAGTAGAGTCACAGCTGCTCAAGGACGTTGTGGTAGAGCAGTCGGTCGCAAAGACCCGTCTGACTCCGGTTGCAGCGTCTACTATCGGAGCGCAGACCATTGACGTGAAGATGGGTAATCAGGAACTTCCCGAAGTGTTGAAGACCACTCCCGGTGTATGGGTTACCCGCGACGGTGGTGGTTTCGGTGATTCCAAGATTAACATGCGTGGTTTCAAGAGTGAAAATATCGCTACCATGGTCAATGGTATTCCTATCAACGACATGGAGTGGGGTGGTGTCTATCAGTCTAACTGGGCGGGTCTCGGTGACGTGATGGCAAATATTCAGACTCAGCGCGGTCTTGGTGCGACTATCGTGTCTACTCCCTCAGTCGGCGGTACTGTCAACTACACTACCCGCACTATCGATGTAGAGCGTGGCGGACGTGTATGGTACGGTATGGGTAACGACGGTTACAATGTATATGGTGTAAAGCTCTCTACCGGTCTTATGAAAAACGGCTGGGCAATCACTGTGCTCGGCTCTCGTAAGTGGGGTGACGGCTATATCCAGGGTACTCCGTTTAACTCTTACAACTACTTCCTCAATATCTCGAAGCGTCTCAACGAGAATCATCAGTTGTCATTCACTCTTACCGGTGCTCCCCAGACCCACTATAAGCGTAGCTCGCAGGATGGTCTTTCAATCGAGGGCTATCAGACCTACGGCAAGCGCTACATGGATGGTGAAAGCATGTACAAGTACAATCCTATCTACGGTTTTGACAAAAATGGTCAGATGCGCAGCTCAGGCTACAACTTCTACCACAAGCCTCACATGTCTCTCAACCATATCTGGAAGATTGACGATACTTCTTCGCTGTCATCGGCGGTGTATTTCTCGTTTGGCTCAGGTGGCGGTTACAGCGGACAGGGCAACGGTCTTGACGGCTACAGCTACAGCGACTGGTATGGTGCAAGCAACGGTTCGCTCAACATGAAGTTCCGCGCTGCCGACGGTACATTTGACTACGCGGCAATCCAGGAGCTCAATGCTCAGAGCGACAAGGGTTCTTACCTCGTGATGTCAGAGTCGCTCAACTCTCACCAGTGGTATGGTCTTGTATCTTCTTATAAGAAAGAGTGGACTCAGACCAACGGCAACCGCATCAACCTTACTGCAGGTCTTGACATGCGTTACTACATCGGTGACCACAAAAACAAAATCTGCGACCTTTACGACGGTGAATACTTCATGGACTACTCAACCCGTAAGAATGTAGACCCGACTCTTAACGCAGCTGCTGCCGACCCCAACTGGAAATTCCAGAAGCTCGGTGTAGGCGACGTCGTTTACCGTAACTACAAGGGTTACACAGTGCAGGAAGGTGTATATGCACAGGGCGAATACACCATGCTCGACGGCAACCTTAACTTTGTTGTTGCGGGTGCGCTCAACAACAATACCTACTGGCGCCGCGACTTCCTTTATTATGACAAGGAACATGAGCGTTCAGAAACCAAAAACTTTATCGGCGGTACTATCAAGGGTGGTGTAAACTACAATATCGACCGCTTCAACAACGTGTTCTTCAACCTCGGTTATATCAGCCGTGCCCCCTTCTTCTCGGGCGGTGTGTTCTTGAACGCGACTACTTCTAACGAAATCAACCAGAACGCGATTAATGAAAAGGTAATGTCATTTGAGTTGGGCTACGGTTACACTTCTCGTCCCTTCTCTATGATGGTTAACGCTTACTATACCCGCTGGATGGATAAGACCACTACCCGTGGCGGTAGCTTCTCTGATGCCGACGGTCGCTACTATATCAACATGCAGGGCGTGGACGCCCGCCACATGGGTATCGAGCTTGACTTCGCATGGGTTCCCCTCCGCTGGCTCGATATCAAGGGTATGCTCTCATGGGGTGACTGGATCTGGGACAGCAATGCGTCAGGTTACTTCTACAACCAGCTCGGTCAGCCTATCACCAACCTTCGTGACGGTGCCGTTGCTTCAGGTATCGGTGCAGAGGACCACTTGAAGTCTACCATCAACCAGAAGGGTGTCAAGATTGGCGGCTCGGCACAGACTACCGCTTCTCTTTCTGCCACTTTCATGCCGTTCAAGGGATTCCGTATCGGTGCCGACTGGCTTGTGGGCGCGCGCAATTACAGCGACTTCCAGGTTAGCTCAAGCAGCCTTAACGGTTCGGTTATCAATGTCAACGACCCGTGGGAGATACCCTGGGGACAGCAGTTTGACCTTCACGCCAACTATCGTTTCAACATAGGTGGAGTCAAGGCTACCCTCTACGGTAATGTCAACAATATCTTCAACTATAACTACGTAGTTGACGCTTACACTTCAACCAGTTCAAAAGGTACATGGCAGGATGCTTACCGCGTGTTCTACGCGTTTGGTCGCACCTATTCAGTACGTCTGCAAATCAACTTCTAACCATTAACCGCGAATTACAATTATGAAATACAATATTTTCAAGAGCCTGCTCGCGTGTGGTGCATTGGTGGCTTTTGCAAGCTGCTCGGAAAACTCGTGGAACGATGAATATCTCGACGGGTTTGAGACACCATCGGTTTATCCCGACAAGCAGTCGGTGGAATATGAACTTGTCGCAAAAGACTACAAGACTATTGCGTCGCTTCAGGAAAACATCGACAAGGCTACTGCAGCCGGTGTGCTTGACCAGCTTGAGGCTGTCGGCGCCAACGGATATTTCAACGATGCTATCTCGCCCGCTGAATATCTGCCCGCTTTCCTTAACAGCATCAAGGCTAACACCAACTATCCCCTGTATTATCTCAACCCGAAGTCGTCGCTTCGCGTCATCTTCAAGAGCGGTGCGGCACAGCCTGCCGAGGTGACCGATATCGAGAAAGCGCCCGACTATACTGTCAGCACCGCCGACTATCAGGCTGTGTGGGGCAGCGATGAGGATTATGCCGAGAGTTTCTCGCCCTCACGTCTTCCCGCAAAGTTTGTGCCCGCCATGCTTTCGGCTGCTTATCCCGCGGCTCAGGAGGGCGACTTTGCCTATGTGACATATAATATGTCATCTCAAGACCCTGTGTTTGGCGGAGGTGCTCCCGTCGGTCCTTCATTTGAGCAGTCAAGTGTTGCCGGTACAGTCGAGCTTAACAAGAATTACACTATCGACGGTATCGTGACCGGTCTTTGCGCACAGGGCATGATGGTTACCGACCTCAGCGGTACAGTATTCGTTTATCAGGGTGGCAGCTTCGAGCTCTCTTCATATACGCTCAACGACCAGGTTACCGTAAGCGGTAAGGGCGGTCAGTATAGCGGAGGTCTGCAGCTTGGCTCCGCTACTATCGAGAAAGCCGGCAAGGCAACAGAGCCTTATGTATATCCTTCTGTGACTCCGCTTACCGATGCAGAGTGGGAAGCTGACTTTGCAGTGTTTAAGGCTGCAAATGTGGCTAAGGAAGGTGCATTCCCGATTTATGCCGAGGTTGATGCAGAAATCACTGTGTCAGAGGTAAATGAGAAGAATGGTGCTATTTTTGTAAATTACAAGGTGGGTGAGTCAAAGGTTGCCGGTGCGCTTTATCAGGCTACCAAGGAGCAGATGAACGCTCTGCCTGTAGGCCGTAAGTGCAAGCTTGCCGGCTATCTGATGTCATGCTCTACAAGCGGTGACGGTCGCATGAACATGCTCCTTGTGTCGGTTGACGGCGTGCCCCAGTTTGGCGGTGATGTGGCAAAGGCTCCGGTAATGAAAGTTGCTGCAGTCGCTTCGGAGGAAGTGAGCGCGGTATATAGCTTCGACGGTTCGTCATGGTCACCTGCTGAAAATGTAGTTGTTGTCCAGGCTTCTGATTATGCAGAGATGGGAGTGAGCAACTTCAGCTCATCGACTGTGGCTACTTATATCCCCACATTCCTGAAAGAAACCTTCCCTTATGCCGCTAAAGATGATGTCAAGTATGTTGTTTGCAAGTACTACGATTCATCAAGCAAGGTAACCATACCGCAGCATTGCGAGCGCGCCGTGTTTGACGGAACTGAATGGACCGTAAATACCATCGAGACCCTTAGCGACAAGTTTGCGCTCAACGGCTCGACTTGGGTATATGACCCCTCTGTCACCATCGACCTTCCGCGCCTCGGCAAGCCTCAGATTTCTGTTGACTTCTTCCAGGCATGTGTCAACTGGGTATATGAAAATATCGATAAGCCTGAGTTTGGTGCCGAAGATATCAAGAGTGGCAAGGGCTACGTGACAAAATATGGCAACAATGAGTACTACTCGGGAGCTTCGGCATACCAGTGTGATGTCGACCTTCGTCCCTCTTCAGCCAAGGAGCAGTGTCCCTCAGGCTGGGAAGGCATGAGCGACGAGGAGATACTTGCCGCCATGAAGGTTCACTTTGAAAAGGAGGTTTGTCCGGCTGTTCTCCATCAGATGTATCCCGACCAGATGCCCGGCAACGGCGTTGACCTCTACTACTACATCAACTTCGTGGGCTATACCGTCGAAGAAGGCAATGTAGACTATACCGCTACATATCTTGTTACCGCCAAGGGCGAGTTTAAGTATGTAAGCTGTACCTGGAACGATTAAACACAATATCCGGTTATTCCGAATCGTCCAATACCCAAAAGGGGATATATCGCCATGATATATCCCCTTTTTGTTAAATAAAAGTGGACTAAATGTTATATCGGATATATTAAGTAACATATGTTGCGTTATATGATTGACACTTTATATTAACTTTGTGAAAACCAACTAACTTATTTTATTTTACATGAAACATACAATAATTGCAATGGCATGTGTGGCAGCATCACTTCCGGTGGTTGCCGCCGTTCCGGCTTATCTCAACGAGCAGCTTCCCCTTGAAGAGCGCGTGGAAGACGCACTCAGTCGCATGACACTTGATGAAAAAATCGCTATGTGTCATGCCGAAGGCAAGTTTGCCGCTGCCGGAGTCCCCCGCCTCGGCATACCCGACCTGTGGACCAGCGACGGTCCTCATGGCGTAAGGGCTGAAATAAACTGGAATGACTGGGGATATTCCAACCGTACAAATGACTCCATAACCGCATTTCCCGCTCTGACGGCGCTTGCCGCTACCTGGAATCCGGAACTTTCCTACGACTACGGTGACGCTCTCGGCGAAGAGGCGCTTTACCGCGAGAAAGATGTGATGCTCGGTCCGGGTGTCAACATCTACCGCACTCCTCTTAACGGCCGTAACTTTGAATATATGGGCGAAGACCCGTATCTCGCCTCTGTGCTGGTAGTGCCCTATATCCGGGGCATGCAGAAAAATGGTGTGGCGGCGTGTGTGAAGCATTACGCGCTCAACAATCAGGAGAAGTGGCGCGGACATATCGATGTAGAGCTGAGTGACCGTGCCCTCCATGAGATATATCTCCCTGCCTTCAAGGCTGCCGTGAAAGAGGGTGGCGCATGGTCGATTATGGGCTCTTATAACAAGGTGCGCGGACAGCACGCCTGTCACAATGAACTCCTCCTTAATGACATCCTTAAAAAGGACTGGGCGTTTGACGGGGTTGTGGTGACCGACTGGGGCGGTGCCCACGATACAAAGGAGGCTGCGCTCTACGGTCTTGACCTTGAGATGGGCTCATTTACCAATGGCTTGACTTCGGAGAGCGACTTCGGATATAATGACTATTATCTTGCCGACCCTTACAAGGCGATGCTTGAAAGCGGCGAGGTGCCTATGTCGACTCTTGACGACAAGGTGCGCCGTCTGCTCCGTCTTAACTTCCGCACGGCGATGAACCGCAACAAGCCTTTCGGCTCTATATGCACTCCCGCTCATTATGCCGTGGCAGAGAATATCGGCGACGAGGCAATCGTGTTGCTTAAAAATGACCCCGTGAAAAAGGGTGCTGCCAAGCTGCTGCCTATCGACGGCGACAAATACAAGTCGATACTTGTCGTGGGCGACAATGCTGTGCGTATGCTTAACCAAGGCGGCGGTTCGAGTGAGCTGAAGGTGAAGGATATGGTAAGCCCTCTTGCCGGCATGCAGTCGCTCTACGGCGATAAGGTGAAGTTTGCACAGGGCTACAAGGCAGGTCGCCCCATGTATAACCATGTCGAGGAGATACCGCAGAATGTGGTCGACTCGCTGCGTGACGAGGCTGTTGCCATGGCGCGTGAGGCTGACCTGGTAGTGCTTTTCGGCGGACTTAACAAAAATGCCGAGCAAGATTGCGAGGCTGATGACCGCACACAGTACGGACTGCCTTTCGGTCAGCCCGAACTTATCGAGGCTCTTCAGGCTGTCAATCCCAATCTTGTAGTCGTGCTTCTCAGCGGTAACGCCGTGGAGATGCCTTGGGAAGCCAAGGTGCCTGCTATCGTCGAGGGATGGTATCTCGGTTCGATGGGTGGAAAGTCGCTTGCCAATGTGCTAGGCGGAAAGGTTTCTCCCTCAGGTAAGCTACCTTTCTCATTCCCTGTGCGACTCGAAGATTGCGGTGCTCACTCCTTTGGCGAAATCTGCTATCCGGGCGACAGCATCACCGAAAAATATCTTGACGACATCCTCGTGGGCTATCGCTGGCACGATACCAAAAAGATTGCTCCCAAATACTCGTTTGGTCACGGTTTGAGCTATACCGATTTCAAGTATGGCAAGGCTGAGGCTTCGGCAAAGGAGATGACTGCCGACGGCAATATCAAGATTAATGTGCCCGTGACCAACATCGGTGACCGTAAGGGTAAAGAGACCGTGCAGCTTTATATCGGCGACGACAAAGCGTCGGTAATGCGTCCGGTGAAGGAGCTGAAAGGTTTTGAAAAAATCGCGCTTGCTCCCGGCGAGACCAAGAATGTGACCTTTACCATCACCCCCGATGACTTGAAATATTACGATGAGACGCTGAAAGAGTGGAAAGCCGAGCCGGGTAAGTTTACCGTATATATCGGCAGCTCGTCGACCGACATACGATGCAAAATCCCCTTCACATTAAAATAAATACATAACCCACATTACTATTACGTGGAGCGATAGCCGTGGCTCTGGCTGTCGCTCTTTTTTTGTGGCTATGCTATTTCATGAATACAAAGTAGACGGCGAGGATAAGGCATACAAATGCGGCGAAATGATTCCAATGAAGCGACTCTCCATTGAAAAACACCACCGTAAAGAGAGTGAACACCACAAGCGTTATCGCCTCCTGTATCACTTTGAGCTGCATCAGGGAAAACGCTCCGCCGTTGCCTATGTAGCCCATGCGGTTGGCAGGTACCTGACAGGAGTATTCGGCGAGGGCTATCACCCATGATATGATTATCACCACATAGAGCGGGGTGTTGGAGGTGATGATTTTCATTTGCTGCAACTTAAGATGCCCGTACCAGGCAAATGTCATGAATATGTTGGAGATTACGAGGAGTCCTATTGTGAGCCATCCGTTCATATGAGAAATCTGAATTTTGTGATTTGATGTGCAAAGTTACCACTATCGCCCGTGATTTACAAGCGGTGAACCCCTTCGGTGGGGCGGGCGTTATATATTGCACACTATGAACAACCTAAAAATAAGATTATGATTAAAGTAACTTATCTCGACCATAGCGGATTTGCATTGACGACTCCGCAGGTAATTATTGTATTTGACTATTTCCGTGACCCTTCCCATGCCCTTGAAAAACTTCTTGACCATAATAAGGAGCTTCCGGTGATATTTTTTGCAAGCCATCATCATCCCGACCATTATAATCCGGTGATATTTAACCTGGCGCAAAACCACGAGCATGTATATGTGCTTTCCAACGACATTGTGATACAGCAGCTTCACAAAGGGGTCAGCGTGGCGGCTATGAGTAAGGGTGACGTGCTTGAAAATCTCCCGGGCGACACGAAGGTAAAGGCATTCGGCTCTACCGACGAGGGAATAAGTTTTCTTGTGACACTCGCTGACGGTACCACTGTATTCCATGCCGGCGACCTCAATGACTGGCACTGGAAAGACAGCTCAACAGAGCGCGAGGTGCAGAAGGCTGAAAATGACTTCAAGGTGATTGTAAACCGTCTTAAAAGTGAGTTTCCGGCAATTGATGTGGCTATGTTCCCGGTCGATCCCCGTCAAGGCTCAGGCTATGCGCGTGGAGCCACCATTTTCCTTGAAGAAATCAAGGTGAAGGATTTCTTCCCGATGCATTTCCAGGGTGAGCATTCTGCAGCGTGTGACTTTGAGTCGTATGTGCCTGCCTCGGTCGACACATCCTGCCATTGTCTTGCTACGCCCGGCGAGTCGATTACGCTGTAGTTTTCAGTTCAGAGTTGTCAGTTGTCAGATTGAGTGATACAGAGCGACAGAAGGTCAGAAGTGACAGCTGTATTTTTTATTTGGCGACATCCGGAGATGATAGCGGCAGATTGTTGCCCTCCGGGCTACACGAAGGACAATCCCCTGCGGGGAATACGCATACCGCGATTTTCCCCGATAGGTTAACGACATTTTGCCCATCCTGGGCAATGTCTGGCCCCCTGTCTTGCGCGCGCATCGTGATTTTTCCCCGATAGGGGAAAAATGGGGTTAGCCGCGGGTAATGCCGAAGGCATACCCGTGGTTAGGTTACGCCAATTATCCGCGTCTACCCTGAAAGGGTTGCACAACGCTGGGTGGATAATGCAACCCGCTCTTCGGGGTTGTGAATATAGCGGGATGGACGGGACCACGGGTGCACCCCCGGCGCTACCCGCGGCTAACGATATCTTGCCCATTCTGGGCAATATCCGGGTCCGTATTGCGCTCGCATCGCGGGTCGGGACGTGTGTGATTTGTTATCCCCGCAGGGGATAATCAATGTTTAGCCGGGGGTTGAGCGCAGCGATACCCCCGGTCATGGTTATACGGATAAACGTTTCCGCAGGAATCATCGGAACAAGAAGATTCCTGCCGGAAACCGCACGGTGTTTCATGGGACCCCACGGGTATCGCTGCGCTCAACCCGTGGCTACACGAAGGACAATCCCCTGCGGGGAATGCACGCGTCGTGGTTTTCCCCGATAGGTTAATGATATTTTGCCTTTTCGGGGCAATGTCTGGGGTCTGGGCTTGCGCGCATCGCGGGTCGGGATGTGTCCCCGAAGGGGATAATTGCAAGGGTTGAGCGCAGCGGTGACTGTGTCCGGGATAAGCCGGGGGTCATGCTTTTCCGGTGATGATGGCGCGGATGTCGTTGAGCTTGTTGAGCGCAGCCATGGGGGTGAGGTTGTTGATGTCGATGTTGATGATTTCATCGCGGATTTGCGTGAGTACCGGGTCGTCGAGCTGGAAAAATGACAGCTGCACGCCGGCGCGTTCATCTGCCACCGTCGACAGGTCCTTGCCGATGCTTTCACGGCGGTTGTTGCTCTCCAGATGGGCGAGTACCTCGTCGGCGCGGCGCACGATTGATTGCGGCATACCGGCAAGCTTCGCCACGTGTATACCGAAGCTGTGTTCGCTTCCTCCGCGCGCCAGTTTGCGCAGGAACACTACTTTGCCGTTGATTTCCTTGACCGATACATTGAAGTTGACAACCCTGTTGAAGCTCGCCTCCATCTCGTTAAGCTCATGGTAGTGAGTGGCGAAGAGTGTCTTTGGATGCATCGATGCGTGTTCATGTATATGCTCCACGATAGCCCAGGCGATAGAGATGCCGTCGTAGGTGGATGTGCCGCGGCCAAGCTCGTCAAACAATATCAGGCTGCGTTCGCTCATGTTGTTGAGTATTGATGCTGCCTCGTTCATCTCCACCATGAATGTGGATTCACCAAGCGATATGTTGTCGCTCGCGCCGACTCGTGTAAACACCTTGTCGACCACACCTATGCGGGCACTATCGGCGGCGACGAAGCAGCCTATCTGCGCGAGTATCACGTTAAGCGCGGTCTGGCGGAGCAATGCCGACTTACCCGACATGTTGGGTCCGGTAATCATCATTATCTGGGTGCCGGAATTGCTGAGATGCACGCTGTTGGCGATATATGGTTCTCCCGGGGGTAGCTGACGCTCGATTACGGGATGTCGTCCTTCCTCGATGTCGATGTTGAGCGAGTCGTCGACTACCGGACGGTTGTAATGGTTTTCCATCGCCACGCGTGTAAATGCTGCGAGCACGTCGAGTCGCGCTATGAGGGTGGCGTCAAGCTGTATGGCGGCGATGTATTCCGAGAGACCTGCTATCAGGTCGGTATAAAGCTTTGTCTCGATAATGGCGATTTTTTCCTGTGCGCCGAGTATCTTCTCCTCATATTCTTTTAGCTCCTGGGTGATGTAGCGCTCGGCGTTGACGAGTGTCTGCTTGCGTATCCAGTCTTGCGGCACCTTTGACTTATGGGCGTTGGTCACCTCGATATAGTAGCCAAATACGTTGTTGTAGCCGATTTTCAGGCTCGAAATGCCTGTCGCCTGTATCTCCCGCTGCTGCACTTTCAGCAGATAGTCTTTGCCCTGAAACGCTATTTCGCGTAGCTCGTCAAGCTCCGCATCGACTCCGGGGCGTATCACCTGCCCGCGGTTGACAGCTATCGGGGCGTCGTCGACAATCTCCTTGGCTATACGGTCGCGTATAAGCGTGCATGGATTGAGCTGCTCGCCGATAGTGCGCAGTGCGTCAAGGTCGCTGTTGCAGCATAGAGCTTTGATAGGCTCGATTGCTGAGAGTGCATTTTTCAGCTGCACCACCTCGCGCGGGGTCACGCGTCCTACCGCCACTTTGGAGATTATGCGCTCCAGGTCGCCTGTCTGTTCAAGATGGCTCTTCAGTTCGTCGCGGTCGTCGGGGTGGCGGAAGAAATATTCCACCACGTCAAGGCGGCGGTTGATTGCCGCCACATCTTTAAGCGGGAAGAGCAGCCAGCGGCGCAGCAGTCGCGCGCCCATGGGGCTGATGGTGCGGTCGATGACCCCGAGAAGGCTTTTGCCCTCTTCGCCCATGCTGTCGACAAGCTCCAGGTTGCGCACGGTGAATTTGTCAAGTCTTACATAAGAGTCTTCCTCGATACGGCGCAGCTTGGTTATATGGCTTATCTGGCTGTGTTTTGTGATGTCAAGATAATGTAGCACCGCTCCCGACGCCACTATCGCCGCGTGAAGGGAGTGGATGCCAAATCCTTTCAGGTTGCGGGTCTCGAATTGCTTTAACAGCCTGTCGAGTGCCGCTTCTTCGGTAAATATCCAGTCGTCAAGCTCAAAGGCAAGATACCGGTTGTTGAATGTCTCGTCGAGTAATTTTCGGTTGCCGCGCTCCACCAATACTTCTTTCGGGGCAAAGTTGTTGAGCAGCTTGTCGATATAGTCGGCATTGCCTTCTGCCGTCATAAACTCTCCTGTGGAGATGTCGAGAAACGCCACGCCGACCATGCCGCTTCGGGTAAAGTGGAGTGCCGAGAGGAAGTTGTTTTCGCGGTGGTTAAGCACAGTGTCGTTGATTGACACACCCGGGGTTACAAGCTCGGTGATACCGCGTTTTACCAGCTTCTTTGTCAACTTCGGGTCTTCGAGCTGCTCGCATATCGCCACTCGCTTGCCAGCCCTTACCAGCTTGGGAAGGTAAGAGTCGAGTGCATGATGGGGAAATCCCGCAAGCTCTACATATTGCGACACGCCGTTGGCGCGTCGTGTCAGCGTGATGCCGAGTATCTCCGACGTGATTATGGCGTCATCGGAAAATGTCTCGTAGAAGTCGCCGACACGAAACAGCAATATGGCGTCGGGATGTTTGCCTTTCATCTCCACATACTGCTTCATCAACGGGGTCTCTACGATTTTTTTAGCCATTTTCCTTACTGTTATTTTCAGTCAAAGTTACAACTTCCGACGCTTTTCCACAAATATAGAAAGGTTAAATCCGGGTCAATTTGCAAAATAAACCGTCGTCCTGAGAAGAGGGAGAAATTGTAATCGGGTGGTCGCGGATAGAAGAGAGAGGCGACACTGATGTGCCGCCTCTCCTCTCAAAATGTCAGTCATAGTTATTAGCGAACGATAATCTTGCTGTGTTCGGTAGATGTGGTGCCGTCGCTTACGGTGACCACATAGATTCCCGATGGGAAAGCGCCGGTGGCGATTTCCACCGATGAGGTACCGGGCAAAACCTGACAGCGGTGACGGCAGATACCGTCAGTGCCGGTGACTGTCAATGTAAGCGGGTTTGCGCTGTTGCCATTTAATATCACCGTTACAGGCATTGACCTGTCAATTACAGAAGGATTTGTAGATATTCTGACCGGACTGCCTACGGCATTCAGCGAGCCGGTGGCGGTATGGATGCGATATATTGCGGTCATGTCGCCCTCGCCCTCGCGATAGTCTACCGACATATATTTTTTATCATTGACAGTGAATAGTTTGATGCTTCCCGGATAGTAATATTCGGCAAAGTTTATGTTAGCCGTCGTTTTACCGTCGTCCGACTTTATGCTGAGCGATGTGGGCATATATGTCTCTTTTGAATTAATAAATTTACCAAAGTCTGAAGCACCCTCCTCTTCTTCCACGATATAAGGAGTGTAGACCGGTGTTATATATTCATAGGAGTCATCGGTGTTGAAAAATTCACGGGTCAGCGGTACGGATGTTTCATTGCCGTTGTCAGTGAGATAGTGGGGGATGTCAAGCAATGATAATTTTATTTTCGAGGTATAGTTGTCCATAGGGATACGTTCTGTCTCATACCGGTCGGTGAATCGGTAGGTGCCATTGTAGACTGCAAAAAGTCGACCGCTCTCGTCAAGCCAGGCGAAGCGGTAAGGATATTTCGTCCCAAATATACTATGTTGATAAAAATAGTTGGGACTTCCCGTTGCGTCAACAAAGAAGTATCCGTTGCCGTAGGGTCTGATTTCATACTGGTCATCACTGTATCCGTCGGCGGAAAGTCGCTCTTTCGCTTCGTCAAGAGTGAATGTCATTCCATCTGTGCCGGGATAAACGTTTCTGTAGCTGTCGTAGATGTCAATCTCGAGAATGCGTGGAAGAAGCTCCCGGTGTACGGTTATTGTTTTTTCTTCGCCGGAGATGACTGAAAACTTGTCGCAGCTGCGGAAATCCTCGTCATAAAGGGTCAGCGGATTTTTCCGGTGGGCGGAGGGGTGATGTCGGAGTATAGTGTTATC
>CAJTSK010000016.1 GCA_910578835.1 uncultured Muribaculum sp.
GGCAACACTATACTCTTGACATCGCCTGCCACCCACCGGAAAAATCCGCTGACCCCTTTTTTACCATGCGCCGACTTTTGTGGTGACTTGGTGGGGTGTAATTAAACAAAAGACCGCTAATTCATTGAGAATTAGCGGTCTTGGGTGGTGCCACCAGCACCATTTTTAATGAATTGAGATGAATTGCCGTAAATTCAATCTGAATATAAAATACTATATATCAACGCAATTAAACTGAAATGAATTTATTTGGAGTTGTTAATCTTCAAAAATTATAGTGACTTTTGTAGTGACTTTTCAGAAATAGTCACTATCTTTGCAATCGGAAAACACACCGTGATTTTTGGAACCCGAACCAGCATCAGAGGGTCGCTTCAAGACATCGGCAGTGGATTTCCCTTGAACGAAATTAAACGATAATAAATACTCTTGAATTATGGCAAAGACTCTCTCTCGGTTCTATATCCGCAAGCAGGACGAGAATAAGGAAACGGCAACCCTGTTTTTCAGGGTTCAGAATAAGGAGCATAAGATAGATTCTATCTTTTCCTCCCAAATTCAGGTTGATGTGCATGAGTGGCGCAATGCCATATCTTCCGAAGAAAACTGGATGCGTCACCGAGAAAAGAATTTCAAGTTACACGATACTCTTGCCAAAATCGAAATGGCGGTCAAGAGCGAGGTCGAAGGTATGCACTTCGACAAAAAGGCCGTGAAGGAGGCAATCCTCGCCGTTGCCAATCCCAAAAAATCGGATGCCGTGAGAAAGGCGCGGAAAGCCGAAGAGGAAGCGCGACTGAAACAGGAGCGCGAGAAGATTGAGGAAGAGGAACGCAAACGCCAAAAGAAAGAGGCGGAACGTGCGAACATCTGGAATTTCCTCGACCGATTTGTGGAAGATATAAAAGCCGGAAAGCGGCTCAACGGTAATGACCCATATACGCCCGGCAGTTGCAAGGCGTGGAGCAGTTTCCGCAAACTATACAACGGCTTTGACCCTCGACACAAATTGACATGGGGTGATGTTGACCGCGAGTTGGTGACGAAGTTCCTCGCTCACCTTGCCAAGCTCGACTACATGGGCAGTTCGGTGAATAAATACCTTGTATCGTTCCGTGCGATGGTAGGATATGCCTATGCAGACGGTCTGCACAACAATGACCGGGCATTGGCCTGTTTCTCGAAGCGAAAGGTTGAGGAAAGCGACAAGGCGGCTGAAATCTATCTGACCGAAGCCGAGTTGCAGGCATTGGCTGAAATGGAGCTGACCGGACTGAAAGATCAGGTGCGCGACATTTTCCTCGTCGGGTGCTACACTTGTCAGCGTGTCAGCGACTACAACAATATCAGCCCCGACAGTTTCACCACAACGGCAAAGGGTACGCCGATTATCCGGCTTATCCAGCAGAAGACACGAAACGAGGTCAAGATACCGATAATGAACCCTAATCTCAAAGCCATCTGCGAGAAATACAACTACAATATTCCCTCGGTGATTGATGTGATGATAAACCGCTACATCAAGGAGATACTTAAAGACCTGTCTGAAACCGTGCCGTCATTGGCTGTCAAGGTTCCCACCAAACTGACAATGAAGCAAAAGAAGAATGAGGAACTTGGCAAGATTGTGATTGAGCGCAACTCCAAAGGAGAAGTGGTAATGCCCCGTTACAGTTGCGTCACCACCCACACTGCCCGGCGCAGCGGCATCACGAATATGTATCTCTCCCACAAATACACCATTGTCCAGATGATGCACGTCAGCGGTCACAAGACCCAAAAGACCTTCATGGACTACATCAAGCTATCCTCCGATGAAATCGCCGACGAGATAGACGCAATCGCTAATCCAACGCAAAACGATGTGTTTTAACAAACTTTTTATATGGAATTTGCGTTAAAATTTTGTGGATAGGAAATTTAGTATTATCTTTGCATCCACAAAGGGTAGTTTCCCCTTGAAAGAAATACTTCGCTTGCGAAAGCAACGATTTTACGGATCGGCAGTAGCCGGTTGGAAAGAGCAATCATCTGGTTGCTCTTTTTTCGTTTAATGAGGAATGACTTTTTGGCCAAGCAACACTCCGTTGTCGGAGAAAATATTATGTTTCACCGCGTCATAAGAGCGGTTTTCATTGTGTGGTCGCAGGAAATGTGTTGTTATCGGGTATGCTATTAGGTCTGCGATTTGTAATCCAATGATATTGTCGCTCTTGTATTTGAAATCAAAATTGGTTATCCTTGACCGCAGTCTATCCGGTGTAACCCATTTTGTTCCACGGTTCCGCAGTCCATTGTAGTAATTAAGTAGTTTGCGGTCTTCCTTATGTCCTCTGCGCTCTACAACAACTGATATTTCAGGATTGTCCTCAATATTGTCAACACAAAATATGCTGCGTTCAATCAAATAGGACAAAGACAAGCCATAAACGTCATCTTCTTCACCCCTGACACAAAATTTATTTAATTGCTCTTTCAAGATAGTGCAACTAACAACAACATAGGCATCGTGTTGACTCAGTATATTCTCAATGCCTTCAAAGAATTTCTTCCGCAATGCATCGTCTTTTAATGCTCCAAAAGCTCCGCGCCATTTTCGTATGTCAACTGAGTGTATCACGATGTCAGTGTTGCCGAAAATCTCCATTTTTAGATTTTCAAAGGCTACGTTTAATGCGTTGAGGTTCTTACGCGAAACAAGTATCCCGCATAAGGTGAATATAGGAAATGTAGGGTCATATTTCGTCAAATTATGATCGCCGCACTCATCTATAAAGAGGTAATATTTTGATTTTGCTTGCTTTTCCATTGTCTTTTCTTATGCAAAGTTAATAATTTTTCGCCAATAATGCCCTGAAATCCCAAATATTATGATTAACTTTGCCATTGGATATGCGCAAGCCTATCCATGACATTTTGAAAAAAGAAGCGTTATGCTCATCTTGTTTGTTGAAAACGTAGGAAATTTTCAAAACGATGCAAGAGATAGCATAGTGGTTCTCACGCATATAGCGTGGGGCACTATTGTTACATCTGCATCAAAGGTTTCCTACGACCCTCAACAAAGACGTGGCATAGTTGGCTCACGCTTCTTTATATATTGGCAACGCCATTGAGTCTATGGGTAATGATAAGGTATGAAACAAGTCATAAAAATAATTCCTCTCATTAGTGCCGTATTTTTGTTTTCGTGCAGCGATGACAATACGGTTTTCAAAGAACCGTCGCAGATCAGGGCATACGAAACGGATGCTCAGATAATGGCTCAGTTCGTGGATGTTGACAATGCCACAGGCAAGTTTGTCATAAATCCCGACAAGAAGATAACGGCTTCCGACTATGTTCTCAACCGAAACAGGGAGGAACTGCTGGCTGTCAGTGCAGTCAACTGCGATCTTTTCATGCGCGAGATGGAGAGTGTGAACGGGCTACTGTCCTCAATCAAGCAATCCGGTGTTGCCACTGCTATATTGTATTCCACTTATTCATCGGATTATCTCATTAAGATTAATGGCGATAATAAGATTGAGATAAATAAGGCTTTCACACAATCAAGAAGCGGTGCTAACCTTGTTCAGTTGCTTTTTGACGGTACACAGTTGGAACCACGCTATTTCCATGCTCCCGAATCAATGACAATGACTGTTTCTGCAAACAGTCTTTCCAAGTTCTATCTATACCAACTTTCATTCGGTATATCTTCCGATTCTGATGCCGGCACTGTCATTGTGGCCGGAGTGCAATCTCCCTGCCATGCTTCCTTTTATCGAATATACACTGGAGAAGGTAATCAGTCAATGTCACTCAAAGGCAAAAATCTTGTCGGCGACGGAACGCTGTCCGTCACAATTTCAGAATGAAAGCGGTAGTATTATCACTTCTTACCATATTGCTTGTGTGCCTTTCTTCATGCGAAGGGCGCACGGGCTATCTTGACGAGGGTCAGGAAAACACCTTGTCAATGCTGACTGGGAACGAGTGGGTTGAGGTATATGCTGATTACGGGCTCGGAAACGAGCAAGTCATTGAAGATAGAACGTCCATATATTATTTCGACCTTAAAGGGAAAGGCTGGTTTGCTGTCGGCTCTTTGAAAGATGAAACCGTGAAAGAGAATGTAAGATATTTTCAATGGACTTTCACTACTGAGAATTTCGCTGTCATTCAGACAGCCGGAAATGCAATGGATGGCTATTGGCTTATCAAAAAGCTCACACCAACGGAATTGTGGGTGCAATGGTCAACCCACGACCCGGTACTTATCCCCAATCAAACAACCACATTCTATAAATATAAAGCCCGCCCGACAAGCAAATGAAAACCAGACTTATCATATCATCCCTTGTAGTGTTTTCATCGTTTTCAGTGAAAGCACAGGAGGTCACCGACACCATAAAGTCGCAAGAACTTAATGAAGTAGTAGTGCAAGCACAAATGCAACGCACTTCATCGACAAAGTCAACATACACTCCTACAGGTAAGCAGAAGAACGCGGCTCAAAATGCCGTGGATCTTCTCCGGCAGATGGCCATTCCTCAAATAAGGATAAATCCGATTGATGAGACCGTGACAGACAATGTCGGTGGCAACGTAGCCATTTACATCAACTTCCTTGAAGCCTCAAAAGAGGAAATGGAGGGACTGCGCACAGCGGATGTGAGGCGTGTGGAATATCTGGAATTTCCTACCGACCCTCGTTTTCGTGGAGCAGAGAGAGTAATCAATATCATAGTGCAGGAATACGCTTACGGCGGTTATACCAAAATCACAGCAAATGAAAATTTCCTTGTGGGTCTGTCGAGCCGTGTCAACTTCTTCTCGAAGTTCACTTACAAGAAGATGACATACGACCTGTATGCCGGTGCCAATAACTGGAACAACCATCATATTGGCAACACGACTGAGGGCATCTACCGTCTTACTGATAACGACGGTAAGGAATATTCCGTAACACGCAAGGAGACTCTTGAATCATCACACTATAAGCAGAATCAATATCCCGTTACTTTCCGCGCCACCTACAACAGCAACAAGATTCAGATACGCAATCTGCTTGCGTTTACAAACTTAGGCGTGCCAACCAATGAATATTCCGGCAAACTGGAGTATTCGCCAAATTCAGCTCAGGGATATTCTTTTGGCAGAAAGAATCCGAACCGTTCCAATTCTGTCGCTTATTCAGGAACATATTTCTTCGCTTTACCAAAGGAATTTTCGATTGATTTCTCGCCGTCGTTCAACTATACCCACGGCAATGACTATACCGATTACGCGGCATCATCTCAGCCCACGATATACCGCCATGCCAAAGAGGATGCTTACAACTATCGTCTGAATTTGTATATCAGAAAAAGTTTAGGGCAGAAACATTCCATTATGTTAGGAGGCAATGGTGGTGACAACATCAACCGTCTTGAATACACCGGCGACAACGGATATAGAGACAGATTCCATAACGCTTTTGCCGCAGGAATGGTCGGCTATAATTTCCAGACACAGAAAATATCGGTCAACCTTGATGCCGGTTTCGCTTGGGAAAACAGCGATATAAATGGAAAGACGAACAGTGACACGTATCCGTTCACACACATAAATGTGCGGTATGTCCCGAATCAGCGAAACAGTTTCTCCGCCTATTTCCAGTATGCTACAAACAGCCCCGGCATATCGGAGAAATCTTCAGATTTACTCCGAGATAATGAACTTATGTATATTACCGGCAATCCATTATTGGAAAATTGCAGACACACAACAGTGAACCTCGCATATACATGGATGCCGTCAAACGCTTTCGGCATGAGTGCCTACGGACGCTATTTCGGTATGTATGACCGTCAGTTGCTTGTCTATACACCATATCAGGATGGTAAAGCCCTGTTACGGTCATATATCAACGACGGCGATTATCTCAACGGTGAGATTGGATTCGCTGCTAACTGGAAACTGCTCAACGGAAAACTCCAGCTCTATGCCAATCCCAGTCAATCATTCTACAAATCAACCGGCATTTTTAACGATAACTGCAATTCGTTCCGAGTGACGGCTCAGGCAAGCTATTATCTCGACAGCTTCTATTTCCAAGCCTATTACGAGAGTCCTAAGAAAAGCATGTTCACTTCTTCTCCCCGGATAAATAAAGGTCGGAATTTCCATAGTGTGACTGTCGGTTGGGCAAACGCCAATTGGAATTTGCGCGTAATGGCAGCCAACTTCTTCAATAAAGGCTGGGACGGTGCGACCAATACAACAGCCTCACCATATTATAACGAACAGCAGACTATCATCGGTACATCATCACACCCTCGCATAAACTTCACCGCCACTTATACATTCGGCTACGGCAAGAAAGTACAACGCGGCAATGAAGTAGGTGAACAATCAGGCGCAGCCTCCGCAATCTTGAAATAAAACGGATATGAAGAAATTTTTGATACTTTTTGCTTTATTGTTGCCATCACTGGAAATCTTCGCTCAGAAAGAAAAAAATCCGTTTACCGCGACGCTTTACGGCGGTATCTACCTTAACAACGATCAGGCATGGTCGATAGAGCCGTCTATCGCATGGCACTTTCATAAATACATGGGTGTGGCTTTCGGCATGGAGTTGACCTCTCAATATAATCAACCAAGCAGACAGACCACAATAAACGGCAAAGAGGCAAGTTTGACGGATAATGAGAAGAATATTGCTTGGATTATTTTCAAACCAACTGTAATTTTCAAATCTCCAAATCTTTTGAAAAATAAAGAATACATACGGTTGTGGCTTCAAGCCGAGCCGGGAATCAGTCTTGCCTGTCCTTTCAGGAATTCACTTACATACGACATCTATGATATAAAAGGGGATGTTGGTACAATGGTAGATTACATGAAGTTTCCAAACAAAGGGCTTAAATGGTTTTATTGGAACGCAAGGCTATCTATTAATGTCGCTTTTGACTGCTTTGTGGTTGGTGCCGGATATGGCATTTCCAACCTCGACTATTACTCCGGACGCAGGAATGTGACGCTGCAAAATGGCTCAAAATTTTGGGTCCCGAAAAAGGAATTGAGCCAAAACATATTCCTGTCCATAGGCTATCAATTCTGACATTTTTATTATACTTTTTTCGCAGGAAGATGAAGAATATAAAAAAAGTAATTATTTTGCTGATATTTATAGTGCTGTTATCTTGCAATAAGATAGTTGCAGAAACTCCGGTAGTTCAAATGCTTGAAGGAGAAATCAGAGCCGGTTTGACTACCCCGATTGGTGGCTACCATACAGGGAAAGCGCAAATAAGCGCCTCTCTCGGCATTGAGGGTCGTTACAACATCAAAGGTACTCCGTGGGATTGCGGACTGATGCTTGATCTCTCCACCGCAAGACGCGGATATGAGCATCTGTATAATGACGGCTATGACCGCTGGCAAAGCAACCGTACTCTTGCATTAGCTCTGACAGGCGACTATAATTTGCGTCAAGGTACCAAGATAAATCCATTCGCGGGAATGGCGTTAGGCGTTGGCTTCAATGACGTAGTGGGAGACAAATATTTTCCGACAAAAGGTACGTCCTTTTATGCAGCTCCAAGAATCGGTGTTGAGTTTCTCTATCATATAAGAGTATGCGCACAGCTTAATCTATGTCGAAAAGGATACAACAACTTTAGTCTTTCATTGGGATTTGTGTTTGGTGGCCGTCCCAAAAAGAAAAATTGAAAAAACAGCTAATCATACCAAACCCTGCGGCTCCCGGCAAATGTCGGGATTCGCATCAAAAAAAGACCATCGAAAAAATGATATTCATTTCTCGGTGGTCTTTACTATTTAGCCCGAACTATTTTTCGGTCGGATTAAAGTAGAGGAAAGTCTTATCGGTTTCGTTTTTATGCTCCCGATAGCGAATAAGGTTCTTGATGCTGTCCTGCTCATGGGGTGTGCCATTCAGAAATTCTCTCTCATGGTTCAGTAATAACCGGAGTTCTTCTTCGGATTTATAGAGAGTCCGTTCTCTACGGTATAGCCATTCCACCTCCGTGAGTTTGTCGTTTTGACCAAGAAGATAGAAGAAGCCATAGCCGAACACAATATTGAATAAAAGGGAGACCGCGAAGAATATATAGAACCACCGGGGGATTGATGCCCATATCGTGCCGTTGGAGAGATTGCGGACGCGGTAGTTGAGCCTTTCGGCAGAATCCTCCAACTTGGAGTATCGCTTTGAGAAGGCTTTGTCTGCGCATTTCTGCGCGATTTCCTCAACTACCGAATTATCAAGCGCAGGATTGCTGATCTGTTCGAGAACAGGTTTCAGTCCGTTGGAAATGGTATTGACGGTTACCTGTGTCTGATGCTTAATCGCTATCTCAAGCAATTTCACGAGTGATTCTTTTGTCGCGATATTGTCAGGCACAACAACAGTGATTTCCGGTGCAGTCGCCGATTGAGCCGGAGGCGTGGCCTGTGACCGGGTTTCAAGCGTCGCGATGCGCTCTGTGTTGTCGGTTACCTTCCTCTGCAGTCCGTCAAGCTGCTCGCCTTGTTTTTTGACGGTATCATACATGTTTGCCATAGTTTCTAAAATCTAATTCCTTTTTTCTTCTTTTTACGTCTGTTCATCTCGCGGGCGAACGCCTCTTCCTGCGGGTCGTAGCCTGGTCCGACCTTGAACAGATCCAGACCGTTTCCGACGACAGCCTCAGCAACCGCCTCGACAACATTCTGCTGCTTCGGCGGCTCCTGTTGACGATAGACAACTTTCGGCTTAGCAACAGGACTTGTGCCTTGACTCTGCTTGCGGTTCAATTCAAACAGGCTGTCAAGTCGCCGATAAGTGAAATGTCGGTCAATCTTGCTGCCGTTCACCGTTATGTCGCCGTCGGTGAATTTCACGCCGATATGTTTCCCGGTGTCGCGGTCGTCATGGAACCTGACCTCAATCCCTGCGCAGTCAAGCCGACGCATGAACTCATCCCACGACTTGCACCCGTAGATTGCGGCGCGTATCTTGTCACGGAACTCAGGAATTTTGTCCTCATATTTCTGCTTCAGCGGCGAGTATGTGAGGCCGTATTTGTCCTTGATGGCTTTCACAACCTTGTCGCTCCGCTTGAAATTGTTGCGCTCATTGACTGCCTTCCCGGACATGTTCACACGGTTATAGACGATATGGAAATGCGGATGTTCAGTTTCCAAATGGCGCACGACAAGGTATTGAGTATCGGTTATGCCCATGCCCTGCATATACTCCTTTGCAAGTTTTGCCATGAAATCATCGGTCAGCCTCGGTGCATCCGCCTTGTCAAAACTGATGGATATATGTCCGGCAGGGGCTTCCTTGTCTGGCATGAAACCGTGCGCCGCCTCAAATGACTGTACCATTCGGCGGTAGTCGAGAGTGAGAATATCACCACTGTCGATTATGCGCCAGGTGTCGGGTGTGTACTCTTTTTTGTCGTGGAACTCTCGTGTGACATACCCCACGACATCATGAAAAGAGCCGCTTTTAAGTATTCTTGCAAACATAGTCAGTCTCCTTGTTAGGTCTTAATTTTCCGAGAATTTCCCAGAGTGTGTCGATTACTTTTAGTAGTTTCTGCGCCGCCCTGTGCATTTTCAGGGTATTCAGCCACGTTATCGCCTGATTGAAATCAGGGCTAAGGCGAAGTATCTGCTGCGAGATTTTCATCTCGGTTTCCGTCAGTCTGCTGACGATTGTGAGCCGGAACGCCCCGTGTCTAATGAACTCGGCAAGTTTCACGCCGGAGTCCTTCGCCCTCTTGCGGAGGTCGGAGTATTCGGCATCGGTCAGCTTGATGGTCACGACACGGTTCCTTCTCTCGTCGGTCGGCTTGGAGGGGCGACCGCCCTTGCTTGTATGGGTCACTTTCATTGTAGAAGTCATTTAATTGATAGTAATGGGGGAAGGCAAAGAGCGGCTTGTTCCGCGCAGTTTCGGGTTTCGTTTTCGGAGAAAAAGTAATCCCGAAACATATCCTTGCCTTCCCAATTCACTCCGTTTCTTGTGAAGCTGCCCCACGGTGTACCGGGTGCAGTGGTTCACTGCGATTTTCAGAGCTTGCGCCATGCCTCCACTTTCTGCCGGATCTCGGCAAGGTGGTTGCTGATTATGGAATTGGCGTATGCGGTAGTGTTGGCTTTACTGTCACCTATGCGTCGCACGATGTAGTCAAGCTCGTTCCAAAGGTCATCGTCAAGAACGACAGTGTGACGCTTGCCGATTTTGAACGGCGCGAGATAGGCAGCCTTGTAACTGTCAAGTTCCTCGCGGCTCTGCTTGCGGCTCACTCTCGATGCCTTGGCTTCATCGGGTGCATCCGATGTGTCGGGTTGAACGGTTGCAGTAGTTACACTCGGTGTAATGACTGCAATGGTTGAATCGGCTGCGCTTGGTAAAGCCGGTGCAGTGGACTCAACGGTTGCATCTGATAAATCGGTATCACTCGGTTCTACTGACTTATTGCTTTCATCGGTTCTATCCGATTGTGTCAGTATATTGGCAACACATGATTGGTATCGTGCATAGGTTGCACCCATTTTATCTGATTGCGTCGCTGACTTTGCTTCATCGGCAATGCCGATTTCATCAGTGAACAGTTGTGGCGATTGCATCAGGGTAACTTGATTTGTGTTGTCAACCGAGTTCACCGACTCAACTGAAACGGCTGATTTAGCTGATTTCTTCTTGTTGGACGATTTGGGTTGCTTCACGGAGTTATCGGTTGTGCCGTTCAACTGAGTTGACTCAGGCACGGAATTTACTTGCTGAATAGGTTTCATACTTATATGGTTTGAAGAGTTTGTGAATACGCCGGATCTTCCGACAATTTCAGTTCCGTGGTGTCGCGTTTTCCTGTCGCTGCGTTTGCCCGGCAACTGATGATTGTGTTGAAATTGATAATTCGATGAAAAGATATGGTAACTATCTACTGACTAATTTGTTATTCTCTCATCGGCATTTCATCAAAGTTTTCATCCAATGAAAAGAAGAAGCAGTCGGGGCAAAAGAGAAATCCCATCCCGATATTTTTTCTTTTCGGTGGTTTCTAATCATTGTTGAGCCGATGATGAATGGGCGATGAGAAGAAAAGCCATTGACTGCTATGCTCTTATATACCCTTTCATCAATTCATCAAATTATCTAATCCAACGAGAAAAAATTAAAGGTTATCAAGCATCTGCCGGGTGACGGTATAGAAACGTCCTACTTTGCGGCTCTCAACGTATGCGGGTTCGTTGAGAAAGACTCCTATCTGGTATGTCGTGTATGACAGCGAGTTGGGAGCCGGAGATAATTTCCAGCACTCCTGTATCACCTTTCTCAATGCCGTGCGGTCTGCCTTGACACGCTGGTAGTCGAACAGGTTGAGAATGTCGTTCATGCAGAATGACACGGAATCGACATTCTTCGTAACCATTATGTCCATAAGCAGCTCGGCAAGTTCTATCTCCACACGGTTGCGGTTGGCACGGATTATCCGTTGCAACGCCTCGGTGTCGGTCAGCGCTGGGTCAAACCACATACGGCTTTTCTCAGTGGTGGACAGTTGCCGCGCCGACAGATGATGAAGAAATGCGGGTATCTCGGCTCTCACCTTGTCGAGAAATGCCGTGTCATCGTGTTGCAGCCTTTCAATCTTCCGTACCCAATAGCGCGTTTCGCCGGGGTCTATAACCACGGGCAGATACTCATTGTTGGAGCAAAGCACGAACTTGGCGAAGAAACTAACCTCCTCGCGGTCTTGACCTTTTGCCTCCATCTTGTAGCGGTAGGTAGTGGAAAGATTTTTCAGCCGCTCGGAATCCTCGCGCTTGTTGAGAAGCACCTCATCAACTACGATGATAAGTTTGCCGTTCCAATCCGAGTTGAACTGGCTGCGGAAGCTTTCATTGGTGTTGAAGGTCACATTGGCCTCAAACAATGCTTTTAGGAAATTGAGGAATGTGGATTTCCCCGTGTTCCTTTCCTCCGACACAAGCAAGAGTATTGGAAGTTTCTGCAACGGAATCGTGTAGAGCAGTTGCAGGTAGTCAAGACCGAGGTCGTACTGACTGCCGAAGATATGCCGCACAAGAGCCTCGATTGTCGGCCACTCCCCCGGCATGGGTATATGGCTGATTGGTGAGTAGCGGTTGAGGAACGTGCCGACAACGGGCTTGTAGTCGATGTGTGCCGGAACACAGCAGAACCCGTCATACTTGGGAATGTTGGCAAGAAAGTCCTTGCCGTAGTCTTGCCGGATAGCCTCGATGCTCCACGGCATACGGCACTCCGACAGTTCGCCCATCGCGTTGGGGCGCATGACGGTCTTGTAGTAGGTAGTGGCAATCCGCACAAAGCGGTCTTCCCAGATTTCGTTGTTCTCCATAGTGTTCAGGAATTAAGGTCTCGCGCCACGCTCAGCGATTACGCGGGTCACATCGCTCTGGCGGTAAAACGCTTTCTTGCCGACCTTGACAGGCACGAGGATTTTGTTTCTTCCCCAGTTCCAGAGTGTGGTGTGGCATACACCGAATTTCTCCATCACCTCCTTCTTCGACAGCAGGGCTTCCTGCGCCGCGCACACCATAGGGGTGAGCAGCTCCGCTTTCGCCGCCTCGATGGTCTGGTTCACCAAGAACAGCAGGTCTTCGGGTGTGACGCTGATGGTAATCCCGGTGACTCCGCTTTTAACTAACTCTAAAAGATTTTGCATAGGCAAATACTGATGCCGCCGGATTGTTAAGACCAAACGGTTTCGGCGGGCGTTATAAACCGTTCGGCCACCGCTCCCGTCTGGAACGGCGGTGCAAAGATAATGGGCAACTGCCCGCTTTGCAATAGTTATAACGCTGCAAATCAGCAAAATAAATTCGTTTAATTTCGTTCATTGAATTAAACGAATAAAACGAAATAAACGGTTTCAGAACCAGCCGCCAGAAAACAGAAAAAGCCACCCGACCAACAGGGTCAGATGGCTTCAGTTCATTTGTAAAATCAGTTGGGGGGTATATGTTTTCAGGCAACGGCCTTCTCAAATAATTGCGTTATCATTTCAAAATCCTTTTTGGACTGTCCGATGTCGATAATCCTTTTGCCTCCGCCCATAGGCATGAGCAATTCATTGTGCGCCTTCTGCACACTTCTTACGCCGACAAACTTATGCTCCGTAAATTTTTCATTCAGAGCATCGTGGAAAGTGGTGATGTCGCAGTCCTCGATATGTGAACCCTCCTTCAAGAATATAAACAGCAGGGCAAGATGGTTGCCTTTGGAATGCTGTCTGATGACCCGCGCAATCCCGTCAATTATTTTATCGGTATTGGTCGGTATCAATTCCTCAAGCGGCTTGCGGATTCTCTTTCTGCCTCGTTGAGCAGGCATTTTGATGGCTTCCTCTTTTTTCTCGGAGGTCGCGGCTTCTTCAGTTGTATCCGCAACTGTATCTTCCGCTTCAATATCATTGTCAAACTCAATATCATTTTCAAACTCCGGCATTGTGGAATCTGTCACAGGCAATGTCAGTCCCATTGATTTCTGCACCTTACGGAATTTCTCCCAATCCTCTTTGGTGCGGTGACCGAGTGCGATGCTCCTTTTGATGGCGGCACGGATTATGAGTCGCGCCATGCAACGTGACAGGAATCCTGAACTTTTCTCTTGAATCAGTTCTTCGTTATAAGCGACCATCACCTCCCAGCTCTGACCGAAATAAAGCCATGCCAACATTGCAGGGGCGATAGACTCCGGATTGCCGGACTGAAAGTCGTTGAGAATTGACGTACCTATGTCAGCATCGGCAAGCACCTTTTCAAGAGAGCCGATACTGTCTTCGCCACCGTCGGCGATATGCGACATAAGGGCGGACGCATATTGCGGTGCGATAATCTGGGCATACTGGAATATTACTTGAAATCCTTGTCGGTCGCGTCCGCTTACTTCATTGGCGAAAGCGCAATATTCCTCTCGGTGGCTGTCAAGCCACTCTTTGATAAGTTCCTTGAATCTCTCGTGTGTTATAGTTCCGGGCTGAATCTTCATAAATTAAAAGTGGAATCGTGAGGGTCATCATTGACCCTCAACAAACCAAACCACTTATGAGGATGAAAGGTTCACGGTACTAATTCACATCAAAACATATTAAAAATTGCAAACCTAGAAACGAGTATATTATTTTAGCAGAGTTCAATCAAACTATATCATTGCTACGCTGATATAAGATACTTGCTAATACCATAGCTAAAATGCGCTGATGTCCATACTCCATATCATCAAAATTCGATTGACCATGTTTGATTGCCGTCTCAATTCGGCCTTTTGCAGCAGATAGAAGATTCTTTTGCTCTTCATCTCCGAAACTCCCTTGATTAATGACATCTTGATAATCACAAGAAATCCACCGACCATGAACTTTTATAATATTCCAATTAAGATTTTGTTGTACATGTTCAGCAAGGATATCCTCATTATCATGATAATTATCAGGAATGGGCGTAACTATCAACTCATCTAACATCTCATTTACTTTTTCAGCAAATGAGTCTTCCTCAGGAATAAAATGATCAGTATTATCATCCCACGTCAATTCCCAATTTGGAAGAATATGCCATAATGGTCTTGTTACCATATAGTCAAACAATTCGCTATGTTTGACAAACTTTATTAAATCCTGTTCTGTCATTGTAATTATAATAATAGTCTTCTATATTTTCCTAAAATACTTCTTTTCTTGTGAGTGTATGCAATTATTTCTTTTTTGTTATAAGAAGATCATATTATGATTACTATGTGGCATAAATAAATTTATTAAATAATGTTAATGAATTTAATACTAATTCATTCAGTCTGGTTGAAATTGTTTCAGAATCATTCAAAAGCAATATCAATAGTGACTTTTGTAGTGACTTTGCAGAATAGTGACTGAATGAAAAATCGCTAACAATCTGCTGTTTAGATTGTTAGCGATTTTAGGGGTGGTGCCACCAGGAATCGAACCGGGGACACAAGGATTTTCAGTCCTTTGCTCTACCAACTGAGCTATGGCACCTTTTGTGTTTTGCGTTGCAAAGTTACGGAGTTATTTTGGTATTTGCAAATCTTTTTGCGGTTTTTTGTCGGGGAAATTGTGTGTTTTGTGGTAATCGTTTGAGTGTCAGTGGTGAGTGTGTCGGGGTTTGGTGCAAAAAAAAGACCCGATGGAGGCATCAACCTTCCATCGGGTCGCTTATTTGTGAGGATTCAGCGCTTAGAGTTTAGCTCTGATTGCCTTTGTTGCTTCTTCGTAGCCGGGTTTTTCGAGGAGGGCAAACATGTTGCTCTTGTAGGCTTCTACGCCGGGCTGGTTGAAGGGGTTCACGTCAAGGATGTAGCCTGAGATACCGCAAGAGAGTTCAAAGAAGTAGATGAGCTGTCCGAGGTATTCTTCGGTGAGTTCGGGCACTGTGATGCGGATGTTGGGTACGCCGCCGTCTACGTGAGCTATGCGGGTGCCGAGCTCTGCCATCTTGTTGACTTCGTCCACACGCTTGCCGGCGATGTAGTTAAGTCCGTCAAGGTTTGCTGCGTCGGAGGGGATGGCTTTTTCGTGGGCGCTGTTTTCTACCGAGATTACTGTCTCGAAGATGGTGCGCTCGCCGTCCTGAATCCACTGGCCCATTGAGTGGAGGTCGGTAGAGAAGTCAACTGCTGCGGGGAATATGCCCTTGTGGTCCTTGCCTTCGCTCTCGCCGTAGAGCTGCTTCCACCATTCTCCGAAGTAGTGGAGCTTGGGGTTGTAGTTGACGAGGATTTCGGTCTTTTTGCCGGCGCGGTATAGGCAGTTGCGTGTGGTTGCATATAGTTCGCATATGTTGTCAACGCCTTCGTTGAGACACTCTTTCTGCATGTCAAATGCGCCTTTGACGAGCTTCTTGATGTCGTATCCTGCCACTGCGATGGGGAGCAATCCTACCGGGGTGAGGACAGAGAAGCGTCCGCCTACGTTGTCGTCGATCACGAAAGTCTTGTAGCCTTCCTCGGTTGCGAGCTGGCGGAGTGCGCCGCGCTTTGCGTCGGTGATAGCCACGATGCGCTTTCCTGCCTCAGCCTTGCCCACCTGAGCTTCGAGCTGCTCCTTGAGCAGGCGGAATGCGATGGCGGGTTCGGTGGTGGTGCCTGACTTGGAAATCACGATGATGCCGAATTTCTTGTCTTTCAGGAATTCCTGAAGTTCATATAGGTAGTCTTCGCCGATATTCTGTCCGGCAAAAAGCACCTTGGGGCTTCCGGGCATGGCGGGGGTATATGCGTCAAATGAGTTTGCAAGAGCTTCGATTACAGCCTTGGCTCCGAGATAAGAGCCGCCGATGCCTACCGACACTACATAGTCGCAAGTGTTGCGCAGGTCGTTAGCCACGGCTATTATTTCGTCAAGATGATGTTCGGGAGTCTTTTCGGGTAGGTCGAGCCAGCCGAGAAAATCGTTTCCTTCACCTGTCCCGCTTTTGAGCTTTTCGAGTGCCGGTTTAGCTGCTGCCGACTCAAGGGCGTGAATTTCATTTTCCGATACTGTAGAGAGTACAGAGTTGATGTTTACTTGAATCTTTTTCATAATAATTATAGTGAGGATAATGTTATATGTGTCTGTTTCGGTCGTTATTTAAATTTGTTGCTCATCTCTTCGATTGCGAGTGACACCGGTATATGCTTGTATAGCACTGCATACATTGCGTCGAGGATGGGCATCTCCACCCCGTGGTCGCGGTTGATTTCCCATATGCACTTGGTGCCGTAGTATCCTTCTGCCACCATCTCCATCTCCATCATGGCACGCTTCACCGCCGAGCCTCTTCCTATCATGGAGCCGAAGTTGTGGTTGCGCGAAAACCGTGAATAAGATGTGACGAGCAGGTCGCCGAGATATACCGAGTCGCATATATTGCGCTTGCCTTCAGCCATCTTGTCGATAAAGCGTTCCATCTCCCTTATGGCATTGGAGATGAGTATTGCCTGGAAGTTGTCGCCAGCCTTAAACCCGTGGACCATGCCTGACGCTATGGCGTAGACATTTTTCAACACGCCGGCATACTCGATGCCTCTTACGTCGGTCGACACGAGCGCCTTCATCGCCTTGCCGTTGAGCGCATTGGTGAAGTCGCGTGCCATATCGGTGTCATACGATGCCACTGTAAGGTAGCTCATGCGTCCGAGTGCCACCTCTTCCGCGTGGCAGGGTCCGGAGATTACCACTATTCTCGACGGGTCAACGCCGTAGTGGCTTTCCATATAGTCGCTTATCAGCTCGTTTTCGTCGGGCACGATGCCTTTTGTGGCAATGGCTATATTTTTGCCCGATATGTCGATTGTGAGCTTGGCGAGATGGCTTTTGAAATACGGCGACGGCATCGCCATCAGCAGCGTGTCGGCGGCGTCACATGCCGCGTTTATGTCGCTGTAGAAGTTGATGCGGTCTATGGGAAATTCCACGTCGGAGAGATAGGCGGGGTTATGGCCCAGGCGCCGAAACGACTCTATGCGGTCGTCGCGGCGCATGTACCATATTATCTCGTCGCAGTTCTGGAGCAGCAGTTTGGCGAGGGCTGTTGCCCATGAGCCGCCGCCCATCACGGCGATTTTTCCGTATGTGTCAGCTTTTTGCGTCATGATTGCTTCTCTTCGACTGCGGCTATCCAAGCCTTTATGTCGTCTTGCGAGGGGTTTTTAAGTTCGAGTTTATATTTTTTGTTTACTCCGCAGAGGTCCTGGAACAGCTTGCCGGGGTTGGCGCCTGCGAGCTGGCTCACAGTCATCACGCCTGCTTTCTGAAGGGGGGCTACCCACTCTTCGGGTACGCCGATTGCCATGTAGTCCTCCGCCTTGTCGCGCGGCTGTACCTTTTCGGGGCGCATCTGCGGGAAGAGCAACACCTCCTGGATTGTGGTCTGTCCGGTCATGAGCATCACGAGGCGGTCCATGCCGATACCCATTCCTGAAGTGGGGGGCATGCCATATTCGAGCGCGCGGATGAAGTCCTTGTCGATAATCATCGCCTCGTCGTCGCCTTTTTCGGCGAGTCGCATCTGCTCCACGAATCGCTCATACTGGTCGATCGGGTCGTTAAGCTCCGAGTATGCGTTGGCAAGCTCCTTGCCGTTGACCATCAGCTCAAATCGCTCAGTCAGCTCAGGATTGTTGCGGTGACGCTTGGTGAGCGGCGACATTTCTATGGGGTAGTCGATTATAAATGTAGGCTGGATATAATTGCCTTCACACTTTTCGCCGAATATCTCGTCGATAAGCTTGCCCTTGCCCATTGTCTCGTCTACCTCGATGCCGAGCGAGCGGGCTGTGTCGCGTAGCTGCGCCTCGTCCATTCCGGCGATGTCGATGCCTGTGTGCTCCTTGATGGCGTCAATCATGGTGATGCGCTTAAACGGAGCCTTGAAGCTTATAGTGTTGTCGCCCACTTTCACCTCTGTGGTGCCGTTGACGTCAAGACATATCTTTTCGAGCATCTTCTCGGTGAAGTCCATCATCCAGTTGTAATCCTTGTAGGATACGTAGATTTCCATGCAGGTAAACTCGGGATTGTGGGTGCGGTCCATGCCCTCGTTACGGAAATTCTTTGAGAACTCATACACTCCTTCAAATCCGCCCACGATAAGGCGCTTCAGGTAAAGCTCGTCGGCTATGCGCAGATAGAGCGGTATGTCAAGCGCGTTGTGGTGGGTTATGAACGGGCGTGCCGCGGCGCCGCCCGGTATCGACTGCAGGATAGGGGTCTCCACTTCCATGTAGCCATGGTCGTTGAAGTAGCTGCGCATCGAGTTAAACACTTTTGTACGCTTGATAAATATGTCTTTGACCTGGTCGTTGACCACGAGGTCCACGTAGCGGCGGCGATAGCGCAGCTCGGGGTCGTCAAATGCATCGTAGGTAACGCCGTCTTTCACCTTTACTATAGGGAGCGGGCGGAGCGACTTGCTCAATACTGTCAGCTCTTTGGCATGAACCGAGATTTCGCCGGTCTGTGTACGGAACACATATCCTTTGATTCCGACGAAGTCGCCTATGTCGAGAAGCTTCTTGAATACAATATTATATAGGTCCTTGTCTTCTCCGGGACATAGGTCGTCGCGGCTGATGTAGACCTGAATGCGACCTTTAGAGTCCTGAAGTTCCATGAAAGAAGCCTTGCCCATGATACGGCGGCTCATGATACGTCCGGCTACACACACGGGGCGCTCCGGCTCGTCATCTTTAAATGTCTCCTTAATTTCTGTCGTGTAGGCATCCACGGGATAAAGGGCTGCCGGATAGGGGTCAATACCGAGACGGCGCATTTCATCAAGGCTGCCGCGGCGTATAATCTCCTGTTCGCTCAGTTCAAGTAAATTCATAAACAGATACAATTAATCAAATATCCGCAAATTTAAACAATTCGCGCCACTTTTGCATCATTATAAATCCACAAATGCTTAATCTTGGCTAATTTTTATAAAATTCGGGATGTGCGGTCGCCGGCAAGACATGATTTAAGATAGATTATTGCAGTGTTAAAAATATGCATAAATATGAGATAGATTACTGTCAATAATTATACAATGGCTGAGAGAAGCCATAATAAAAATATGATTTATTTGCTGCTGTAAACTTTTTTTAATAATTTTGCGTTTTAGTTACGTATTAGCAACTATTATTAGGTTAAATTTTTTTAGTTTACATTTATTACAAGTATGAGAAAGCTATGTTTCTTGCTCTGTACTCTCTTTTGCTTTGCAATCGCGTCGGCTCAGACGCGCACAGTAAAGGGTACAGTGGTGTATGCCGGTGATGATGAGCCGCTTGTGGGAGCTACGGTGCTTCCTGTAGGCGCAGGTCAGGGTACGGCAACAGACATTGACGGTAAGTTCGTGCTTAACGTTCCGTCGTCTGTTTCTAAACTGAAAGTCTCTTACGTAGGTATGACCACGGAAGAGGTAAGTCTTGTAGGTACCCCCCCCTATAATCTGATTATCAAGCTTAATGATACTGAGAATAAGCTTGATGAAGTGATGGTTGTGGCTTACGGTGTTGCGAAGAAAAGCGCTTATACCGGTGCCGCTTCCGTGATTGACGCCTCGGTAATCGAGGACCGTCTGGTATCAAACCTTACAAACGCACTTTCAGGTACGGTTGCCGGTGTGCAGACTCTTAGCGCCAACGGACAGCCCGGTGAAGCATCAAAGGTGCGTATCCGTGGTGTCGGATCAATCAATGCGTCTATGGCTCCTTTGTATGTGCTTGACGGAATGCCTTATGACGGCGACATCACAGGTCTTAACCCCTCCGACATCGAGTCAATGACCGTGCTTAAGGATGCTGCGGCTGCAGCTCTTTATGGTGCGCGTGGTGCCAACGGTGTAATCCTTATCACCACCAAGCGTGGTAAAGATGGAAAAGCCAAGGTGACATTTGATGCTCGCTGGGGTGCCAACTCTCGTGAAATCACCAACTACGATGTAATCGAGAGCCCCGCGCAGTTTATGGAACTTGCTTATCAGGCTAAATATAATAACGGTAGATACAACCTTGGATATTCTCCTGATGCCGCATATAAATATGCCGCTGCCAATCAGCTTGTAGACATGACCGGTTACCGCCTGTGGACTCTTCCCGAAGGTCAATACCTCATAGGTCGCGACGGCAAACTCAACCCCAACGCCGTGCTCGGCTACAGCAACGGAACCAATTACTTTACCCCCGACAACTGGACCGATGGCTCTTACCGCAAGGGATTGCGCCAGGAATATAACCTGAGCGTGTCGGGTGGAAATGATAAGATGAACTTCTTCGTATCGGGTAGCTACCTTAAAGACGAGGGTGTCATCAAAAACTCTTCTTACGAGCGCCTCTCAACCCGTGGCTCTCTCGAATATCAGGTCAACAACTGGTTGAAGATAGGCACCAACATGGCTTATTCATTCGGAAAGTCACAGTATCCCGACGACATGGATGAAAACTCAACCTCCTCTTCGGGCAACGCCTTCTTTGTCGCCAACTCAATCGCTCCGATTTATCCGCTTTATGTGCGTGACGCTTCAGGCAACATCATGTACAACGAAGCTTACGGACACGCTGTCTACGACTATGGCGACGGCAAGAGCACATCGTCGACCCGTGCCTTCATGTCGCAGGCCAACCCTATTTCACAGCTCCTTTATGACAAGACCGAGTATCTTACCGACCTTTTCAACGGTAAGTGGTTTGCCGAAATCTCTCCTGTGACCGGTCTTAAGATTACAGGTAGCGTCGGTCTGACAGTCCAGAACCAGCGACTCCATCAGGTGCTTAACCCCCTCTACGGTCAGTTTGCCGACATGGGCGGTCAGGCAATTCAGGTTGCAGAGCGCACAAAGGGTCTTAACCTTCAGGCTCTTGCCAACTATAACCGCACATTCTGGGAATATCATACATTTGACTTCCTTTTGGGTTACGAAAGCTATGAGTGGAACAATGAGTACACCCAGGCTCTCGGTAGTAACCTCTATGACCCTATGTCATGGCCTGTCAACAATACTCTTGCCAACAATGACCGTAAGGGTTACGGCGCTTACCTCGACTACGCCACACGCGGTATATTCGGTCGTATCAACTACGACTTTGACAGCCGTTACTTCTTTAGCTTCAGCTATCGTCGCGACGCTTCATCACGCTTCGCTCCCGATAAGCGCTGGGGCGACTTCTTCTCGGTGTCGGCAGCATGGGACGTGGCTCAGGAGAAATTCATGGAGTCAACCACTACATGGCTTGACCGCTTGAAACTGCGTGCTTCGTTCGGTCAGCAGGGTAACGACAACCTTCAGGGTGAAGGAGTCTCCAACACCGGTTATTACTACGCTTACCTCGACCAGTACACCATCAGCGGTGCCGATAGCTGGAGCGACGGTACTCTTTACTTCAAGGGTAATCCCGACATTACCTGGGAAAAGTCCAACTCATTTAACGTGGGTATCGATTTCAGCTTCTTGAAGAGCAAGATTTCAGGTAGCGCCGAGTACTTCAACCGCGAGACCACCGACATGCTTTACAATAAGCCCGTTGCCCCCTCGCTCGGTTACGCTTCAATACCGATGAACATCGGCTCTATGAGAAACTATGGCTTTGAGGTAGAACTTACCTATCTTCCCATAAATACCCGCGATATCACCTGGAGCATCACAGGTAACATCACCTTTATTAACAACAAGGTGCTTAAGCTTGCTCCCGAACTGGGCGGTGAACTCAAGTCAGGCAGCCGCATATACCGCGAAGGAGAGTCAATGTATCAGTTTGACCTCGTGAAATACGCGGGTGTTGACGCCGCTACCGGTAAGCCTCTTTTCTGGGCATGGAAAAAAGATGAGAATGGCAATCGCATCCCCGGAAGCGACTATCCCACCCCCGTATATTCTACCGAATGGCGTCAGGCTTCAGGCGACCTTCTCCCCACTGCCTACGGAGGTATCTCTACTTCTTTAAAGGCTTATGGATTTGACCTATCTATCGCTTGCGCCTACCAGTTTGGCGGAAAAATCTGGGATGAGGGTTACCAGCTGTTCATGGGCTCAGGTACATCATCATCTTACGGACACAACTGGCATGTAGACATTCTCGATGCATGGACACCGACCAACCAGCACACTTCAGTGCCGCGTCTTGACACCGGTGACACCTATTCGTTCTACGATTATACCACCGACCGTGTGCTTGTAAGCTCCAACTATTTCTCTATCAATAATATCACTCTCGGATATACTATTCCCGAACGTCTTACCAAGCGCATCGGCATCGAGTCGGTACGTGTCTACGGTACAGCCGACAACCTCGCGCTCTTCAGTGCCCGCAAGGGTCTTGACCCGCGTCAGAGCTATACCATCGCCACTACTTCTCTTTACACAGCGATGCGTTGTATCTCAGGTGGTATAAAGGTAGTATTTTAATAATGTAAGTTCTCCTATCAGAAAATCGTTATGAAATCATATAAATTATTGACAATAGCCCTTCTGGGTACAATTGCGGTAGGGTGTAACGATCTCGACACCTATCCTCTCGGTGATCATATCACTACCGACCAGAAAGACGAAGTGGTGAAAAACGACCCCACCAGGGCTGAGGCAGGTGTCAACGGTATCGCTACACTGTTCAGCGTTTATGCCAATTCATCCAACAACAGTGATGCTCACTATGATATCGGTTATCCGGGCGTGATGCTTTCCACCGACAGCCGTGGATATGACATGGTGTCGCTTGACATAGGTTACAACTGGTTTGGTAACTCGACATCGTGGAAGGATGTCACCAATACATCATCAATCTCCACTCTCATATGGCGTACCGCCTACAACCAGATTTTTGCATGTAACAACGTGCTGACCACCATCGCCGAAGATACCGAGGATCCTACCTTGATGTATTATCGCGCACAGGCTCTTGCATTCCGTGCATTCCAGTATCATGTACTTGCCCAGTATTATCAGTTTACTTATATCGGCAACGAAGATAAGCGCTGTGTACCGGTGATTACTGAAAAAAATGCTCTTGAGGCAGCTGCAGAGGGTCTTGCCTGCTCTACGGTCGAAGAGGTGTATCAACAGATACTCAGCGACTTTGGCGAGGCTATCGAGTCTCTCACCGCCACCGGACACGTACGCGTAGGCGCAAAGAAGTTTGTAAGCGCTGCTACTGTCCACGGTCTTCGTTCGCGTGTGTATCTCTGCATGGGTAAATGGCAGGAAGCCGCTGACGATGCCAAGTATGCCATTGAAAATTCAGGCTGTACACCTTACTCTATCGCCGAGGTGTCGCGTCCTACTTTCTGGAGCTGCGATGACCACTCTTGGCTTTGGGCTGTGGATGTCGAGGAGAGCGACCGCGTGGTGACTACCAGTATCTGTAACTGGCCTTCTCACATGGGTACATTCACCTACGGCTATGCGCAGGTAGGTTCATGGCGCAAGATTTCAAAGCAGCTCTATGAGGAAATTCCTGCCGGCGACGTGCGTAAAGGCTGGTTCCTTGACGAGGAAGGTCTTTCGCCTAACCTTACCGAGGAATATCAGGAGTATGTGACCGATGCTGTCAGCGAAGATGTCGGCAGGGCTTATGTGCAGGTTAAGTTTGGCCCCTATAAAGATGTGCTCGGTCAGACAATAAACGCCAGCGACCTTCCGCTTCTCCGTGTCGAGGAACTTTATCTGATTCTCGCCGAGGCGCAGGCAATGACATCGCCCTCTACCGGCGCGGCTACTCTTGGTGAATTTGTGCGCGCTTACCGTAACCCCGACTACGTAAACCCTGTCGGCACAGCTCAGGATATCCGCAAGGCTATTTACTGGCAGCGTCGCGTGGAGCTGTGGGGTGAGGGTGTGTCTTACTTTGACATCATGCGTATGAACGAGGGTCTTGACCGCCGTGGTGCCGGATTTGAGCCGTCACTGGTATTTAATATCGCTCCCGGCGACCCGGTACTTCTTTACCATATCCCGCAGTCAGAGTCCAATGCCAACACTTTGCTTGGTTATACCGACTCCGCCACTCCTTCTCCTCAGCCTGTTGCTGACTATTAATAAATGACAGAAAAGATTCATTAAAGAGTATTATGAATAAATTAGCTATATTCGCGGCTCTTGCCGCACCGGTAATCCTCTCTTCCTGCAGCGACAAGGGCTATTGGGATGAGTATGTGCCCACCGACGTGGAGTATGCGATTATCACCGCCAACCAGAGCTATACACTTAATCCCAATTCAACAAAAATATCTCCGGTGACCCTTCTGGTTTCCAGAGGCACTACTGTAGGCGACGTGTCAATGCCTGTAAAGGTTACTTCCGATGTGCCTTATCTCACTGCTTCCGCGCCGGCTACCGTTAATTTCACCGACGGCAGCAGCCAGTCGGAGTTGACAGTGAACATAACTGCCGACTTTGATGCCGCCCCTTGGTTTAATCCGGTGGATAGCGTGTCAATCTCTCTTGACACCGAGCATATCGCCCCGTCATCAAAGGGTGTATGGAAAGCCAAGGTGACATTTGCCAACTCTCTTGAGGTAGGAACAGCTCAGCTTAAGTCGCAGCTGCTTGCTTACCTTAAAAACGGCGGCGCTCCCGGTGCTGCTGTTGTTGACACCACTGTCTCTGTATGGGCGCGTTCCATTGACCCCGGATATTTGATGATTCAGAATCCTTATGGCACCAAAGAGCTTCCCCATGCGCTTGACCTGGTGCTTGACGAAGACTGGCAGATGATTGACTGGAATGCTACTGAAGCTCTCTGTGACATACAGACAATCTTCAATACCGGCAGCTCTAACGCTCCTGTGTATATGACATGGGGCGGTCAGGATTCGGAAGTCGGTCCCGACGGACTTACACTCAAGTTCTATACCGTGACCAATACTGACGGTACCGGATATTTCCCCTCGCAGTATCAGTGGGTTGAGACTTACACCTTGCCCGAGGGATGGAATGCGGTCAGTGAATAATATTAACCATTTAATGCAAGATTATATACAATGAACAAGCTATATAAATTATTTGCCGCAATAATGGTTGTCGCCACGGCAGCGGGATTTGCATCCTGCTCTGATGATGACAATGATTATGTTCCGGCACAGGTGCCCGGCAATGCTCAGGTATATTTCAGCAATGCGCAGGAATCTACTGTAAACATTGTAGAGGATCAGACTGAAATTGATGTCAAGGTGCTTCGTCAGGACACTATCGGCGAACTTACCGTTAATATCGTCGCTAATGATCCTTCCGGAATATTCAATATCCCGTCGACAGTGACATTTGCCGACCGCGAGGCGGTTGCCAACCTCCATATCACTTATGACTTTGCCGATATCGAGGGAAATGTGCGCTATCCGATTTCTCTTAAGATTGATGAGAAGGATGCTACTCTCTATGGCGATGCTTCCACTTCTTTTGTGGTGCTTTACGCTCCGTGGAAGTCAATCGGAGAGTGCAAGTACACTGATGGCTTGATATCATCACTCTACAATGCCGATCCGTTGACTTATCTTGTCGAAGTGGAGGAGAGCATGACCCAGCCCGGTCTTTACCGTATTGTCAATCCTTACGGTGCCGGTTATCCATATAACGAGCCGGGTGATTATGACCCTGACAATAACTATTACATGACAATCAATGCCACCAACCCCTCTAAGGTATATATGGAGGAGTCTCCTACCGGATGTAACTGGGGAAGAGGCGAATTTATATTCTTCTCTATTGCCGGACTGCGTCTGGCACAGGGCAATCCTGCTGCAGCTGAGGGCTATTATGGTACTGTGAAGAATGGAGTGATAACTTTCCCCAAAGGCTCGCTCCTTGGCGCTATGGGCGAGGATGGATGGTACACTTGTAACGCCAACGGCAAGTTTAAGCTTGTGCTTCCCGGCGGTATTGACGGTGACTACTCGATAAGCGCTCCTCTTGCCGGCATAATCGATTATGTAGGCGGAGTGAAGAAGGCTGTTGTCGAGGTTAGCATGGGCAAAGATGTGAAGACTGTAAAGGTTGCTGTCATTAAGGGCTCAGATACTGAGACGGCTATCGAGGCTATCGAAGAAGATAAGCTTGACGGTGTGGTCACTCTTAACTACTCTGAATCGGAGCAGACAGCTGACTTCACATTGGCTGAGGAAGGCACTTACTCGATTGTCGCCATTGCCTACGACAAGAGTGGTGAGGCTCAGGAGACCTATACTACCATGTTCAGCCACTATGACAATGACAACTGGACTACTCTTGGCGAGTGTGATTATGCCGATGGTCTGCTTCTCCCGCTTTTACAAGGATTCGAGCCGATGAGCTGGCCTGCGGCGATCCAGCAGCATAACGCGAAGCCGGGTCTCTACCGCGTGTTGCAGCCTTACTGGCCTCTTAACGAGGAGGCTGATGGCGCGCTTGTGATTGACGCTACCGATCCTGCCCATGTCTATGTGCCGTATGCTTCTTCCGGTCTTGATGTTGATGGAATACTTGACTGGTATAGCGACGCTGCAAGTTTAATTGACGCAGGCATGACTATTGAAGATATCCTTGCCGATAGTAAGTTGGAAGTGGTATTCGGTACTTTGGCTGATGGCGTGATTACCATTCCTGTAGGAGGTGCCGGTGTGATGTTTGACGGTGATAAGTCATCATTCATCCCCTCTAAATATGTGACTGAAATCGTGCTTCCCGGCTCAGGCGATAATGCCTCTACCGTGGCTAAGGTGAATGTCAAGTCGCTTAACATCGGTAAATTAAGCGTTGAAAAGCGTGGATTTAGCGTAAAGAAGATGCGCTCCGGCGTTAAGAAGGCGGCTATTTAATAAATTTGAATTTAGTATTGAAAACGTGGCATGTCGCTTCCGATATGCCACGTTTTTTTGTCGTTTTATTAGCGTATTTAAAAATTTATTGTAAAAATGTTGGAATTATTAAATATTTGTTATACATTTGTGATGTTAATGATGAATTTCGTATGCAAATGACAAAAATCACATCCCTGTATACACTTTACAACATGTCAGTATAGGATTGTCGCGAGACAATCCTATACTTTTTTTGAGTTGGTGTAGTATTAGGTGGCTCAGATTGAGCAAAACAAGATAATCGTTACAGGGACGAGGATTTCAAGGATTACTCCCTGAATGATTGCCACCGGGACTGCCTGCTGTCCGCAATTTCTTACAATTACCGGAAGTACTACGTCGATTGATGCTACGCCGGCAGAGGCTATCGGTGCATACCATCCGAAATATTTGCGTATAAACGGAGCGCAGGTAAGCGATATGATTTCACGTATCATGTTGGAAAGCAAGGCGATGGTGCCGAGTTCGGCAGCTATCCCGAGTCCTGCCGACGCCTTTTTGTACTCCATGATGAGTACCGATGACAGTGAGTAATAGCCTGCGGCTCCCCCTATAGCGAGATAATCGTGGAGAGGGTAGGAGTGGAGCAGCAGCCATGCGGCTGTGGTGAAAAGCAGGGTGCCCCCCATTGTGAACAGTGGCAGCAGAAATGACATCAGGTCGAGCTTCTTGATGGTGGGGATGAGATTCTTGTAGCCAAACTCAAAGCCGATTATGGCAATGAGCAGATAGAGCACATAAATAGAGTAGCCCGACAGCCCGGTGAGCCAAGGCATGATGTCGTAATAGCCGGTGACAATGCCGGCTATGAAAAAAGCGATTACTATAAGACTACCTTTCATGGCGGTGACGGCGCGATGCGATTTTGTGAAGTAAATATGCGGCGAGCACGCTCCCCAGGGTGGCAAGGCTGCCGATTACGAGTGCCTGAATGCCGTAGACCGAGAGGTGGTCGATGACATTGCGGTTGGAGCCTACCGACAGACCGAGCAGGAAAAGCAACGCCCATATGACTATGCTTATGGTGGAGGACGGAAGTTGTGGTACACGCCGGTTGCGTAGCAGGTAACCGGCAAGGATACTTGTAAAGAGTATGATTAACGGACCCATGGGGATATGTCAATGAAACTGGATTTCTGTTACGACTTGCGCCCCTACCGCACGGTTAAGTGCTTCGATGAGCTTAGGGCGCATGAATGACAATTCGTTTTTCAGCGAGGCTGAGGATATGTAGAGGTGAAGTACGCCGCGTTCGATGAAACGTCGCGTAGTGTAGCGGTTGACCCCCGGACCTACGACTTCCGACCAAAGGTAAAGCACCCGCTGTTCGTTGAACTGCGATTCGATGCCGTCGGTCATCAGTTTTTCCTTTATTATGTCGGCGAGTAGCTGCGGTTCAGGTCGTTTCATCGCTTACAGGGTGCTTTATAGGGGCAAGAGCGCCTGACTCGACGAGCCACATGCGGTAGTCGCCCGTCGTGCGTGACATTATCTCGTCAAGATGGGTGCGGTTGGTGTCGGTGATAAATATCTGCCCGAATCCTTCGCCGGTGACAATCTCCATGATATGCTCCACGCGAGTTGCATCGAGCTTATCGAAGATGTCGTCGAGCAGCAGCATCGGAAACATCCCGGACGTGTCGCGCAGAAACTCATATTGTGCCAGGCGCAGGGCTATCACAAAGGTCTTGCATTGCCCTTGCGAGCCGGCGCGGCGCATCGGCATCCCGTCGAGCAGCATGTCGATGTCATCGCGGTGAGGACCGACAGTGGTGTGGCATACGGTCTCATCGCGGTGGCGCGAGCGGTCGAGCGCGTCGCAGAGCGATTCCATCCCGTCGTCGGCAAGTGAACAGCGGTATGACAGGGTGACATGCTCCTCGTCGCCTCCTATGGCGCGGTAATAGCGGTCAAATATCTCGGAGAGCGATGAAATCCATTTGCGGCGCGTGGCGTGAAGATATGATGCCGCACTCTCCATCTGCATCTCCACGGCAAGATATAGCGCGGGGTCGGCTACGCGGTCGCGCAGCATCTTGTTGCGCTGTTCAAGCCCGCGGTTGTAGCGTATAAGCCGGTCGAGATACACCGGGTCGCCCTGTGATATGAGCATGTCGATAAGGCGTCGGCGCTCCTCTCCGGTGCCGCGTATAAGGTCGATGTCGTGGGGCGATGACAATACCAGCGGAAACAGCCCTATATGGCTCGACAGACGCTGATATTCCTTGCCCATCCTCTTGAGCGACTTGCGTCGTCCCTTAGCCATGCCGAGCGACAGCTCTTCTTCCACCCCGCGACGGTCGTAGCGCGCGTCAAGCATGGTGAAGTCTTCTCCGCGCTTTATGAGCATGGCGTCGGTCATGCCGGTAAAACTTTTGCAAAAACTCAGGTAATATATGGCGTCAAGAAGATTGCTCTTCCCCATGCCGTTATTGCCGAGAAAGCAGTTGACCTTGGGCGAGAAGTCGAGCCCGGCGTCGGCTATATTCTTGAAATTACATATTTTAAGATGCTTGAGAATCATCGTTTTCCGGTTTGTTCTGTTTTCCTGCGAGCATACCGCATGCGGCAGCTATGTCTTCGCCGCGTGAGGTGCGTATCGTGGCTGTTATGCCGAGGTCGTTGAGGCGGTCGCGGAATGCGGTCATGGTGGATTCGTCAGATGTGCGCAGGTCGCTGTCGGGGATGGCGTGGAAGCGTATGAGGTTGACACGGCATTCAAGCCCTTTGAGCAAGCGGGCGAGCGACTGTGCGTAACGCAGGTTGTCGTTGAGGCCGCCCCACATGATATATTCGAGCGACAGGCGGCGCTGATGGCTGAAGTCGTAGCCGCGCAGCAGCTGCAGCACCTCTTTGAGCGGATAGGCGCGCTCGACAGGCATAAGCGAGGCGCGTTGCTCCGCGAGAGGCGAGTGTACGCTGATGGCTATGTGTACCTTGGTGGTGTCGAGCAGTGTCTTAAGCTCGTTGATTTTGCCTATTGTCGACACGGTGATGCGCTTTGGGCTCCATGCGAGACCCCAGGGCGCGGTAAGTATTTCGAGTGACGGCAATACGGCGTCAAGATTGTCCATCGGTTCGCCCATGCCCATGAATACTATGTTGGTCAGTGAACTGCTTTCCGGGATGGAGAGTATCTGGTTGATGATGTCGGTGGCTGTCAGGTCGCCGTGAAATCCCTGTCGGCCTGTCATGCAAAACCGACATCCCATGCGGCAGCCTGCCTGCGATGATACGCAGAGCGTGGCGCGGTCACGGTCAGGGATGTAGACAGCCTCTATGTCGCGACCGCCCTTCCCGTCAAACAGATATTTTACCGTGCCGTCACAGGAGCGTGCCTCGGCTTTCGGCGCAAACCGTCCTACGCGGTAAGCTGCTGAAAGCTTCTCGCGACCTTTTAGCGATATATTGGTCATGGCGTCAATCGAGTCGACGCGTTTCACATAGAGCCAGTCGGCTATCTGCTTGGCTGCAAATCCGGGTAGTCCACATGAGGCGGCTACTTCCCGGAGCTGCTCCAGGGTCATTCCTATAAGGGGTTGTTTGGTGTTATCGTTCATTGGGAATCACGGCATATATTTCTATACAAAGTTACTGACTTTTTGCAATTTTATCGTGATAGGGAAAGGTAAATTCAATAATTTTGATTATGTTTGCACTATAACTCTCATCCTCGCAATGGAACGACTGATGCAATACATCTGGCAGCATCGCCTATGGCCCGTGGCCGACATGACTACTGTCGACGGCGAGCGCGTAGGCGTGATTGACCCCGGCAGGCTAAATAGCGATGCAGGTCCCGACTTCTTTAATGCCAAGTTGACAATCAACGGTCAGATGTGGGCGGGCGATGTTGAGATACATGTCAAGGCAAGCGACTGGTATCGCCACAATCATCAGGGCGACAAGGCTTATGACTCGGTGGTGCTCCATGTGGTGGGCAAGGATGACGGGCGTGTGACGCGCTCCGACGGCAGGGTCATACCGCAATTGCGCATGAACTGCGCCCCCGACTTTCACGAACATTACCGGCGTCTCGTGGCGGCATCGGCAACCGACCTCCCGTGTCATCAAGAGATGGCGTCGTTGCCCGCCGTACATATCCATTCATGGCTTGACTCGCTTGCCTACGAACGTCTTTACCGCAAGACGGAGCGCATAGAGCGCTATCTCGGTCATTTTGCGGGCGACTGGGAGTCGGTATGTTTCGTCACGCTCGCCCGTTCGCTCGGTTTTGGCACTAACAGCGAGCCGTTTGAGCGGCTTGCATTGAGTGTGCCTCTGAAGTTTCTCGGCAAGCACAGCGACTCGCAGCTGAGTCTGGAAGCATTGCTCTTCGGACAGGCGGGGTTTCTTGATAATTTAGTCGAGAGTGACCCGTATATCACGCTTCTTAAGCGTGAATACAGCTTCCTTTCCCATAAATTTTCGTTGCCGAAGCCCGGTCGGCTCGGCTGGAAGATGGCGCGCATGCGTCCGGCAAATTTTCCCCACCGCCGTATCGCCTTTCTCGCTCTCATGGCGTTTGGGGGATTCCGGCTTATGAGCCGCATATGTGAACTGCGGAGGGTAGAGGATGTCGCGAAGCTCTTTGATGCGGAACTGATAGGCTACTGGAGCTCCCACTACACATTTAATTCGAGCCTCGACACGCCTAAGGCTACAGCGCTCGGGCGCAATGCCGTGGATGTATTGACTATCAATACTGTCATACCGCTGCTGCATGCCTACGGTGTTGCCACAGGCGACACGTCGCTGAGTGACACTGCCGTGGAGATGCTTCATGCGCTGCGCCCTGAAAGCAATTCGGTGGTGGCGCTGTTTGCGAAACATGGGGTGAAGTGTGACGACGCTTTCACCTCCCAGGCACTGCTTCAGCTGCGCCGTGAATATTGTGAGCCCCGCAAGTGTCTCTACTGCCGCATCGGTCACAAAATGCTCTCCCGCCACACCAAATCCCCCGGCTCGCGCTAACCGAGGGTCCGGAGATGTTAACATGTATATAGTCGGGGCGTGAACCGGTAATTCACGTTTCGTTTTTTGTGGATTTTTCGTATATTTGCCTATTATTAAACAAGCTCTTAAATGATTAATCGCAGTTATAATGCCTCCTGGAGGTATATATTTACAATCGTGGCGTTGTTGTGCCTGTGGAGTCTGCCTGTTTTTGGAGGGGAGATTACGGTGGGTGCGGCGCGCACTTCGGTTTATGCCCCATTGCTCAAAGGGAAGCGCGTGGCGTTGCTGTCAAACCATACCGGACTTGTCGGCGCGCGTCACACACTTGACGTGATGCTTGACGAAGGAATCAATGTAGTGACTCTTTTCTCGCCGGAACATGGATTTCGCGGTACGGCTGACGCCGGAGAGCATGTGAAGAACGGTGTCGACGAGGTGACCAGCATACCTATCGCGTCGATGTATACCGGCACATCGAAGGGGATAGCCCCGGAGGTGATGAAGGGGCTTGACGTGATAGTGGTTGACCTGCAGGATGTGGGCACACGTTTTTATACCTACTATATCACGATGATAAAGGTGATGGAAGAGGCTGCCGCTGCCGGAAAGAAGGTGGTGGTGCTCGACCGCCCCAATCCGCTCGGCATGGTTGTCGACGGTCCCGTGCTGGATATGTCGCTACGTTCGGGGGTAGGGCGATTGCCCGTTCCGGTGCTTCACGGCATGACCCTCGGTGAACTTGCCATGATGGCTAATGGCGAGGGCTGGCTGCGTGAGGGAAGGAAGGTCGACTTGACAGTGGTGGAGTGTGAGGGCTACACCCACGCATCGCGTTACAAGCTACCGGTGGCACCGTCGCCCAATCTGCGCGACATGACGGCAATCTACCTGTATCCTTCGCTATGTTTTTTTGAAGGCACGGTGGCGAGTGTCGGTCGTGGTACCGATTTCCCATTTAAAGTCTACGGTCATCCTGATATGCAAAACCGTGGCTTCACGTTTATGCCGCGCAGCGTGCCCGGAGCTAAGAATCCACCGTTGCTCAACCGCCGTTGCAACGGAGTCGACCTGACACGTTCCGACAGCGACTCGCTGATAGCGCGCGGGGTCGACTTGACCTATGTGATTGACGCATATCAGTCGATGCCGGCAACCGGACGCTCCAGGTTTTTCTCCGCGTTTTTTGACAAGTTGATAGGCAACCGTAAAGTGCGCCTCATGATAATCGACGGCCTGTCGGCAGATGAGATAAAGAAGTCGTGGACTGATGAGGTAGAGGAGTTCAAGACGTTGCGTTCACAATATCTTTTATACCCTGAGTCATGAGTCCGGTTACTGTGCTCATAACTGTGGCAGTATATTTTCTGCTGCTTTTTGCGGTAAGCCACGTTGCTTCGCGTCGCACTGACAATGCCGGATTTTTTACCGGCAACCGTCGCGCCCCGTGGTTGGTTGTGGCAATCGCCACGGTAGGGGCGGCTATTTCAGGCGTTACATTTATCAGTGTGCCGGGCATGGTGGCCGACAAGGGCTACAGCTATCTTCAGATGGTGATGGGCTTCATCGTGGGCTACTGGATAATAGCCTTTGTGCTTGTGCCTCTGTTCTATAAGCGTAACCTCATATCAATCTACGGCTATCTTGGCGAACGGTTTGGCTTGAGCACTTACCGCACCGGGGCGTGGTTTTTCATCATCTCCAAGATGCTCGGCGCTTCGGTAAGGTTTTTTGTGGTGTGTATTGTGCTCCAGTCGCTTGTGTGCGAGCCGCTTGGCATACCGTTCTGGTGTAATGTCGCCGTTACTGTGGGCATTGTGTGGCTATATACCTTCCGTGGAGGGGTCAAGTCGGTGATATGGACCGACCTGCTTAAAAGTTTCTGTCTTATACTCTCGGTGGTGTTGTGTATAGTGTTTATCGCACGCAATCTTGACCTTGACATGGCCGGAGTAGCAGGCGCGATAGGCAACCATGAGTCGTCGCGGATATTTTTCTTTGATGACCCGTCAAAGGGCATATATTTCTGGAAACAGTTTATTGCCGGTATCTTCATGGCGATTGCCATCAACGGGCTTGACCAGGACATGATGCAGCGTAATCTTGCCTGCCGTGATTCGGCGCAGAGCCGCAAGAATATGCTTGTGAGCGGGGTGATGCAATTTTTTGTGATTGCCCTCTTCCTGCTTCTCGGTACGCTACTCGTGGTGTATATCGACAGCAATCCGTCGCTGGTGATGCCTGAGAAGAGCGATGAGATATTCGGGCTGGTCGCCTCCCACAACTCGCTTCCGGCAGTGGTGGGCGTACTTTTCATACTCGGTCTTGTCGCTGCTGCATATTCGGCGGCAGGGTCGGCGCTTGTGTCGCTTACCACCTCCTTCACGGTCGACATACTCGACGGCAACAATGTCGAAGAGCGCCGTCTTGCCCGTATGCGCCGCCTTGTCCATGGCGGAATGACCGTGATGATGGGTGTGGTGATTGTCGTGTTTTATCTTATCAGCGAGGATGACGCTATCAGTGCCGTCTATACACTTGCCTCCTATACCTATGGTCCTATCCTCGGGTTGTTTGTATTTGGAATGTTTACGTCATTGCGTGTCAATGACCGTATTGTGCCTTTGCTTTGCGTGGCTGCACCATTTGTGAGCCTGCTTACACGCAATATGCTGTTACGCTTGTGGGGATATGAAATGAGTTTTGAGCTTCTGTTGCTGAATGCTCTTTACACATTCCTGTTTCTTGCGGCGGCTTCTGTTGTGGGGTCAAGACACCGTAAGCCTGTGACCGGAACAACTATGTGATGTTTTACTTTTTTAACCTTGTCTTTTTTACTATGGCAAAAGATCTTTTCAGCCGTTACATATGGCTAATCGACACAATCAGGCGATATGGTTCAATATCGCGTGAGGAAATAAACAAACTTTGGATGCGCTCGCCTTATTCCAACGGTGAGCCGCTCCCACGGCGCACATTTTACTCCTACCGCAACGCTATCGAGGAGCTTTTCAAGATTAATATCGAGTGCAATCAGTCGACATTTGAGTATTATATCGAGCAAGACGATGATCATAGTGACAGTGTGATGAACTGGCTGCTTAACTCCGCTTCGGTGGGTAATCTGCTCAACGATGCGCGCAATATAGGCAACCGCATATTTCTTGAGGATGTACCCTCGGCACGTGAGCATATGCCGGTGGTGGTCGATGCCCTGAAGGAGAATAGGCCTGTCACATTCAGCTATCAGCCCTATTCGCGCATCAATCCTACCCACGATATAGTAGTGGAGCCTTACTTCCTGAAGATATTCAAGCAGCGCTGGTATGTCACCGGGCGAAATGTAAAGGAGGACAAGATAAAGACTTACGCGCTCGACCGCATGAGCAATTCAAAACTTCTTGCCTCGACCTATTCCATACCCGACGACTTTGACGCCGAGGCTTATTTCCGCGACAGCTACGGAATAATTTTCGATGAGGGCACGGTAAAGCATGTGGCGATACGCACCGATGCGCGGCAGGCAAAATATTTCCGCTCGGTGCCCCTGCATCACTCCCAGTCGGAGGTGATACATGATTCTTATTCAATATTTTATTACAAAATAAAGGTAACCCCCGATTTTATTCAGGAACTCCTCTCCTACGGACCTAAGATTACCGTATTGAGTCCGCCGGAAGTACGCGCCATGATGGTGGAGTCGCTCCGCGCCTCCCTCTCCAACTACGAAAACCTTTTACCGCAATAATCTGCTGTAGGAGTTACCAGAGGGAGAAGTTTACGTCGGAGTCGTAGGTGTCTATGCCTTCAATGCGCTTGAGACGCTTTACCACGCGTATGGTGACGGGTAGGATGAGGATTTCGTAAAGTGTCTTCAGCAAAGCCTGTGCGATGATAAGTTCCACGATGTCGCCAAATGGTAGCAGTCCTCCGAAAGCGATGGGGAAGAATATAATCGAGTCCACGCCCTCGCCCCAAAGGGTGCTTATGATGGCGCGCGCGGAGAAGTTTCGTCCTCCCGATTTCACTTTCATGCGGCTCATGACCCATGCGTTGGCAATCGACCCGCATATAAAGGCGAGAAATGAGGCTACGAGAATGCGTGGCACATTTCCGTAGATGGTCTCCATCGCTCCCTGTGCGGTCCATGCTTCCGAGCCGGGCAGGATGATGGCGAGCTGCAGCAGTAGCGTGACGAGAAGATTCATGAAGAAGCCGAGCCATATCACGAGCCGAGCTTTGCGAAATCCGTAGACTTCCACAAGGCAGTCGTTGATAATATAGCTTATCGGAAACACAGCCATGCCGGCGGTGACGGTAACGACACCGAGCGATACGGTCTTTATTTCTACTAAGTTGGCGATGATGAGGCACACACAGAAGAGTACCGTCAGCAATAGAAACGGGAGCGAGAAACGCTCTTTGGTCAATTCTTTCATAATTCTTGTTTTTAACGAGGTAGCAAGCACTCGGTGGATTTTCGCTGCAAAGTTACACAATTTCCGGTCACTAAACAAATGTATCTCACTTACAACTCTATGATTGCATCTTTCTTAAAATAGAGATGTTCCGACGCCCTGACATAACCCAACTGGTTGCACAAGCATAGTGTGTTTCCTATCAGTCGTGATATGTTGCGATGGGAATGACCGTAAATCCAATACTTGATATTGCTGTCAGCAATGAAATCACCCAATTCGGATGTAAAGGCGCCATTTATAGGGCTGCCGTTGAATTCTTTATCCATCAGTGCAAATGATGGTACATGGTGTGTGGCTACGATGATTTTATCGGCACGGCTTTCTTTAACTGCGTTTTCAATAAACCTTCTGCACCTTTTATGTTCCTCATTGAAACGCTCCCAAGTCAGCATATTTTCGCCGTTCCTTATGTAATGGAAGTCGCTCACATTTCGCTGCGTGATATATCCCTTCTCCGGTGAGATTTCCGCCCATAGGGTTGAGGCTATCAAATCGGTGCTATCATCAAGATGAATGACCTTGTTGTAAACATATCTGACATTGCGCCTCAAATTCAGTTCCCAGCCATCGGTCAACTCATTTATATCGAAGTTCCTATATAGTTCATGGTTTCCCGGAATCACGATAACCTCTTGAAAGTTGTCAGATGCCCAATCCCAAAAAGGATGTTTAGTCATAGAATCATCACCGAGATAGCCTATGTCTCCTGCAAGAACAAGGATATCACCGACAGGCTGTATTGGATGTTCTCTGAGGATGGCGGAATTTGCTCCAAATTCGAGATGGAGGTCGGAGGCGTATTGGATTTTCATCGCTTAAAGTGGTTTAGAATCCCGATTATATAGTCAATCCGGTCATAATCGCCATAAGGGAGCATACACTCTATCTCTTCGTGGCAATTCTGACGGGCAAGCATCTCCGAAGCCCAGGAAGAAATATATTTTATAAGGGCATCATTGTGTTCATTGTCAAACAACGATGTGATATCTTGACGATTGTTCAGTACATATATAAAATCCTCGAAGTCGTGTGAGAATCTTAAATCATCACCTCCGCGGCCTCTTATCGCCTCTATCTTTGTGGCGAGATAATATAGAGTAGGCAGGATATAGACAGCAGTGCCGTCGGGTAATTCATATATCTCTCTATGTTGAAAGCCGGGGTGATACCATTGATTGGTGAATCCGAGGATATTGTCCCTGTCCGGCATTATATCCACAATCTCACCATTATATTTCCATCGGCAAATCACGCCGGACTCTATGTCGTTAACAAATCCGCGCCGACGCAACAAATCTTCAAATTCTTGCAAACTACCGTAGGTTGCAAGTTCTATCACGCAGTCCACATCCATAGTCGGACGTATGTCTGTAGCTGCCGGGTCGTCGGCATACAGTTCGGCAACAGAGCCACCGACAAAGACAACATCACGACATAGGTCTGCCAGCCCTGCGGCTATGGTTTTAAGCCGGGTTATATTACTTGACATTATAGGTGGAAAGTATTGAGTCCAGTTCCATTTTGGCGATTTCCACTTCTCTTGTCCGACCTATGCGGAAAACATCGGCTATTGCCAAAAGACTATGCAGCATTGGATCAATCTTCACTGCTTCCGGGACAGTCCGATAAAGCGGCGCGATGGCTTCCCCTCGAATATTCCCTTTTGCGTCAGGCCACACGTACACATCCTTTTCCGATAGAATTTTCTCATTCATCGGTGGAGCAGATATAGCGGTAGCTATTCCCCGTACTTTTGCCTGCGGCTGCACAGGAAAAACATATTTCAGACCGTGAACCATAAATTCCTTTAGGGCAAGTATGTTTACACGTTGTTTAAGATTGTCAATCAGACGGGCAATCCGGCAACGTTCCAGTGCCTCCGACACTTCAGATGCGCTTATGCCAAGCTCTTTTGCAATTTGGGCGTTGGTCATGCCTCGTCCTGCCAAAGTGACTTTCTTTAATAGAATTACTATATCTTGTGGACGCATACCATTATGAAATTTAGTCATTTATGTAGTATAATTTGCAATTCGCGAATTGCAAATTTAATAAGAAATATCGGATTGAACAAGTCATTCGTGATTTTCTCTTTCTGCGGGTCAGAGTTGGCAGGAGGTGGCTGTGGGGTTGAACGGCTCTACGTGGACATACATGATTATGTCGCGGTGCCATCGGTCGCGGATGGTGTGTTCCACGCGCGATGCGATGTCGTGACCTTCGGTGACGGTGAGGTCGGGGTCGACTTTTATGTGCACGTCTATTATGGCGGAGTGTCCTGCACGACGCGTCTTCAGGTGATGCAGGTCGCGTACTCCGGGCACACTGAGTATCATGACCCTGATTTTTTCGACTTCTTCCGGTGGCAGGGCGCGTTCAAGCAGTTCGTCGATTGACGGGCGCGCTATCTTTATCGCCGACACGGCAATAAAGATGCCGATGAGTATCGAGGCTATCGGGTCGAGTATGCGGAATTTCATGCCGAGGAAATAGGCTCCCGACACGCCTATCAGCGTGGCGACCGATGAAATGGCGTCGCTCCTGTGGTGCCATGCGTTGGCGGCGAGGGCAGGCGAGCCTATCTCTTTTCCCTTTGCCTCGGTCAGGCGGAAAAGCCACTCTTTTGCCGCGATTGACGCTATCGCCACGATAATGGTCCACACATCAGGGCGCGGCAGCTCGTTGCCATTGAAGAAGCTTATGATAGCGTCAATGCCTCCCCAACCGATGCCGACGGCTACGGCAAGCAACACAAACGCTATCAGCAGTGTAGCCAATGTCTCGTATTTGCCATGTCCGTAGGGGTGGCTGTCGTCGGCGCTTTTATAGGCGACGCCGACAAATATGAGCACGATGAAATCGGTGCCGAAGTCGCTCAGCGAGTGAAATCCATCGGCTACAAGCGCGTCACTGTGTCCCCAGTAGCCGAAAAACAGTTTCAGCAACATCAATACGGCATTGACCCAGAAGCCAATCCAGGTGATGCGTCGTATTACGGCAACTTCAGTTCTTGTCTCGGCAGCCATTATGTCAAAGGGTCAGGATAGTATGGTGCGTAGCTCCTCGTCGGTGGCGGTGAGCCTGCGGCGACATTCGGCGAGCAGCTCTGTCGCGCGTCGGGTATAGGCTGCAAGGAGATCTATGTCGAGGGCGTCGCTCTGCATGCGGCGCATGATTTCTTCAAGTTCGGTTACCGCTTGATTATATGACAGTTCGGCGACCGGAGTGAATGTGGGTTGTTGTATCATGACGATGTGTATTAAATCATTGTTTTATGGATGATATCTCGCCTGAGGCAAGCGTGGTCGTAAGTACTGCTCCTGCGGGAATCTCGTCGGCACAGGTCACTACTTTCCCGTCGACACGCGTGATGGAGTATCCTCGTCGCAGCGTGGCTTGCGGGGAGAGTGCGTCAAGCATTTGGGCGAGCGCGTCGAGGCGAGCGCCGCGTCGTTGTACTATTGCCGATGTCATGACCTGTATAGATGACTGTAACGCGTCAAGACGTGCCATCTTTGGCGACAAGTGGCGCGATGCAATCTGTTGTAAGGCAAGTGTATATCGGTCAAGCTTTGCGTTCCCTCTGTCAATCATCGCCGTGGCAAGCGAGGGAAGGCGTCCTTCAAGCGTGCCCAGTTGCTCCTTGCAGCCCGAAAGATAGTCGCGCGCCACGCATACAATCTGCTGACCGATGAGGTCGAGGCGGTCAAGGGCGAGTTTACCCTGGTTGATAAGCCATTCGGCAGCGGCTGTGGGTGTCTTTACGCGTACACACGCCACATAGTCAAGTATGGTCACGTCGCGTTCATGCCCTATGCCGACAATCACCGGCAGCGGGAATTGCGCCACGTGGGCTGCCAGATTGTAGTCTTCAAAGCCGAGAAGGTCGCTTGTAGCTCCGCCGCCGCGTATGATGACCACACAGTCCCACCGCTCCTGCTCCATTGCGATTGCCTCAAGTGCGGCGATTATCGACGGTGCCGCTTTATCGCCCTGCATCACGGCGTTGAAAAGCCGTGTCGAAAAGCGTAGGCGTAGCGGGTTGGATGTGAGCTGGTTCATGAAATCGCCGTAGCCGGCGGCTCCTTCGGCAGAGATGATTGCTATGCGCAGCGGTGGTTCCATCCAGTCAAGGCTCTTGTTCAGGTCAAGTATGCCCTCCTGCTTGAGGCGCGCGAGCATTTCGTTGCGTCGCCTGATGATGTCGCCCATCGTGTAGTCGGGATTGACGGCTGTAATCACGAGCGACATGCCGTAAACCGCGTGCATTGACACCGATGCCCTCACCATCACTTTCAGTCCGGTGCAGAAATCCTGTCCTGTCGCGGCGTAGAAGTCGGAGCGTATCCTTATAAACTGGTTTGCCCAAATGGCGGCTCTTGCCTTGGCGACTGTCGCCCCCGAAGCCGGGTCTTTCTGCAGCAGTTCCATGTAGCAGTGACCTCCGCGCACAGCTACGTCGCTCAACTCGGCTGTCACCCATATGTTGGATGTAGCCGGAGTCATGACGAGCCCGGCTATACGCTTGTTAAGCTGTAACAGAGTCAGCGATTCCACTCAGAAACCTATTTAACCTTGTTCATACGTTTGCCATCCCACTTGTAGGTGAGCGTAGGCAGGAGATAATCCGCTACCATCGAGTAGACGTCGGGCGATAAAAACTCTTTCAGGTTGTTGGTGAGTGAAAGAGTGGCTGTCGCCGGGTCATATACATACTCGGCAAGGGTGAATGGCACCATTGCGGCTACTTCACCGTCATTTTTCTTTCCTGACTCCGAAAGCCAGTCGTTCATCACAGGAGCCGTGAAGTAATTGCCGTTCAGTTTCTGCCATGAGCGGGAATAGAAGTTGATGTGGCTGTCATGAGCCGGGGTGGCGACTGTCTGAATCACCGCGATGATAGTGTCATTGCCTGAGGGTAGCAGGGAAATCTGGTAAGATGAAGCATCGGTCATGGCAATCCTGATGTCGTCGGGATTGAGTGAAGTGATGCGCGATTTTCCCTGCATGGCGTTGGTCGATGCCGTAGCCGACCCGCTGTTGAAGTAGTCAATCATGTCGAGACGCGTGTTGCGGTCGAGCAGCGGGAAGAGCGATGCCGGCGCGTCGGAAAACGCACCGGCAGCTGTAAGACGTGCCATCATTGCGGGAGAGCAGGCGGCGAGCAGCAGCAATGCCGCCAGTAATCTTTGATGGATTGATTTCATACGGTGATATGTTAATAAGAGCTTGTTTAATAATAAATGTTGCTGTCAGGGCGGTCATTCGTCGAGCAGATTTTTGTTTGTGATGAGGGAGTTATGGGATTCCATAACGACCGAAGAGCAGGCGGAAAGATGCCGGCGAATGACCGACGGGAGGTAATTTGTTTCATATCGTTGACATATTTTTACATTTGTTTCAAAGGTCATCAAGAGGTTGAGTGATTATAAAGTTACCTTTAGTCTCGTATATCTTGGTCGCTTTTCAGCCTGTTCCTCAGTCGTGTACATAAAGTACACTCCTTCGTCACATGTTGAAAATCGTCTCAAGCTATACGACCCTGACAGCAACATTTATTATTAAACAAGCTCTAAGTCATGTCAGCGGCGTTTGGAAGCGCCTTTTTTATTTTTCTTGAACTTGTCGAAATTGCCGTGTTTGTCCTTTTTTGCGCTTTTCTCGCCATCCTGCTTGCGGCGTGACGAGGCTCGTGAGTAATCTTTCTCAGGGTCGGCTATCTCGGCATATAGTTTATTGCCAACAAAGTCGGCACCGGTAAGTCCCTCGACTACGCGTCGGGCATCGGCTTTCTTCACGTCAAAGAGCGAGTAGCCCGGCATGAGGTCGATTCGTCCCACATCGATGCGCGGGCCGTGGATTACATGCTTGAGGATGTCAATAAGGTTGCCGGCAAAAAATCCGTCATTTTTTCCTGCGTTGACATATATGCGTGCCATGCCCCTGTCGGCGGTGCGGCGGTCTTTTTCCTCTGCCGAACGGGGCTTAGCCTTCTCCTTGCGCTCTTTTTTCGGCTTCTCGTCGATAAAGTCGATTTGGGGAGCGTCTTTGTAATACTCCAGCAGGCGGTTAAATTCGAGCGAGAGCATGCGCTTCAACAGGTCTTCTTCCGACAGCCATTCGAGCTTGCGCATCACTCCGGGCAGATATTTTCCTATCTCCTCGTCATCCACCTTTACGCGCTCAATCTTGTCGGCGAGATTATAGAGCTGCTTCTCGATGATGTGTGCCGGAGTGGGCACTTCCTTGCGCTCAAATGTCTTGCCTATTCGCTTCTCGATGTCGCGCAGTCGTCCGCGTTCGCGGGAGTGGATGATGGCGATTGACACGCCTGTCTTGCCGGCTCGGCCAGTACGACCGGAGCGATGGGTGTAGGTGGCTATGTCATCGGGAAGACCGTAATTGATTACGTGGGTCAGGTCGCTCACGTCAAGGCCGCGGGCTGCCACGTCGGTAGCCACGAGCAGACGCAACACCCTGTCGCGGAACTTCTTCATCACCATGTCGCGCTGAGCCTGCGAGAGTTCTCCGTGAAGGGAGTCGGCATTGTATCCGTCCTGTATCAGCCAGTCGGCAATCTCCTGGGTCTCTTTGCGTGTGCGGCAGAATATGATACCGTATATGTTGGGGGTGTCGTCGGCGATACGCTTCAATGCGAGATATTTGTCACGCGCATGTACCATGTAATATATGTGCCTTACATTTTCGGCTCCGGTGTTTTTTGTGCCGATGACAAATTCCTGGGGGTCGTGCATGTACTTTGACGCAATTTTTGCAATCTCCTGTGGCATTGTTGCCGAGAAGAGCAGCATCTTCCTGTCGTCGGGCACATGACTGAGAATGTCGTTGATGTCGTCGACAAAACCCATGTTGAGCATTTCGTCGGCTTCATCAAGTATCACGGTGTGCACGTCGGCAAGCTTCACGACACCGCGGTTGATAAGGTCGATAAGTCGACCCGGGGTGGCGACAATCACCTGCACTCCCTTGCGGAGCGAGCGTATCTGGCTCTCGATGCTTGAACCGCCATAGACAGGAATCACTTTCAGACCCTGGATATATTTTGAGAAATCGGCGAGGTCACTGCCTATCTGCAGGCAAAGCTCGCGAGTGGGAGCGATAATAAGCGCTTGCGGCACATCCCTCGACGTGTCGATACGTTGCAATACCGGGAGTCCGAAAGCCGCAGTCTTTCCGGTACCTGTCTGCGCGAGGGCGATTACGTCGCCATCTTCGTTTAAAAGGTGAGGTATCACCTTTTCCTGTACCGGCATGGGATTTTCAAATCCCAGCTCATGTATGGCTTTAAGAAGGTCATCCCTGACCCCCAGTTCTTCAAATGTCTTCATTATATAATTTAAATAAGTGGAGCGTGAGGCTTTTTTTACTTCTCACGCATAAAAATGTTTATCGGTGTGCCGGAGAAATCCCACTTTTCGCGAATCTTGTTTTCGAGATAACGGCGGTACGGCTCCTTGACCCACTGCGGCAGGTTACAGAAAAATACAAATGTAGGTATCTTCTGCTCTTTCAGCATGGTCACATACTTGATTTTGATATATTTTCCCTTGTTGGCGGGAGGGGGATAAGCGCCGATTACTTCCTGCATGTAGGTGTTGAGCTGGGAGGTCGGTATTATGCGCTCGCGGTTTTTATACACGTCGACGGCAGTCTCCAGCACCTTGAATATACGCTGTTTTGTCAACGCTGACCCGAATATGATGGGGAAGTCGGTAAACGGGGCGAAACGATTGCGTATCGCTTCCTCGAAGTGACGTATCGCCACCTGTGACTTGTCTTGTACAAGGTCCCATTTGTTGACACACACCACAAGCCCTTTCTTGTTGCGCTGAATGAGGGAGAATATGCTGACATCCTGGCTCTCGATGCCGAGAGTGGCGTCAATCATGAGTATGCACACATCAGATGCCTCGATAGAGCGTATTGAGCGTATTACTGAATAATATTCGATATCTTCGTTGACCTTGTTTTTCTTACGGATACCGGCGGTGTCCACAAGATAGAAGTCAAAGCCAAACTTATTGTAGCGAGTGTATATTGAGTCGCGTGTGGTGCCGGCTATGTTGGTCACGATGTTGCGGTCTTCTCCGATAAATGAATTGATAATCGATGATTTACCCGCATTAGGGCGACCCACGATGGCAAAGCGCGGTATCTTTTCCAGATTTTCTTCCTCGGTGTCATCTTCGGGAAGGTCTTTTACTATCTCGTCGAGCAGGTCGCCGGTGCCGTAGCCGTTTGCCGAGGAGATGGCATATGGCTCGCCAAGTCCGAGGCTGTAAAACTCAGGCACGTTATACATCCAGTCGCCGGAGTCAACCTTGTTGGCGACAAGTATCACCGGCTTCTTGGAGCGGCGCAATATATTGGCGACATGGTCGTCAAGGTCGGTCACGCCGTTCATGGCGTCGACCACAAACAATATCACGTCGGCTTCTTCTATGGCGAGGTGTACCTGCTTGTTGATTTCGCTCTCGAAGATATCCTCGGAGTTGACAACCCATCCTCCGGTATCAACGATTGAGAACTCCTTGCCACACCAGTCGACCTTGCCATACTGGCGGTCGCGTGTGGTGCCTGCCGTGTCATCGACGATTGCCGTGCGGGTCTGCGTCAGTCGGTTGAAGAGTGTGGATTTGCCTACATTCGGACGTCCTACGATAGCTACAAGTCTTCCCATATTACTTTATTTTGGTCAATCTAAACTGCAAATATAACAATTTTGACTCACATATGCCCTATGTAGAGCCTGTTTTGTCGTTCAAAAATTGTCATGGTTGCTATTTTTGTTAGTAAACTCTGCGTTAAATAGTGCCGGGGCGTTGCGCTTGTTGTACCGTTGCACCCAGTTGGTGATATACACCGTGAAGAGGGGAAACATCATCATTCCCATGCCGGCGAGTATCACAGCGAGTATTTTGCCCACTATCGTGACCGGATATATATTGCTGCCTATAGTCGTAGCATCCATAAACGCCCACCATAATGCCGCCCCGTAGTTTGGCACCATGTTGTTGACCGGTGCCTCCAGCTCGAAAAATATCAGGCTTCCGAAATATATCACCGACAGGGTGATGGAGATATAAGAGAGAAGCAGCGATGACAGGGCGTTGTCGGTCATGTAGCCGATTACTATTGCCAGGGCGAGTGCGCCCCGGGCAAGCGGTATGAATCTTATGAAGTAAAGTGCTTCAGCCGAAAACTCCACATGCCAGAGGTTTATGATGTTGAGGTAAGGTATCGACAACAGGAGGAAAAACCACCGGTGTCTTACATATTTCAACTTGTCTTCCGCGAGAAAAAGCTCCACAAAGAAGTCAATCATAAACACTATGCACACCCACAGCTGGAAAGTCATGTAATTCTTGTTTTCCAGGAAGTTGACCCCGGTGAAGGTGTCGATGGAGATATACACGATTAGTCCCAGCGACAGTCCGAGCACCAGTATGTACAATATACGCTTGATGTATTTTTTATCCCTCTCGGTAAGTTTCATATTGATATGGCATTTAAGAGCTTGTTTAGTAATAATTATAACATCGCGGGCGCGCATTTTGATTGCTGTATGTCGCCTTTTCATGAAAAGTGGTTATCTTTGTGTTATTAAACAATAACTAAGAAATAGACTGATATGAAATATGTAGGCGCTCATGTAGCGGTTGCCGGCGGAGTCAGTTCCGCTCCGATAAATGCCGCTGCGATAGGGGCAAAGGCGTTTGCCCTCTTCACCCGTAACCCGTCACGCTGGACCAGTAAGCCTATTACTGGGAAAGAAGCCGAGGCTTTTAAGGCTAACTGTGCCGAAAAGGGTTATTTCCCCGGTTGCATACTCCCTCACGACAGCTACCTGATTAATCTCGGGTCGCCCGACGAGGCAAAGCTGGCGCAGTCGCGTGAGGCTTTCCTTGACGAATTTCGCCGTTGCGAGCAGCTTGGGCTTTCGATGCTTAACTTCCATCCGGGCAGTCATCTGAAGCAGATGGCTGTTGATGCGTGTCTCGACCGTATCGCCGAGTCGATTAATCTGACGCTTGCCGATACAGAGGGCGTGAAGGCTGTGATTGAGAATACTGCCGGACAGGGAAGCAATCTCGGATTTTCCTTTGAGCAGATTGCCCGCATAATCGACGGCGTGGAAGACAAGTCGAGGGTGGGGGTGTGTATCGACACGTGTCACACTTTTGCCGCCGGTTACGACATAGCCACCGATGAGGGGTATGAGGCTGTGTGGAAGGAGTTTGACGCGACAATCGGCTTGACCTATCTGAGCGCGATGCATATCAACGACAGTAAGAAAGGACTTGCCTCGCGTGTCGACCGCCATGAGAGCCTTGGCAAGGGCGCTATCGGCAGCCGCCTGTTTGAACTTCTCATGAATGACCCGCGCACCGACAATATCCCTCTCATCCTGGAGACCCCCGACGAGACTATCTGGGCTGATGAAATAGCCTGGATGTACTCGCTCATAAAAGACTGACCCGGGAGTGAAAATTGTGTATGTGGGGGATAATTTGTAATTTAGCGAGATAATTTTGAAAATTCTGAAATGAAAGATAATAAAAATATTAAAGTCGGCATCACGCATGGCGACATTAACGGCATAGGATATGAGGTAATACTCAAGGCTCTTGAGGACCCTCGCATGACAGAGCTATGCACTCCTGTCATATACGGGTCGGCAAAGATTGCCGCGTATTATCGCAAGGGCGCTGACCTTCCGCAGGTCAACATGACTACCGTAGCCTCGGCTGTCGAGGCGCGCGACGGTGAGGTGAGCATTGTCAATGTTGTGCCCGAGGATACAAAGATAGAGCCCGGCGTGGTGTCAAAGGTTGCCGGAGAGGCGGCGTTTATCGCCCTTGAACGTGCTGTCGCCGACATGCGTAAGGGGGAGATTGATGTGGTTGTCACAGCGCCTATCAACAAAGATTCGATACAGAGCGACACATTCCGCTTCCCCGGTCATACGGAGTACCTTGAAGCATCAATCGGCGACGGCGACAAGAGCCTTATGATATTGTGCAGCGACACTCTGAGAGTGGCGCTTGTAACGACCCACATGCCTATCTCCAAAATCGCGGGGGCTATCACCCGTGAGGCTATATTGGAGAAGCTGGCGATTTTTGACAAGTCGTTGCGCCGTGACTTCGCTATCCGCGCTCCGCGTATCGCTGTGCTTGCCCTTAATCCCCATGCCGGTGAAAACGGGCTGCTCGGTGCCGAAGAGAAAGATATTATCGCGCCGGCTGTCGAAGAAGCCCGCAAGTCAGGCATGTTGGCGTTCGGTCCCTATGCCGCCGACGGGTTTTTCGGCTCGGAGGCATACACCAAGTTTGACGGAATACTCGCCATGTACCATGACCAGGGGCTTGCGCCGTTCAAGACAATCGCGATGGAGAGCGGCGTGAATTTCACTGCCGGACTCCCGTTTGTGCGCACTTCCCCCGACCACGGCACAGGCTTTGACATCGCCGGAAAGGGCGAGGCGTCGGAGGTGTCGATGCGCCAGGCTATCTACATGGCTATCGATGTGTACCGAAACCGCAAGGATTACGACAGGGCTTACCGCAATCCCCTGCGCAAGCAATATTTTGAGAAAGGAAAAGATAATGTGGTGCTTGACCTGTCAAAAGATGACAGCGACCACGCTTAATCAATCATAAACCAACGCCTGATGAATTATGCTATAATCGCTGCAGGAGAGGGGTCGCGTCTCGCCCAGGAGGGAGTGGCGTTGCCCAAGCCGCTTGTGCGTCTCAACGGCATCCCCATGATAAAGCGTCTGATTGATATCATGATGCAGTGTAATCCCGAGTCGCTGTCGATTATCGTCAACGAACAGATGACCGAGGTGAGGGAATATATCGAGGGGCTTTCGCTTCCGGTGCCTCTGCACCTTGTCGTGAAGTCCACTCCAAGTTCGATGCACTCGTTTTGGGAGGTGAGCCGGGCTTTCCCCTCACGGGGCAAGTTTGTGCTTACGACCGTCGACACTATCTTCCGTGAAGATGAGTTCCGTGAATATGTCGAGGCGTTTGAGGCAAGTGACGATGCCGACGGCTACATGGCCGTGACCTCGTTTATCGATGATGAGAAGCCGCTTTACATCGATGTCGATGACGATATGTGGATTACCGCGTTTTGCGATGCCGCTTTTGACGGCGTTAAATATATCTCGGGCGGTGTCTACGGGCTTACGCCGCCGGCGCTTGGGGTGCTTGACCGCTGCATGAAAGAGGGGGTCAGCCGCATGCGCAATTATCAGCGCGCGCTTGTCGACGCCGGGCTGCATCTGCGTGCCTATCCGTTTAAAAAGATAGTGGATGTGGACCACGCGGGCGACATAGCCACTGCCGAGGCGTTTATCGCCGGGTAATGACTGTCGCCTCTCAACAATCACTAAACCAATTATTTCCAATATACAATGGCTGAAATAAAGATAGCCGGCATAATGAGGGCGGGCGCTTACTCCCCCAACCACATAGGTAACGATGCCGCCATATTTAATGCCACCGCCGACCAGTTGCGCAAGCGTGGATGTGAAGTCAATATCTACAGCGAGGAGCAGTTTATTGCCGGCGACGTGAAAGAAGACATAATCATGAATATGTGTCGCGAAATGAAGTCGATTCATCTGCTTCAGAAACGCGAAGACGAGGGTGCGCTTGTCATTAACTCCGGCTACGGTATTGAAAATTGTACACGCGAGCGCATGACACGCATACTCTTGGGCTCCAACATCCCTTATCCTGAAAGCCTCATGGTCAATACCGACGAGGGAGTGACCGCCGCCCTGAAAAAAGGCGGGTTCACCCAGTGCTGGATAAAGCGAGGCGATTTCCACGCCATGCACAAGGAGGATGTAAGCTATGTGCGTCACCCCGAGGAGGCGCAGGAAGTGCTTCAGGAATATTTTCTCCGTGGCATACGCCGTGCGGTCATCAACCGTCATCTTGTCGGCGACCTGATAAAGTTTTACGGCGTCCAGGGGACACCCTTCTTCTTCTGGTTCTATCCATTTGACGAGGGTCACTCAAAGTATGGTCACGAAGCTATCAACGGCAAGTCGACAGGAATCGTGTTTGACGAAAAGCATATGCGCGATATATGTCAGCGAGCCAGTGAGGTGCTTGACGTGAAAGTCTACGGCGGCGACTGCATAGTCAGTCCGGAGGGCGACATACGCATCATCGATTTTAACGACTGGCCCAGCTTTGCGCCCTGTCGCATGGACGCGGCGCCGCATATTGCAAAATGTGTGCTTACAGCAATAAAAGATAGAAAATAATCAACGGTTATGGACAATGAAATAAAAGTGGCTTCACCTGAGAAGGTGAGCTATCGCGATACCTTGAAGTCGATGGACACCGAGGAGCATATCGACCTCGCATTTTACCGTCCTATAGGCTATATGTGGGCGTGTCTTGCCAAAAAGCTCGGCGTGACCCCTAATGCCATTACCATTGCCTCGATATTTCTTGGCATAGGTGCGGGGGTGATGTTTTACTACCCCGACATGTGGCTTAATGTGATAGGCATGCTGCTTCTGGTGTGGGCAAACTCGTTTGACTCCGCCGACGGACAGCTTGCACGCATGACAAAGCAGTATTCACGTATCGGAAGAATCCTTGACGGACTCTCGGGCGATATATGGTTTGCCACGATATATGTCGCCATATGCCTAAGGGAAAACATGACTTCCGGATTTTTTTCGGCTCATCCCTGGGTGATATGGGTGGTGGCTGTCGTAACGGGTCTATGCCATGCCAAGCAGGCTGCGAGCGCCGACTATTACAGGCAGTTTCACCTTTATTTCCTCAAAGGAGAGGAGGGTAGCGAGCTTGATTCTGCCGCCGACCTGAAGCAGAAACTTGCAGAGCTTTCATGGAGCGGAAATTTCTGGAAGAAACTCACGTTGACTTTCTATACCAATTATACTGTCAACCAGGAGTCACATACTCAATGGATGCAACGCCTGCGCGCAGAGCTTCACCGCCGTTTCCCTTCGGGAAAGATACCGGCTGCCTTCCGCGAGGCGTTCCGCAAGGAGAGCCTTCCATTGATGAAGTACACCAACATACTGTCGTTTAACTGGCGCACTATCGCCTTGTTTACCTCCTTGTTCCTGCAGATGCCGTGGCTCTATTTCGCATTTGAGCTGACTGTGCTTAACATACTCCTTATATATATGTGTGTGCGACACGAGCGCATATGCCGGAAATTTACACAACAATTGAAAGATGGACTCTATTAAAGGCATTAAAGGAATCATATTTGATTACGGCGGTACAATTGACAGCCGTGGCACCCACTGGAGTGAGGTCATCTGGGATGGCTACCGGTCGGTAGGGGTGGAGGTGGATAAAGACACCTTCCGCGAGGCGTATGTATATGCCGAGCGCGAGCTGGCGAAGCATCCCCATATCTTGCCCGACGATAATTTTTACAATCTGCTTTACAAGAAGATGGTCATAGAACTGCAGTGGCTTGCCGACAATGGCAAGATTCCTGCCGGTAAGGTGGAGATTTATGCCCCTGACATCGCCAAGTATTGCTACGATGCGGCGCGCGGGTGTGTGGAAGAGGCAAAGCCGGTGCTTGACCGTCTTGCTGCAGTGTATCCGATGGTGCTCGTGAGCAATTTCTATGGCAATGTGGAAAGCGTGCTTGCCGATTTCGGTCTGCTCCATTATTTCCGCAAGATTGTCGAGAGTGCCGTGGTAGGAGTAAGGAAGCCCGACCCGAAGATATTTCAGCTTGGTGTCGATGCCCTGGGCATGAAGCCTGAGGAGGTGCTCGTGGTCGGCGACTCCTATAAAAAGGATATCGTGCCCGCCGAGACAATAGGCTGCAAGGTGGCTTGGCTTAAAGGCAAGGGATGGACTGCCGATGAAGACGCTGTCGTGCATCCGTCACTAATCAAAAAGCTCTCCGACCTGCTTGAAGCAGTGTTATGACCTGTTAACATAACGTTGGCTTAAATGGAGTATATTTTAGCTATTTTGGCTAAAGTGGATATATTTTAGCTAAATTTCACAAAATATAAAGAAAGTTAGTTGAAAAATCTTTTCACATCTCAAAAATAACAACTACTTTTACGCGTTTTTCCCTTGAATGGTCGAGGGAGATGACAATTATTCATCAAGAATATAACCGTAAAAAAATACAAACAATTTAACTATCACAATCATGAATCAAAGTGACGTTAAGAAAGCCGAAGGTAAATTAGGCATTCTCGTGGTAGGACTTGGTGCAGTTAGTTCTACCTTTATGACTGGTGTTTTGATGGCTCGTAAGGGACTCGCAAAGCCCGTTGGCTCAATGACCCAGTACGACATCATGCGCGTAGGCGAAGGTGCCGATAAGAAATATCTGAAATACAATCAGATTGTGCCTATGGCAGATCTGAACGATATCGTGTTTGGCGCATGGGATGTATATCCTGCCAATGCATTTGAATCGGCTATGAACTGTGAGGTTCTTAAAGAAAAAGATATACTCCCCGTTAAGGACGAGCTTGAGAAGATCGTGCCTATGAAGGCTGCGTTTGACCACAACTATGCAAAGCGTCTTGACGGTGACAATGTTAAGGACTGCAAGACCCGTTGGGAAATGGTTGAGGCTCTCCGCAAGGATATCCGCGACTTCAAGGCTGCCAACGGTTGTGACCGCGTGGTAGTGCTTTGGGCTGCTTCTACTGAAGTTTACGTGCCCGTTGACGAGCAGGTTCACTACAAGCTCGCCGACCTTGAAAAGGCTATGAAGGATGACGACCGCGAACACATCGCTCCTTCTATGTGCTACGCTTATGCTGCTCTTACCGAAGGCGCTCCCTTCGTGATGGGTGCTCCTAACACCACTGTAGATATCCCCGCTATCTGGGAACTCTGCGAAAAGACCAAGATGCCTATCGCAGGTAAGGACTTCAAGACCGGTCAGACTCTCGTTAAGTCAGGTTTCGCTCCTATCATCGGTGTTCGTTGCCTCGGTCTTGCCGGCTGGTTCTCTACCAACATCCTCGGTAACCGCGACGGTCTCGTGCTTGACGAGCCTGCCAACTTCCGCACCAAGGAGGTCAGCAAGCTTTCTACACTTGAGTCAATCCTCGTGCCCGAAAAGCAGCCCGACCTTTACACTGACTACTACCACAAGGTACGTATCAACTACTATCCCCCGCGCAACGACAACAAGG